>JAQTOQ010000015.1 GCA_028713245.1 Sulfuricurvum sp. | reverse complement strand
GAGAAGTATATTCACTCTGCACGTACCGCCCTCAATGTTATGGGAAATAGCAAAACCGATCATGATGCTATTATTAATTACAGCCGTCATAAACTTACTACTTCAGTTATGGATAAAGTTTACAAAAATACGTTGATTAATTTTGATCATATTTTTGCTGTAGCATTGGAAAACTATCCAACAGAGACATTGAGGCTTAGTCATCTACGTGCTGCGATATTTTTGTGTGTTAAAGAGCTTCTTTCATTAAAAATACATCGAACGCATAGTATGTTGCACCGTGATTTTTTTAAACTGCTCATTGATGAGCCTTTTGAAATGTTTGATACGGTTTTGGCGTTAGCGTGTGAGCAAAAAATCTTAACACCTCTGCCTGATGGAAGCTATCTTATTGATCAAGAGGCATTAGCAAATGAGCACACCTTTACAACAATACGTCTCAAAAATACTCTTCGTGTGGTACTCAATGAAGTAGCATTATTTGGAGATCTGAAAAGTATTCTTTCAGAAGCCGTACAGCGTTCAATTAGCAATGTCGGACGTGAGGTATTTAATGCACTATTTGATCAAGATTTAAAACGTTTTGACTATTCGTATCAGCATTTTTATTCCATAATACAGAGTAAACCTAAAGAGATCGGCAGACCCTTTATCATGTATAATCCTCATAACGAAATCGGGATGGTAATGTCACACGGGTATAAATCAGCACCCAAAGAAATGGAAACATTAGCTGAGTTTATACATAGTTTGGGTGTTAATGTGTATTGCATACGTATGGAAGGGCACGGCACAGTGCCTGAAGATTTAAAAGGGAGTGCGTATACGCACTGGATTGACAGTTTTAACCGCGGATTTGCGGCAATGAGGCTTATTAGTCATCGACTCTATCTTTGTGGATTTTCAGCAGGCGGTGTACTAGCTCTTATTGCAGCAGCATCTAAACAGCATAAAGTTGATGGATTAATATGCATCAACACTGCTATTAAGTTTGATGACATGCGGTTTAATTATCTTCTACCTACGATGGGAGTCATCAGTAGTTGGCTTTCAGTGATCAATTCTAAAATCGAATACATCCAAGACACACCGGAAAATCCTGAAATCAACTACAGTGAACATCATATACAATCAATAAGGGAACTCAAGAAATTGATTGATTTTGCCTATCCACTACTAAAAAAGATTACTACAAAAACGTTAATAATTCAAGGAGACAAAGATCCTGTGGTGAATCCAAAAGGAGCAGATGTTATTTATAACGCTATTAAAAGTGAAGAGAAAACGAAAGTGATCATAAAAGCCAATGAGCACGTAATTCTTAATGAGAAACATTATGAGGAGATTTTTGAAGCGGTGAAGGCGTTTATAAAATGATTATTTTGTAATCATGGGTATATTAACGGTTACTTTGGATTCTCTAACATCACAGTAAAGATTGTTTTCTTCTGCCAGACGTGTGAGTTCTGATGCGTATTTTCGGTTAAGAAGATGAGCAGAGAATTCAATCGCAAAAAGAGAATATTTTTCACCCTCATATTTGATATGCTCGCCTACTCTAAAAAACAAGCGAGTAAGTATCGTTTCATTTTCACTAAATGCCTGATAGGTTTTGTTGAGCAGTTTGATAAAAAGCTCTGTTTGTAGCCGAATTTCAGGAATTGATGGATCAAGGTCTTTGACGTACTTGATAGTGGAACCAATCGAGTTTGAGCTGATACATAGGTCTATAAGGGTATAGATATTTACCAAATTACCTTCTGGCTTTTGCTTGGTAAATTGGAAGGAGGGGAGTTGGTAGAGACGAATACCGATTTGCTCCTCGTCTTCGTATCCTATGGTAATGCCAAAAAACTTAAAACGGCCAAATTCGAGATCCATAAAGGTCGTTTTGAACCCAAAAGTGGAATTAGCATTGGACATGGCAATTCTATAGATAACGGAAATGTCAGCGACACCGAGTAAATATTGAGCCTCCGTGTTGAGGGAGAGAATTTTTCCGCTGGCGCTGAAGAGGATAAACGGATTGAAATCGTACTCAATCCATTGTTGGTCAAATGTCATTAGTCTTCGATATAGTTTTTCAATTTACGACCCACTTTTGGGTGTTTAAGCTTTTTGATTGCACTGCTTTCGATTTGGCGAACACGCTCACGTGTTACATTGAGCTCTTTTCCGATCTCTTCGAGTGTACGGTCACTTTCATCGTCCATAATCCCAAAACGCATCTTTATGACGGCTTTTTCACGTTCGTTAAGTTGTTCAAGAACGCCTTCTATCTGAACTTTTAGGGCATCATTGAGAACAGCGTCCGAAGGAGAAATAGACATTTTATCTTCAATGAAATCTCCAAAACGGCCATCTTCTTCATTTCCAATAGGCGCTTCTAGTGAAATCGGCTCTTTGGTGATTTTGATGACGTTTTTGACTTTCTCAACCGATAAGCCCACTTCCTCTGCGATCGTCTCGACATCTGGCTCTTTTCCATGCTCTTGGAGGTGTTTACGCATGATTTTATTGATACGGTTGATCGTTTCAATCATGTGGATCGGGATACGGATAGTACGTGCTTGGTCAGCAATAGCACGGCTGATTGCTTGACGAATCCACCATGTTGCATAGGTTGAAAACTTATACCCTTTTTGGTATTCAAATTTATCAACTGCTTTCATCAATCCGATGTTCCCTTCTTGGATCAAATCCAAGAAGGGAAGACCACGATTGGTGTAACGCTTTGCGATGGAAACAACGAGACGGAGGTTACTTTTTGCCATACGTGTTTTTGACGTTTCAGAGATATTTTTTCCACGCTTGATTTGTTCTAGAATATCAGCGAGTTTTTCCGGCTCCATATCAAAGCCGCCTTTTGAAGCTTCTTTGGTTTGGATTAGTTTTTTGATCTCCATATAGGTACTAACCATGGTAGCCTCTGGAACTTTAGACGCTATCTCTTCTTTGGTCAATTCTTTAATTTTTTCAACAATAATAATATGATTTTTCTTTAGCTGGTCGTTAAAAAGTGGAAGTTTGTACTCAAGCCGTTTAAGCTCACGGTCAAAGCCTTCGTCACTTCGCAAAGCGGTTTCCATAGAACGAACCAATTCATTGATGAGCTTGGAAGTAGGTCCCAAATCCATTAATGCATCTTTAAGTGTTTTCTTCTTGAAGGTCACATTTAGGAAAAAGAGAACGTAATCGGCATCCATCTCTTCAATACTGCGTTCTTCGAGCATTTTTTCAGTCGCTTTTGTCCAATCTTTCTTCGCTTTTTCAAGTGCCTTAAATGAAGTGATTACTTTTTCAATCCGTTTTTTATCTTTTGCAGAAGGAGCTTTTTCTTTGTTTTCTTCTTCTTCAGAATCATCAGCATCATCGTCATTAGATGTTTCTTCTTCGACATCGTCTTCAAAACTCTTGAAAAGCTCTTTAACGCGTCGTTCACGATTGATAAGCGGATCTTTGTAGTCAAGAATAAATTCGATGAGATACGGAACAGAACAGATAGCATCAATAATGATCTCTTCCCCCAATTCCATACGTTTTGAAATCTCAACTTCTTCATCTTTGGTTAAAAGAGGAATTTGCCCCATTTCACGCAAATACATACGTACCGGTGAATCCGATCGTGACCATTCCAGAAGTTCATGTTGTTTCAATATATCAAATTGATCGGTGCTTGCTTCTTCAATGAATTTAAGTTGAGCGACACGTTTGGCATCAGCTTCTTGCTTATTGAGAATCTTCGCGTGTTCTGAAGAGGTAAAGAGGCAGGTTTTATATTTTTCTGCAAACTTTAAAATATTTTTAGCTTGAGCGAGAGTAGGTTGTTTATCAAACGCTTCTACTATAGCTTCATAGGTAAGACAGTTTTTGGATTTATGTTCAATAAACAATGTTTCGATGTGTTTGTTAAGGTCTTTGACGCTCATTAGTAAGAAGGCTCCCCTGCGGTTAAAAAAGAATAGGATTATACCGAAATAATATTAAATATAGCCATGGTATGTGCATGTTTTGCCTAATTCAAATATGGAATGACCTTTGCTTACTTGCTCTAATATCATTTCAAGGATCAGGAATGCAAACGGGATATTATGCTGCTACGGGTGGAATGGTTGCTCAATTTAACCGAATGGATACGATTGCAGCTAATCTTGCCAACGTTAATACGGCAGGGTATAAAAAAGAGCAGCTTATTACAGGTGATTTTTCCCGTTTGTATAAAGAAGCCAGGGATGAGCTTCCATTAAAGAATCACACTGAGCAAGCGGCTCAATATTTGAACCGATCCTTATCCAGAGTGCCTCAAATTGCCGATTCCTATACGGATTACTCGTTGGGAATACTGCAACCTACGGGCAATACATTTGACATAGCTTTGAATAAAGAGGGGCAGTTTTTCGCCGTTAACACACCACAGGGGATACGATTGACCCGTGACGGCTCTTTTACGATGAATGCAGAGGGAAAACTGGTTAATAAGCAAGGGTATGAAGTAGTAGGAGCTGATAAAAAAGGGATTACATTTACTCCTGAAAATGAAGTCATAACGTTGGATAAAAACGGTCTGTTTTCTACAAACGTACCGGGATCAACGCAAATGATTGCTGGAAAAAGTATGTTGCTAGTACAACCTGAAAACCTTCGTATGTTAAAAAAAGAGGGAGATAATCTGTATGTTCCAGATCCTGCTGATCCATTAAAGCCCGTTGCCCAAAGTGGAGGTGTTATGCAGGGGTATGTTGAAAAAAGTAACGTAAATGCGGTCAATGAGATGATCTCACTCGTAGAAGCAAATCGATTGGTCGGGATGTATCAAAAAGCGATGGATTCACAAATGAATGACCTAAACCGTGATGCGATTGAAAAAATCGCCAATACCCGACGATAATCCAAGGAGATAAGACAATGATGCAATCACTTTATACCAGCTCAACCGGAATGCTGGCAATGCAAACACAAATCGATACGACGGCGAATAATATTGCTAACGTTAATACGATGGGATATAAAAAATCACGTGCGGAATTTGCGGATTTAATGTACAAAGTCATGACATATGCGGGAACGTCTACGAGTGATACGACACAATCTCCGACAGGTATTGAAGTGGGTCTAGGGGTACGACCAACTGCTATTAATAAGATTTTTTCAGAAGGTAGTCTCAAACAAACCGATAACTCTTTAGATTTAGCCATTACAGGTAAAGGTTTTCTAAAATTGCAACTGCCTAACGGTACCGAAGTATACACGCGTAATGGTTCGTTAAAAATAGATCAAAATGGAACATTGGTGAACTCAGACGGATACACGGTTATCCCTGAAGTGGTTATCCCAGAAGATTCGACCAATATCAGTATCGGTACGGATGGTATTGTTAGTGTGACCCAAGCAGGTCAAGCGCAGGCAACTCAAGTAGGACAAATTTCTCTTACCAATTTTATCAATCCAGCCGGTTTGCATGCCATGGGAGACAACCTTTTTGTTGAAACGGACAGTTCAGGTCAGCCGGTTGAGGGAACTCCTGGAGACAACGGTCTTGGAAATATTCGCCAAGGTTTTGTAGAGCTTTCAAACGTACAACTCGTTGTCGAACTTACTGACCTAATCACAGGTCAACGCGCATACGATGCGAATTCTAAGGTTATTACCACCAGTGATGAAATGTTGGCAACTACTAACGGCTTGAAACGTTAATTAGTTTTTTAATTAAACTCCACGCAGCTTGGGGTTTAATAGAGTTTCAACTCATCTTTGCTATAATCTCCTCAATTTAGAACACTAGGATAAAGTATGCAAAAAATGGAAGGGAAAGTTTGGAATTTCGGTAAAGATATCGATACTGATCTCATTATCGCTGCCCGATATCTCAGTACCTCAAACCCGATTGAACTGGCAAAGCATGTTATGGAAGATGCTGATCCCACTTTTGTCAGCAAAATGACTCCGGGTGATATTATCGTTGCAGGTGATAATTTCGGCTGCGGTTCATCTCGTGAACACGCTCCTATTGCGCTCAAGGCTGCGGGTGTTGCTGCGGTTATCGCCCCTACGTTTGCCCGTATTTTTTACCGTAATGCTTTTAACATGGGATTGCCAATTTTTGAATTGACAGAGAGTTCAGAGATCAAAGAAGGTGAGCGTGTGAGCATCGATATGGATGCAGGCACGATCACCAATCTTACAACCAAAAAAGTGTACAATTTTATCCCGATCCCTCCGTTTATGCAAGAACTTATCGGTGCTGGTGGACTAATGAATTATGCTGCAGTTGAAATTGCAGCGCAAGGAAACTAATCGAATGAAAACCTATAATATTGCCCTGATCAAAGGGGATGGAATCGGTCCTGAAATTATTGACGAAGCGGTAAAAGTACTCGATGCTGTTGCTCCAAGCGAAAATATTTCGTTTAATTACCGTGAAGCATTAATGGGTGGATGTGCCTATGACGCTACTGGTGATCCACTGCCTCAAGAGACTATCGATATTTCTTTTGCAAGTGATGCGGTACTTTTTGGTGCTATTGGTGGAGAAAAATGGGATAGTCTTCCTAGAGAAAAACGTCCTGAGAGCGGATTACTTCGTTTTCGTAAAGAACTAGGGGTTTTTGCAAACCTTCGTCCTGCCAGTGTTTATGACGAGCTTATTAATGCCAGTTCATTGAAACCAGAAGTCGTCAAAGGTGTTGATTTGATGGTCGTTCGAGAGCTTATTGGTGGAATCTATTTTGGTGAACCAAAAGGGCGTGATGAAAATAAGGGTTGGAACACCATGGTGTATACGCGTGATGAAGTGATACGTATCGCACATGTTGCTTTTAAAATAGCGATGGAACGTACTAAAAAAGTCTGCTCAGTGGACAAAGCCAATGTTCTTGATGTAAGTCAGCTTTGGCGTGAAGTGGTGATCGAAGTCGCGCGCGAGTATCCAGAAGTCCACCTCAGTCATATGTACGTTGACAATGCAGCAATGCAACTCATCCGTGATCCAAAACAGTTTGATGTTATTTTGACCGGCAACCTTTTCGGTGATATCCTCAGCGATGAGGCGAGTATGCTTTCGGGTTCAATCGGTTTGCTGCCATCCGCGTCGGTTGGTGCCAAAATAGGTGTCTATGAGCCTATACACGGTTCTGCTCCGGATATTGCAGGGCAGGGCATTGCTAATCCTATCGCTACCATTGCGAGTGCTTCCATGATGCTTCGTTTTGCATTGGGTGAGAATAAAGCGGCTGACCGTATTGATTATGCTATCAAGAAAGCGCTCTCACTTGGATACCGAACTCGGGACATCGCAGCATTTGATGCAAAAGAGATTTGTACCACCAGTGAAATGGGTTCCATTATTGCTGATTTTGCGGCTAAATGCAAACTCTAACCCTTGCAAATATTTACGAGCTCCAAGGTCTCAAAGAAGAGGCATTAGAGATCTACAAAGAAATTTTGAAAAAAGATCCCGCTAATGGTGATGCTAAAATTGCGATACGACGGCTATCGGGTATGCGTAAGAAGTTCCTTGGGGTTAATAACGAAATGAAAGCTTTTTTTGTTCAGATGGATGAAAAAGCAGAGTTTATTCAGTTTGAAAGGTGGCTATTACGCGCATGGAATTAAAAGATGTTATTTTATCGACGTTAGCCGAATTAGACGATATCGTTATGCAGGCTACTCCTGGAAAGCCTCAAGAAACAGCTGTGGAAGTTGAAGAAACTGCGGTACATAAACAGGAAGTACCTATGCCATCGTTTGCAAGTGTATTGACACAAGAAATGCCAAGTGTTGGATCGGATGATGAAGTAAGAATGCTCGAGGGGATACGAGAGCGTTTGTTGGTTTTATTTGAAGGATTTCAATCTCCTAACAATGTCAATATCGAAGCAAAAGTCGATCTTACGTTGAATTTTTTTGAATATTTATTGGCGACCATCGACAATCGTTTGGACACGATACGTTAATGAGCGTTAATATGAACGAACAATATCGTGTACTGATACAATGCAATGATGAAAAAGGACTTGTCTATAAAGTTTCAAGTATTTTTTATCATCGTAATCTCAACATTATTTCCAATCATGAATTTGTGGATAAAATCCACAATAAATTTTTTATGCGCAGTGTTTTAGCCGGTGACATTGATGTGGAAGATCTGAAGCAAGAACTCTCCAGTGTACTGCCAAAAGATACTATCCTCGAAGTAATTGCACCGCGTAAAAAACGCATTGTATTGATGGCAACGAAAGAGTCGCATGCTCTTGGGGACATTTTGATCCGCTATGAAGCGGGCGAACTAGATGCAGAAATTGTGGCAGTTGTCTCTAATTATGATCTTCTAGAACCGTTGGTCTCTAAATTCGATATACCTTTTTATACGGTATCTCATGTTGGGTGTGAACGTGATGAGCATGAATCAAAAGTATTAAAGTGCTTAGAAAATCTTGGCGAAATCGACTATATTGTTTTGGCTAAATATATGCGTATCTTGACATCACAGTTTGTGGAAGCGTACGAAGATAAAATTATCAATATACATCATTCATTTCTTCCGGCATTTATCGGTGCCAATCCGTATAAGCAAGCGTATGAGCGTGGAGTTAAGATTATTGGAGCAACGGCGCATTTCGTCAATAATAATCTTGATGAAGGTCCTATTATTGCGCAAAATGTCATTCATATAGATCATGCGTATAGTTGGGAAGATATGCAGCGCTTGGGTAAAGATGTTGAAAAGATCGTCTTGTCCAAAGCCTTGAAGCTTGCTTTGGAAGACCGTATTTTTGTCCATGCCAATAAAACGGTTATTTTCTAAAGTATGTTCAATATTGTCCTTGTAAATCCACAAATACCTAATAACACAGGTGCAATTGGTCGATTGTGTGTGAATACGGGTGCCACATTGCATTTAATTAAGCCTTTAGGCTTTGATATCAGCGAAAAAGCCGTTCGAAGAGCAGGATTGGATTATTGGCATAAAATTGATTTAAAAGTATGGGAAAATCTGGAAGATTTTTTTGATTCAGTTCAAAAAAGTGACCGTTTTTTTTATGCGACGACTAAAACCGACAAACTGTATTTTGAACACTCGTTTCAAGAAGGGGATTATCTCTTTTTTGGCAGCGAGACAGCGGGTATACCTGCTGACGTATTGACGAAGTATCCGAGCCAATGTATGACCATACCTATGACCAAAGAGGGACGAAGTCTTAATCTTGCGATTAGTACGGGAATCATACTCTATGAAGCAATTAAGCAAAACTTCACGGGATATAAGGAAATGATGTGATCTTTCAACTTTTTGATACGATCATGGTCATTGGTTTCATTATCTTCCTCATTTATATTTTTAGAGGATATCATCTTTCCCGTATGCATCAATTTGATAAAGAAGATTCTGCTTCTACTTAAAATATTTTTTTTGCCCAATGTTCCATTTTTTCTTCAAAACGTTCCATGAGTGTATTTGCTTTGTTAATTACGTGTGCCATTTCGTACTCCTAATTTGCTTGTAAAGCTTATTGATTTGACAAATAGTAATAAATTATTAACTTTATTAGGATAAATATGACAAATTGACATATATAGTGAAATATATGCCATAATACCTACAATATCACTCTGAATTAGAATATGGAGAGGCTCAATGAAAAATTTTTTTGAAATTGTTGAAACGATCAAAGATATTGTTTCAGGGGAATTCCCCGATAAAAAAGTATTTGATAAAGATATTGCAGAGCTTTTGGATATTACCCAAATGAATTTTGCAACGATGAAAAAGCGCAATAAAATCCCGTTTAATGAATTGCTTGATTTTTGTGCGAAGCGTTCCATTGCGATTAACTGGATTCTTTACAATCAATCCCCTGAAAGCTTGATTGAACCAACCAATCGTTTTTATATGGTACGGTATTTCTCTTCGGTCAGTGCCTCCGCAGGTGGGGGCGCTGAAAATGAGGAGTTAGGTTACGAACCATTAATGCTGGAAGAGAATTTTGTTATGTCATTGGGCGGTGAAAATGAGTTGCGTAATATTGAAGCGATTAACGTATCAGGCGATTCAATGGAACCGTCTTTTAGTTATAATGATATCGTTTTCATAAATCGTGCCAAGAAAGAAGTAAGCAGAGGAGGTGTATTTACTATACGAACTGAATATGGGCTATTTATCAAAAGAGTACAAGTGAGAATTGATGGTAAACTTGATATTATTTCAGACAATAAAGACTACCCAACATATGTTGCGCAACGTAATGAAGTAGAGATCATTGGGCGTGTTGTCGGGCGTTTTGGTGGTGTTGAATAAGAGTATCTAGCATATGAGTGAAGTAATGAAAAATTTGGTACACCGTTTATTTTTTTTAGGAATGTTAATTTTTTTATTTGGGTGTGGACAAACACATCCTAAAGTCCCTTCTCTAGATTTAAGAGTAAAATCTCCTCCTCCTGTGTGTGAAGAAACAAACAGTTCGAGTGATACATACGATATTCCATTTGCTCAGGATATTGAATCTGAACTTCCTTCAGTAATAAAAAAAGTAAATGATTTAGAATACTTTCCTCAAACCCTTTCTTCTTATTTTGATAATAATTTTACGAATCAGGAAACTCCTTTTGAGATTCAGAAACATTTTGAAGAACACTATTATGCTCCATGGACATATATTGTGGCTCCAATATGTGTGAAAGAAGCCAAGTGGCCGATAAGCGCATTTACAAGTGGTTATGGAAGCAATTTAAAGCCAGTTGATCCCGCATGGATATCTGAACTTATTCTGCAAAGCAATTTTGAAACTTTTTCCAGAGTTAATAGATATGGGGTCACTACAAAATGGATGAATATTCGGGTATTTCCAACAGAAAAGGCATTGTATAAAAATCCGGCCATGCCAGGAGAGGGATATCCATTTGATTTGTTACAAAATAGTAGTGTAGATTTTAATGAACCTATTTTTGTTTCTCATTATTCAAAAGACAGATCATGGGTTTATATTTTCACCAATAATGCTTCTGGATGGATCCCTTGTGATGGGATTGCTCTTCTTGATTCAGAGCAGATTACATCAATATATAAAAAAGAAAAAGTATTTATAACAGAAGACAGAGTGCCTTTGTATGATGAATCAAATCGATTTGTGACCTATTCACGTATAGGTATGGTTTTGCCATTACAAGAAGAGACTTCCGAGGGATTTAAAGTTTTATTTTATAAAAGCAGCGGTACTGCAGAAAAAATGATAATTCCGAAGAATACGGCTCATATCGGCTTCCATAAGATTAATAAAGAAGATCTCATTAAGATAGGAGCCCATGTGTTGCGTAATACTTATGGCTGGGGTGGGATGTTTGAGGAACGTGACTGTTCATCCATGATTCGTGATATCTTCACGCCATTTGGTATTTGGCTTCCTCGTAATTCCGCATCACAAGCTAAAAAAGGGGAAGTAATTTCTTTTTTCGGACTTGATAATAATCAAAAAATTGCTTTAATAAAAGAAAAAGGTGTCCCTTTTGAAACAATTTTGTACAAAAAGGGGCATGTCCTACTTTACGTTGGAACGTACGAAAATAATGTTATGGTAATGCATAATATATGGGGAATTCGCACGATTGATGCTATTGGGAAAACGGGGAGAGTTATTGTTGGAAAAGCTGTTATAACAACACTTCAACTAGGAAGAGAAGTTGAAAACTTTGACACCAACAACATGCTCTTAAGTACACTGGTCAGTATGAATATAGTTACACACCCCCCCATAATTCTTACTGCTCGTAAAAAGGGTAAAGATAAACTCTCTAAGCTTTAAGATCTAAAAGCGATCCTAGCATTTTGTCTTGTGTGCGGATGGCTTCCACATTTGCTGCTGTTACATCTTCAATGGTGATTTGATCGGTAATCTCTTTGGTGAGATTTGTTTGTGACTTTTCACTGCCGATATCAGTTGCTTGAGTAGTTACCGCTTTTGTTGAGCCTTGACTATCTGCTTCTTCTATAACGGTATTTTTGGGCACATAACGATCGGTGTTTGCATTTGCAACATTCCCAGAATCATTATTCATAAAAGTTTGATGCGAGAGAATGGAAGATACATTTGAACTTATCATCACGATGCTCCTTAATTAAATTGTAAACAGTATATGCGCTACAACCTTAATAGTTGTAGAGTAAATGTATTTAGTGTAAATCAGCGTTTAATTTGACTTCACGTGTTGAACGACGACCGATTAGTGCTCCATTTTGAGAATCTTGACGGAAATGGATACCATTGAGTCCTGAAAGGTCAGAACCTTTGAACAGTGTTGCATCTTTGAGTGTAGCCGTTGGATTAGCTGATTTTAGTAATATTAGCTGATCTGGTGAGATTTGAATTTTAGTTCCAGCTAAAATAGCAATGCCTGCATCAATAATACATCCATTACCAAGAGGGATACCACAAACGCTGTTTGCCCCTAGGAGGGTGTTTTTTCCAATAGAGATTGGGTTCCCATCGGTACCGCTGAGTACTCCTAGGATTGAAGCACCGCCTCCGACGTCTGAACCGTCACCGACGATGGCAGAGCTAGAGATTCGCCCCTCAACCATACTTACCCCTGTTGTTCCTGCATTGAAATTCACATAGCTTGCACCCGGCATGATAGTGGTACCTGCATGCAACTGCGCACCAAAACGTACTTTTGAGTCATCGAGAACACGGGTGTTGTTTGCAGGGATAATGTGCTGAAGGAAACGTGGGAATTTGTCGACAAAGTCAATTTTAGGGTATTGATTCGCTATTTTGAGTTCAATCTCATTTTCACGTAGCCACTCTAGCTCTATTGGTTGACCATCTGCCCAGGCAACGTTGTGAAGTGCACCAAATGCACCATTGAGATTTAGTGTACGCAATGGAGCTTTTGCCGTTGAGAGGGCGTAGAGTTTAAGATACGTTCCCTCTATACTTTTACAAGCGACATCATTAAAAATAATGACTAAACGAAATTCTTCGTTGCGCATGCCATTTTCTTTGATGTGATTGTATAAGGCAGAAATTACTTGTATATTTTTATGAGCATCGCCATATGCTTCATCAGCATAAGGGGTAAATGCATTTAGACACCCTTCTAAAAATTTTAGATTCACAGGAATAACAACTTCATCGGTTGTAAAATCGATTACTTCCCCTTGTTCTTGTGCATTTTTTATAAAAATAGCGGCACTGCTAAAGTTTTCATTCCAATTCATGTGAGGATATGTTGCTTGTAAAACTTTACTTGTGTCTAATTGTCCAAAATCAACACGGCAGATACCGAAACCTATTGGGCTTTTATAACCGTTGGTTTCTTGAATTTCTTGAACACAGGCCTTAAAAGCGGATTCAGTTTCTAAAATTTCCATATTCTCTCTCTTGTGGTAGAATTAATGCGCAATTCTAGCATAAACAGGTTGTCCTGTGTTGAAGCTAGCGTGTTATACTGTCGCAACTTATTATAACGAGTCATGCAATGGACAAATGGATTGAATTATTAAAAGCGAACAATTTTTTGGGTGTCAAACACTATTTAAAAAATGGCGGGAATCCAAACGAAGTTGAAGAAAATGGAGAGTCAGTTCTGTGCTTTGCTCTTAGGTATCATTGTGATCAAGAAATTTTTGATCTTTTGATTGAAAATGGTGCTGATATGTATGAGACGGACAATGAAGGAGTAAGTGTTTTTGATGTTGCTGTAACCTATAATAATATCCCTCTTATTGAGCGGCTGATAGCGGACGGCTTTGATGTCAATGTTTCTACGAGAAGAAGTGGATTCACCCCTTTGATGGGCGCTGTTTGCCATGGGAAAACCCAAGTGATAGAAAAACTTTTAGAGATGGGAGCTAATGTTGTCGCCCGTGATGGACAGGGGCTTAGCGCACTTGATTTTGCTCGAAAAATGCGAAAAACGGCAATTTTTAATTTATTAAATGCTTACGTTGAACAACAAGAGGAATAATACAGCCCGAATTATTCAGATTCTATTTTTAGAGTAAAATGTGGTTTTATCGAACGGTTTAGTTTATGCTTTTGGAAATAATAACGCTGATACCCTATATAGGCGATTATTATGACAGCCAAAGCGATTAGTAAATAACTAATCATCGTGTTCTCCAGACATACGTTTATGATTAAGGCTTAATTAAAATCTCATATACGATATCGTCATTATCATAATAAATTTTAATTTGTAGACTCAATGATTGTGTAATCTATTAATTTTCTATCTAAATCCTCTATAAATAATTGAAAGCTATGATTGCATAATTGTTGATTGCTAGAAGCAACGGAGATTTCTACGGTAGGTTTACCAGCATTTAGCATGGGAAGTGATGAAAAATCAATCTCTTTTGAGAGCATTTGCATAATAGGAATTAAGGTATTTTCGCTCGTTTGCGCAACAAGTGTTTTACGGTGCGTGAGGGGAGCATAAGGATAAAATTGTTCCAAAATATAGTCAACCATCGGATGGGACATCTCAGGGAATCCAGGCATGAAAAAAAAGCGGTTTTCCAAAGAAAATCCAGACATATTATTAATTATATTGGGAAGCAATTCGGCATTTTTAGGTATATCTGCCATATGGATACGGTAAGGATAGGCAGCATCGCCAAAGCGTTCAATGATATCCGTGCAAAATTGATCATGAGAAATAAGTATACCGTCACTAAATACCTGCGATGCTATCTCTCTCGTTAAGTCATCAGGTGTTGAACCAATTCCTCCAAAACTGAACATTACAGCACTTGGATCACTTTTGATCATGGAGTAGGTTGATGTAATAAGTTGTTCATCATCCTTGATGATAAAGGAAGCAAATAACGTATGCCCGCGATGGGCCAACGAATCACGAATAAAAGGGAAGTGTCTGTCGGTTCGACGGTTATTGAGTATTTCTGACCCAATGATAACGGCGTAGAAATGAGGTGAATTCATTTGAGTTGAGAAATAATCTCTTTTTCAACGGTGTCGATTGCCTGCGTTCCGTCAATACGAATGTATTTTACAGAAGCATCAGTCTTTGATACCCCTTGATAATAAGCGATAAGCGGTTGTGTTTGGTCGTGATATACACTTAGACGGTCAAGAACGATATTTTCTTTATCATCGTCACGTTGTACTAAATCTTCACCTGTTTCATCGTCTTTGCCCTCATTTTTCGGAGGATTGTAGATGATGTGATAGGTACGTCCTGATGCTAGGTGTGCACGGCGTCCTGACATGCGTTTAACGATTTTGGAATCGGGAACATCAATCTCGACCACTGCATCAATTGCTACACCTGCTTCACGTAGAGCATCGGCTTGAGGAACTGTACGCGGGAAACCATCAAGAAGAAAACCATTTTTACAATCAGCGTGGGTGATACGATCTTGTACCAGTCCAATAATAATTTCATCGGTTACCAATTTGCCAGAGTCCATAAAAGATTTTGCCAATTTACCAAGATCCGTATCTGTCTTGATAGCAGCACGAAGCATATCTCCTGTCGAGATTTGAGGAATATCAAATGCTTTGGTCAAAAACTGTGCCTGAGTCCCTTTTCCAGCACCCGGTGCACCCAATAAAATGATTTTCATGATGGTTTTCCTTGTTAAATTATTTGAGGTTACATCATGCTTTTGATGTAGGTTTCCATTTCTGTTACGATTTCCTCTATACTGCGTTCCCCATCAACTTTTTTTAAGAGATTACGCTCTTTATAAAAACTTTGGATAGTCTCAAGTGGATCAGTATAGACTTTCATACGATTGTTGAATACTTCGGCATTGTCATCCGCTCCGCGAGCACGTCCCAAGACGCGATCCCGAGCCACTTCTTCGCTTACAACTACTTCAATAACACTTGCCAACTCAATGTCAGTTTCTTGATCAAATAAGAGATGAAAACCATTTAACTGTTCTTTGGATCGTGGAAACCCATCGATGAGAATGGTATTTCTATTGGACTTTTTTAATGCTTTAATAACAGTATCTAGAACGATATTAAGAGGACATAGGTTCCCTTTGCTAACAAAAGAATCTATGGTTTTTCCAAGATTCGAGCCGCTGTCAACCTCTTCACGCAGAAGATTTCCGGTTGAGTAGTGTGCAATGGACGCTTTATTGTTTGAAGCGATTATCTCAGCATCGGTAGTTTTGCCAGAACCTGGCGCACCGATGATCAAAAAGAGTTTTTTCATTTTGCACTTTCTCGTACACGAATATGGAGTTCACGTAGCTGAGCAATGTCAACTGTGTTAGGGGCATCGGTCATGATACATGATGCTTTTTGTGTTTTAGGGAAGGCAATAACGTCGCGGATACTGTCTTTTTTAGATAACAACATCATGAAGCGGTCAAATCCAAGGGCAAATCCACCGTGCGGAGGTGCCCCGAATTTAAGTGCATCGAGGAGGAAGCCAAATTTCTCTTGAGCTTCTTCTTCTCCGATTCCCAGAAGGTGAAAAATTTGCGCCTGTAACTCTTGTTTGTGGATACGGATAGATCCTCCACCAAGCTCAACGCCGTTGAGCACGATGTCGTATGCTATTGATTCAATATCGTCTAGGTGCTCGTGGTTTAGATCACGAGGCATAGTGAATGGATGGTGGAGCGCTTTGACGCGTCCATTTTCGATTTCAAACATTGGAAAATCGACAACCCATATAAATTCGAAACGATCCTTGTCGATAAGGTTCATCTTTTCATGTTCCGCAATGAAAATACGGAAACGTCCCATGTAATCCCATACGGTTGTTTTGTCCCCCGCCCCAAAGAATACGACGTCGCCCACTTCCATACCCGTACGATCAACAAGAAGCTGAAGATCTTCAGGAGCAAAGAATTTTTCCAATGGTCCCTTGAGACCGTCTTCTTTCATCTGGAAATAGCCAAGCCCTTTTGCGCCGAATTTACGAACATAATCTTCAAAGCTTTTCATTTCACGTTTAGAAAATACCAAATCAGCACCCGGTACACGCAATGCCTTGATACGGTTCATTTTTGGATTTGCGGCAATACCTGTGAAAATTTCATTATCACAACGTGCAAAAATATCGATAACGTCCACCATTTTCAGGTCATAACGCATGTCTGGTTTATCCGAACCGTACCACTCCATAGCATCGTTGAATTTAATACGATTGAAGGGTGTTGTAACGCTATGTCCTGCAGAAGCAAACATCGCAACGATGAGTTCTTCAGCAACGCGAATAACGTCTTCTTGATTACAAAATGACATTTCAACGTCTATTTGCGTAAACTCAGGTTGACGATCGGCACGTAAATCTTCATCACGGAAACATCGTGCGATTTGGAAATAGCGGTCAAATCCACCCACCATCAGAAGTTGTTTAAAAAGCTGCGGCGATTGTGGAAGAGCGTAAAACTCACCTTCATGGACACGGCTAGGAACAAGATAATCACGTGCCCCCTCCGGTGTTGATTTGGTCAAAATCGGGGTTTCAACTTCCAAAAATCCTAGTTTATCGAGCGTATTACGAGCGGCTATCGCCGCTTTTGATCGTAGTAAAAAGGTGTTATACATAGACGGATTACGAAGATCCAAATAACGGTATTTGAGACGTATTTCTTCTCCAACACTGTTGTCCCCAATTTGAAAAGGGACAGGTTCACTGCGGTTTTCTATAATCAATTCATCGATTACGACTTCGATCGTACCTGTTTTTAAACGAGGGTTGATGAGACCCACCCCACGAGCACGTATACGTCCATGTGCTATGAGGACAAACTCATCACGTACTTCACTGGCTACTTTGTGTGCGTGAACATTGTCGGTTGGATCACAAACGAGCTGTATGAGGCCGCTTTTATCACGAAGATCGATAAAGACGATTCCGCCATGGTCGCGGTAGCTGTTCGCCCATCCGCACAATACGACCGACTGGCCGACGTTTACTTCACTTAAATCAGTACAAAAATGACTTCTCAAATCAAAGTCCTTAGGTTATATTTTTCGCAATTATAGCTGTTAGAAACTTTGTCATCCCATAAATCGGTAGCCGATGCCTGTTTCAGTGATGATTCGCTTTGGGCGGGCAGGATCGACTTCGATTTTTTGACGGAGCTGATTGATGAACACACGAAGATAATGGGTTTCACTTTGATAGCCTATTCCCCATATTTCTTTGAGTAACCATGTGTGGGTGAGAACTTTACCGCTATTTTGCATTAGCAGGCGGAGTAATTCAAATTCTTTTGGGGTAAGTTTGAGGGGTATGGTTGAGAGTGTAGCCGTATGAGAAAGAGCATTAAGATGTAAATTATCACTGATAATGGAAGGATTAGAGGATGGGGTAAGCATATCAACACGACGTAAGCATGAGTTGATACGAGCGATTAATTCACCGACGCTGAACGGTTTGGTTAGGTAATCGTCCGCACCAGCTTCGAGTGCCATAATTTTTTCGTGTTCTGCTTCTCTTGCGGAAAGAACAATAACGGGAGTATTGCTCCATTCACGAAGCGTTTGTAACAGATGTCTTCCTTCCATATCAGGTAAACCCAAATCGAGCAATATAAGAGAGGGATTGTGTGTGGCAGCCTGTGCGAGGCCATTGATCCCTTTATCCGTTAATATGGGGGTAAATCCAGCAGCCTTTAATGCGACCCCAAGAAGTTTACGAATAGCGGTATCATCATCGATGACAAGAATCGTCGGCATTATGGGAGCCTTTCTAATAAAATAAGTTG
>JAQTOQ010000151.1 GCA_028713245.1 Sulfuricurvum sp. | reverse complement strand
TTGGATGAAATAGACAAAGTAGCCAAATCCAACCGCGGTGATCCGACTGCTGTATTGCTTGAAATTTTGGACCCGGAACAAAATAGCCATTTCAGAGATTATTACCTCAACTTCAATCTCGATTTAAGTCGTGCAATTTTTATTGCAACAGCAAATGATGCAGGTCAAATTCCAGGGCCATTACGTGACCGTATGGAGTTTATACCGGTTAGTTCATACACGCCGCAAGAGAAGTTTCAAATTGCAAAGCAGTATTTGATTCCGCAGGAACTTAAAAAACATGGTCTCAAATCTTCCGAGCTGTCTATTTCAAAAACGGCATTATCGGATGTAATCGAGAAGCATACGCGTGAGGCTGGAGTACGGAATCTTCGTCGCCGTATTGCCGATATTGTTCGCAAGAGTGCTAAACGAATTTTAGAAAATTCAAATGCAGAGAAAATAAATGTGACGATTAAAAATCTTAAAGACTTTTTAGAAAAAACGGTCTTTGAGATTGAAAAGACGGATCATATTAATCGTATCGGTGTTGTGAATGGTCTTGCATGGACAGCAGTTGGAGGGGATGTTTTAAAAATCGAAGCGATTCGTATTAATGGCAAAGGGACATTACAACTCACGGGTAGTTTGGGGGATGTGATGAAAGAGTCTGCCCGCATTGCACTCTCGGTAGTTAAAACACTTATTGACAGCGGGAAGATCACCGTAGATCATTCAGTCATTCCTCTAAGCACTGCTGAGCGTGAGACCAATATTACAGTGGATGCGAGTGAAGTGTATAAGCGTTTTGATTTGCATATCCACGTTCCTGATGGAGCAACTCCCAAAGATGGGCCGAGTGCAGGGATCGCAATGTGTACGGTAATCGCTTCTATTCTTAGTAACAAAAAAGTCCGCGCTGATATTGCGATGACGGGAGAAGTGTCTTTGAGTGGAAATGTTCTGCCTATTGGGGGATTAAAAGAGAAATTGATTGCCGCGCATCGCGCCGGAATGATATTGGCATTAATTCCGCAAAAGAATTTTGAGCGTGATCTGATCGATATTCCGGATGAAGTTAAAAACGCTTTGGAGATTGTGGGCGTTGGTCGAATCGAAGAGGTTCTTGATCGTCTTTTAATCGACGTATAAACGCATAGGCTTTGGAGTGTGTAGCGAGATAGCCGCGCATTTTAGGGTCGATTTTTTGAGTTCTGCATTCTTCTTTAAACTCTTTTTGCATCGTTGTCTCTATATAGGGTGCGATAAAAGTGTGCTCTTCTCCGACGCTAACTACATATTTACGACCTACAATTAATGATTTTTCTTGTTTCAGAAGTTCTTTTTCATTTCCTCGCATGACGTGACCTAAGGATTTTAAAATTCCATCAATGGCCACGATGAGTGAATGACTATTTTTTGGAGTGTGAAAGTAAAAAAGCTCGTCTATATGCTCAATAGAAACGTTTTCAATAAGGGAGGCATTGTCTTCTTCCAAATAACGGAAACTGCGTTTGATGGCTTCGCGGTATTCTTGCATAAGCGGTGTGCTGAAACGACGGCGAAAGAGGTTACGTGTGTAGCGTTCATCGGTATTGCTCTCATCGATAAAGTGTGCTAAGTTGTGTTGTGTTAAATATGCTTCAATACTTTCACGGTCATGTTCGAGAAGGGGGCGTATAAGGGTCATGCCATCTCTGGAATCGATAGAGCGGATACCCAGTAACTCAGGCAATCCAGAACCGCGGCAAAACTGCATCATGAGCCACTCAAGACGATCGTTTAGTTGATGTGCGGTCAGAACATAGGTATAGTCGTATTTTTCCACGAGATACTTTAAAAAGGTATAGCGTTCTTCTCTGGCACGGTGTTCGAAGTTTTTTCCCTCAAGATGACAAGAATGGGTATAACAGTGCAGTTGATGCGCATGAGCGAGGGTTTCAGCGCTATGGGCTTCTTGATCGCTGGAGGGTCTGGTATGATAGTTGACGTGGGCAATATCAAACGCAATAGTATGAGTACGCAAAAGATGAAAAAGGGCAGTTGAATCAACTCCACCAGAGAAAGCGAGGAGAACTTTCCCTTTTTTGAGCATGTCTAGGTGTAAAAGATTAAGCATTGCCTGTAATCGTGGCCAATGGGTGCTTATCGGTTACCTCAGTAATGCGGGCACGATATATTTTTCCATAAGAAAGTTCTTCGTTAATTTCACGGTCATTGACATAAAGTTCGCCGTCAACATCTGGTGCCCATAGCAATGCGCGTGCGCTTAAAAGAAACTCGTGTTCGTCGCTCTCGCCGTCGATAATTAGAGAGATTTCGGTGCCGATGAGTTTGTTCAAGCTTTCAACTTCGACTTTGGAAGCGATTTTCCCCAATTTTTTAGCGCGTTCATTGATCGTTTTAGCGGGAACTTTTTCTTCGATTTTGTAAGCGCTTGTCCCTTCTTCGTCAGAATAGCTGAACACATTCATACGGTCAAATCCAAAAGTTGCTGCAAATTCTGCCATCTCATCAAACATTTCTTGCGTTTCAAGTGGATGGCCAACGATGAAACTGGTACGGACAAAAGAGTTAGGAAGGGAACGCATGGCATTAAGTAGCTCAATCGTTTTGTCTTTTCCAAAACCCCGCTTCATAATGCGTAGCATTTCGTCGTTGATATGCTGGATCGGCATGTCAAAATAGTTATGAAATATAGGTGAATCGCCGATGGTTTTGATCAGTTTAAGGGTTGTAGTAGATGGATAGAGATACAAGATTCGGGCACTTTGTACACCATCGATAAGCTCAATGCGTTTGATGAGGTGAATAAGCCCTTCGTTAACATTTTGGTCACGCAAATAAGAACTTGAATCTTGGGAGATAAAGGTGAAATCATAGTAGCCTTTTGCAACCAATCCTTCTACTTCTTTTGCAATACTATCCAAATTACGGGAATTGAGCTTCCCTTTAAATGAAGGAATCGCGCAAAAACTACACTGCTGATTACACCCTTCGGAGAGTTTGATGTAGGCATGATAGGTTGAACCCGTCACGATACGCTCGGCACCATCAATCAAATAGACTTCAGGGGTAAAACGGCTTTGTTTGAGGGCGAGAAGTTCATCGATTTTATCGTAATCACCAACACCGGTGAAAATATCAACTTCAGTAAGCTCTTTGGCAAGATCATCTTGGTAGCGTTCGCTTAAACATCCGGCCATTACCAAAACGGATTCTTTTTTTCGTCCCGCATTGAGGTTAAAAATAGTATTGAGAGACTCTTGTTTGGCCGCATCGATAAATCCGCAGGTATTGACGATGATGACGTCGGCTTCGGTACTTGCATCCGTCATTTCATACTCTTTGAGTCGTCCCAACATGACCTCGGTATCAACGAGATTTTTGGTACAACCCAGCGATACGATGTGAAGTTTTTTAGCCATTTACCAACCCTTAGATATTATTAGTGGTATTATAGCCAAGGAGATGTTGTTGATGCTTACACGCCACAATTACCCAGCCTTGATACCCTCTAGCCAAATAACGTCAGAGTCTATCTATAGCGAACGAAGGTCTTTGATGAAACTTGCGGCTTCTGCCGTAGCATTAGCGGGGACACCGTTGTTTGCTGCGTTGAGTTTCGAGCGCGAAAAATCTAATCGGGCTTTAGAACTTACCTCCTACGATCAGATTACGACCTATAACAACTTTTATGAGTTTTCAACCGATAAAGAAGCCCCTGCAAAATTGGCTAAAAATTTTAAACCTAAATCATGGGCGTTGAGCATAGGGGGAGAAGTACAAAAAAAAGTGACGCTGGACATTGATCAACTACTCAAGCTTATTCCCGCCGAAGAGCGTATTTACCGTTTTCGCTGTGTTGAGGGGTGGTCGATGGTAGTGCCATGGGTCGGTATTCCGTTGGCCTCACTCCTCAAGTACGTCGGTTTAACCTCCAAGTCTAAATACGTAGAATTTCAAACCCTTTTTGATCCCAAACAATTTCCGGCACAAAGGCAAACTTTTGGTACTATTTCATTTCCCTATCGAGAAGGGTTGCGTATTGATGAAGCGATGAATCCGTTAACACTTTTGGCAGTGGGCTTGTACGGCAAAGAGCTATTGCCGCAAAACGGTGCGCCGATTCGTTTGGTAGTTCCGTGGAAATACGGCTTTAAAAGTATCAAAAGCATCGTCAGCATTAATCTACGAGAGACTCAACCGCACTCCACATGGAACGATATGGCACCTCATGAGTATGGATTCTTAGCGAATGTGAATCCTACGGTT
>JAQTOQ010000150.1 GCA_028713245.1 Sulfuricurvum sp. | reverse complement strand
GGCGGTGGAAGATCTGTTTGGGATTCCTCGCGAACAATTGATCGGTCAACCAACAAGTAAGATGGATGACATTGTTGAAGGTTGTTCTTGCACTGATATCGTTAGTGCGGTATTTAGCAGCGAAAAAGAAATAAGGAAGGAGCTGGAGATTAAAATTCAAGGTGTAACATGGATCGATTCAACATTTCTCCCAGAGTATGATGAAGAGGGGGAGATAGAGTATATTTTGAAAGTGTCTCGCGACATTACCGCCGCAAAAAACAATGAAACCCATCTGATCCGCCAAAAAGAGCTTTATCAGGCATTGAGTTTTACCAATCATGCCATCGTCTATTCAAAGACAGTGCAAGAGTTATTTGATAAGATATGCCGTATTGCGGTAGATCAGGGTAAAATTACCTATTGTTGGATTGCAACGATCAATCCAAAAACACAAGAGTTAGAGCTTCAATCGGTTAGCGGTGGCGATGAAGAGTATATCAAAGACATCAAAACACTTCTCGCTAAAAAGGGAAAGCTTCTGCTTGATAAAATGTTAGAGAGTTCCGAACTTATTTTTAATGATATTGATGATCCTGAAGCAAATCTAACAATATGCGAAGAGATGGCAAGGAAATATGACTACAAGTCGCTTGCCAATTTTCTTTTGAGCAATAATACAACTACATACGGTATCTTGACATTTTGCTCCGATCAAAAAGATTTTTTTGAGGATGAGATACAAGATCTTATACGGGAGATGGTGGGAGATATCTCATTTGCATTAAATAATTTTGAAGAACAAAAATGGCATACAAATGCCGAAGAGACTCTTCTCAAAAATCAGACCACGATTTCCGAGATGCTTATAGATACCGTTGCCGCTATTGCTACAACGATCGAGATGCGTGATCCTTATACTGCAGGGCACCAAAGGCGAGTCGCGGCACTCGCTTGCGCTATCGCTCATGAAATAGGGATGGAATCGGAAAAAATCGAAGGGTTGCGTTTAGCTTCTCAAATTCATGATGTAGGAAAAATTCAGATTCCGGCAGAAATTCTCAGTAAACCGTCACGATTAAGCGAGGTGGAATTTTTGCTGATAAAAGTCCATCCTGAAGCAGGATACGAGATACTCAAAGATATAGAATTTCCATGGTCGATCGCTACGATTATTCGGCAGCACCATGAAAAACTCGACGGTTCGGGCTATCCCCATGGGCTCAAAGGAGATAAGATTCTTTTAGAAGCGCGTATTTTAACCGTAGCTGACATCGTCGAAGCAATGGCATCTCACCGTCCCTACCGTGCGGCATTGGGAATCGATGTGGCGCTTGAAGAGATTCAAAAAGAGAGAGGAATCAAACTGGATAGTGACGCAGTGGATGCGTGCGTTGCCCTTTTCAAAGAAAAACAATTTCGTTTTCCGGAAGCGAGATAGATGTTTAATTTTTAAAAATCAAGTTCCAATTGTCGCATAGATGATCGGGCAGGGTTTAGTATGCTCTTGTCTGCTCCCGCTATCAGGGCAAAATGAAATGAATTGGTTTGAAGCAGCATTAAAATCTCTTCTGGGTATCCGTAAAACAAAATATTTTCAATACCGATGGTGAGGCTGGATTTCATAGATTCGGGTAGAATATATAGTATTCTCGACCATGATGCCTGTTCACGTAAAAAATCAATTTGCTCGTCGATAAGTTCGAGAAGTGGTTCAAATATAACTACACGGTCACTGCTCCCAAATTCTTTTATTTCTAAACGTCCATTGGTGAAAACGGGACTGAAATGACCCATTTTACTAAAGCTTTTGAGCTGAAACGGTATGCGCATAAAGGTGTAGAAAAAGAGAAGATGTTCGAGATAGGGGATGAAAAACGGTGAAAGCATCTGACGCTCATAAAAAGTATCGTGATGGATAAAAGAGGTTTCAAATAACGTCTGCTCAATGATGGTGATGGTTGTTTCTTGCGCACGGATAAGCTGATTGGTTTCAATAAATATCTCAGGGTCCGTAAGAGCAGGGGAATAGAGTACAATGGATTTTTTTTCTAAGGGCCACAGTTTTTCCCATACCTGCGCCATTGATCCCTCTACCGGGCAGAAATTGCTAGGCGTTGAGACAGAATGGGCAAGATGCAGCGTAATGGGATCACACGCATACACTTGGAGCTCTTTTTCGAGTAAATAAAAACGTAACAGCCGCTTAAGTGCATCATCAATTTTTTCAACTTTGATCCAGGCAACTTCACTATCACCCATTTGTGTCGGTTTATCAAATAGTATCCCATAGGCACCATTGGATAGGGCTTCTTGGATATCGCTAGGAGCGTAAGCAACAAAGAGAGATCCTCGTTTTACTTTGGAAACGTCAAAAGCGAGGTTTTCAAAGAGCGTGACGTTGGGATTGCTATGCAGCGTTCCTTTTGTCAGCGCGAGGATATTTTCAAGTCTCATCCCACTGAACATCCGCTTTTTCGGAATTTTTCAGGGCGGATGAGGCATAACCCATCTTCATCTTTTGCGGCTAAGAGCATACCCTCAGAGAGCATTCCCATGAGCTTCGCTGGCTTCAAGTTTGCTACTACGCACACTTGGGTTCCTATGAGGGATTGTGCACTGTAGTATTCACGGATTCCTGCCACGATTTGACGTGGAGATTCTTCCCCTAAATCGACTTGAAGTTTGAGCAGTTTTGAGCTTTTCGGTACTTCTTGTGCGTCTAAAACGGTACCGATTTTGATGGCTGTTTGAAAAAACTGATCGATGGTAATGAGACCATCTTCTGGGACGGTGGTTGTTTTTTTATCTTCCATTTTTGATGGAGCAACAACGGGAGGCTCTTCCATCATCGCTTTGGGTGCTTCTGCCATCAATGGTTCCTCGACTCTCGGGAAAAGAGGAGGGATTTTTTTGATAGTAAAGGCTTTGAGAAGTTCTTTGTTGAGAATCAATGATTGATAGCTTTGAGTATTGATTTCAAATCCGAGGGCATCAGCGATGGTCGCCGTCGTTTTTGGCATAATGGAATGGAGCATTACAGATGCTTTTGCGAGTAAATTGGCAACCAAAGCAACCGTCGCGAGGGCTTCATCAGTACGACCCTCTTTAATTTTTACCCATGGAGCATGCTCTTCAATCGCTTTATTGCCGATGGTGAATATTTTCCATAACTCTTCAAGATAGCGGTGCAGTTGAAGATCGTTAAAGTAGTTTTCCAAGGTTGCAATGATGGCATGAGCATCATCAATCTCTTTGCTGTGATATTTTAGGACGTCAACACTATCAATGGCAAAGTCAGAATATTTCTCAGACATTCCGATGACACGATTGAGTAGATTTCCAAGATCATTGCTCAAATCAGAGTTCATGCGGTCGATGAGGGCACGTTGTGAAAAATCACCGTCTTGACCAAATGGAACCTCACGCATCATAAAGTAGCGTAAATTCTCGACGCCATAATGTTGGGATACTTCTCTTGGATCTACTACATTACCTTTTGATTTTGACATCTTTTCGCCATCACGTGTCCACCATCCATGCGCACCGATACGCTTTGGCAGAGGAAGATCAAGGCTCATCAAAAAGGCAGGCCAATATATGGCATGAAAACGTAAAATGTCTTTTCCCACAAGCTGAGTCGTAGCAGGCCAGAATCCCATTTTGGCTTCATCATCACCGTATCCGAGTGCTGTAATGTAGTTAAGAAGAGCATCGAGCCAAACGTACATGACGTGCTTATCGTCATTGAGAGATACAGGTACGGGAACACCCCAGCTGAAACTGGTGCGGGTAACGGATAGGTCGTGCAATCCCCCTTTGACAAAACTCATCACTTCGTTACGACGTGATTTTGGGAGGATGAAGTCAGGGTGGGCTTCGTAATATTCCATAAGGGGTTTTTCATAGTTAGAGAGACGGAAAAAGTAGCTTTCCTCTTTGACGATAGTCGTAGCACGTCCACAGTCAGGGCAGCATCCACCGTCCATAAGTTGTGACTCTGGGAAAAAGGTTTCACAGCTGACGCAGTAGTTCCCCTCATAAAAGTCTTTGTATATATCACCTTTCGCCATCATTTTTTCAAAAGCGGCTTGAACCCCGATTTTATGCTTGGCATCTGTTGTACGGATAAACTGATCGTGACTGATATCGAACTCTTCCCATAAATTTTTGAATGATGCACTGATCTCATCGGCAAATTCTTGGGTCGGTTTTCCGAGTTTTTTCGCCGCTTCTTCGATTTTTTGACCGTGTTCATCGGTTCCTGTGAGAAAATAAGTTTCATT
>JAQTOQ010000149.1 GCA_028713245.1 Sulfuricurvum sp. | reverse complement strand
AGTTGTACCCTAAATGTTTTTAGATGATTTTTAAGTATGATTTAAAAGTTTTGGAAGTTCGTAATATAGGGGTGGTACCAGTGGGCGGACTCGAACCGCCACGCATCGCTGCACCGGATTTTGAATCTGAGGTGGTATCTATTCCCTTTTATATACAATCGCATACTATAGGTGCTAACCGTGCCTTTTATCTATTCCTATCTAATATATTAGGGTACAATTATTCCTTAAAAATTGTACCCTTTTTTGTACCCTCGGTTCAAATATGGAATAGGAATAGCCAAATGGCACAACGACTTATAAAAGTGAACCTCAAAGGATATAACTGCCGTGGGATATATTTCGAGGATTCAGATGGAATTTTTGGATGTTCTGAGATCGATGATACACAGCCTCACACCAAAATAAAACCACCTTTTAAAATTGTATTACGATCAACTGTGCAGCGTAAAGGCAAGCCAGTTACCAGTAAAAAAACATTTTTGTTTAATGAACCAGGTATAACTTTCAAAAGAGCGGTTGAGCGGGTATCAGGGCAAAGAGAAGTTTTTAGAGATGAAGTATCGACTCAGGGTAAAAAGAAACAGATAAATCGGGTGCTGACAATTAAAGAAGCATGGGATAGCTATATTGCTGAGAGAGAGGCAAATGGAAAACTATCTGTGAAAAATATTAGTAACCAAAAACTTCTTTTTGGAAAACATATTAAGCCCATCGAAGATTACCCTCTCAATGAAGTTGATACCGATGATCTTCAAAATATCGTCAATGGGATGTTAGCATCCGGATCAGCTCCTAGAACTGCAAAAGGAATAAAAGATTATCTTAGACCATTTTTTAAATGGGCAAAAATAGTTCCAAATCCTGCCGAGGGACTAGAACTTCCATCATTTGATAATACTGTGAATTTTGATCTGGCCGAGGATAAGGCAAAAAAACTTATAAGTGCTATGAATAGCTACCCTGAGCCAGTCATCAAAGGTATTTTTTCATTCCTCCTTGATGGGAGACGGCTTGGAGAAGTATTGCTCATGCAATGGTCATCTGTAGATTTTGAGAATATGACTTACACCGTGCAAAGCTTTACCACCAAAAACCGAAAAACAGCTCTCTATGATCTCAGGGAAGATACCGCCATATCCTTACAAGATATTCAAAAAGAGTCAGATTATATTTTCCCAGCTCGTATAGACAAATCAACACCAATGAGTTCCGATACATTCCGATGGCATTGGCTAAAAGTATTGGAAGATTTAGGTATAAAAATGAGATTGCACGATATCCGCCACCTTATCGGTGGTACACTCGTAAATGCTGGAGCAACACTTGAGGAGATAGCCGCTGTTTTAGGGCATAGCTCCACAAACGTAACAAAAAGATACTCAAATGTGAGAAAAGAAACAGCCTCGAAAGCAGTCAATAAATTTCATGATGCTATGAAATGATATTGTTAAATATCACTTTTGCTCAAAACAACACTCCCTTTACACTCTCATCCGTATAATTCGAGATAAAAACCTCCCTCACGGACTTCTTTTGATACCCTCCCCCAAGCGTATAATCAATCTCCCTGCTCGAGCGTATCACCATATCCGCATACAGTTCTCGCACTAGGTCACAGTCATTGTAGCTCAGGAGAAACTTCCCTTTGATATTATGCAGCAGATCAGACAGCAACCGATGTTCAACCACTCCAAATCCTCCGGTATTTTGATAATAGCTTTCGGTGTTAACGTATGGAGGGTCACAGTAGAAAAATGCGTCTGGAGCATCATACGTGAGGATCAGTTTCTCGAAGCTCATATTCTCGATGGTGACATACCGAAGCCGTCGCGTCCAAACATGAAAGTTTTTGTGTAGATCTTTCGGTCGGCCGCTTTTGGCAGACATCGCGAAGTTGGTCCCTTTTGCCCCGAAGCTCTGAGTGAGAGAGTAATAGTAAAAAGCGGCACGTTCGATATTATTTGTCGGCTTGATCCGCTTATGTACAATATCGTCGAAAATATCACGGCTCACCAATAGCCGGCTCAGATACATCGATAGTGATTGTGGATTGGTTCTTATCGATCGGTGAAGATTTACGAGCTCCCCATTAACATCGTTGACCACTTCCGCTTTTTTGGGAGACATCGGGGCCCTCTTCCGATAGAGTACATTGAGAGCACCGCCAAATACTTCGACATAGAGCCGATGGTCAGGCATCATATCGATAATATCGTCAGCCAGTTGGGATTTTCCACCTATCCACCCGAAAGGTGCTTGAAGTCGCTGCATGTAAATCCTTGGCACCGTGTCATATTTTCACGGCTAGAAAAAGATATTGACAATAATGCCAATACCGCAGCTATCTTCACGGGTACGCTGTGGTCCTACAGATTACCGACAAACCTCTTGCGCCGCCAATAGCTTCTCAGCATACTTCTTCATCTCGACATAGTTCAATATCGCCTTAGTGATAATATCCTCATTGCTCTCGTGACGCTCGTTATCAATAGCGGGTTTTTCCACCATGGGAATAACGCATTTCTGCGGCACATACACCATAGTTGTTTCCGGACACTTTGTACAGCATCCGTTAAAACTGATAAGCGTTAAGATACTGCATAGAGCTATTACAATCGTGCGTTTCATTATGATCCCTCCAGGCGTAGATTGTTTCGTATTGGGTTTTATATTTGGTATTGATGTCATGCACTACCGTAGGCAGTCGTTCCAGTGCCATATCGTAGTCTGCGCGACTGGACTCAATAGCGATATTTTGAGCCGTGATATACGCTTGTTTTTCTTTAACTCTACTTTGCAGCACAATTTTGTCATTCTCTAATTCTGAGATGATTATTCCGAGATATTTGATATATCCTAAAACCATGAGAGCACCTACCACGATCATGATCTCAAACCAATATTTTTTAATCAAAAACATCATTCCACCCCCGTACTTGGATTTTTAAGTGCTGATTTCTCACCAAACCAAAACGATACCATCATCCCCACCATCGTGCCGATCTGTGCGAAATACATGGAAAATTCAATCTTCCCTATCATAACCCCCCACGTACTCACTCCGATGTATAAAAAGGCGAATAGATACGTAAGTACAGGACGCACACTGTCAGATAGTTTTTTCATCATGCCACCTTCGTATAATTTTTACCATCGCTGGTGACATAAAACTCTGTAGGCTCAGAGGCTATACTTTTAGTCTGAACATGAAACCAAAGCTTCCCTTTAACTCCCTCAAAAATCACCTTGCGAACGGATAGAAGTTTGTTACTCTTTTTTAGCACTTCCATCGCCGCATGAATATCCATCCCTTTTGGCATAAAATCAGCACATAGCCCTAGTTTATGCTTTGACGTAGCGGAACCTTTGACAGCATTATTAAGAGCGGTGTTACGGAATCCGCTAGAGACTACCAAAGGCACACCTAGTGCATCGCGTATCTCTTCTAAGCTTGCCGCCGTATGTTTTAGCTGTTTGAGATACCCTTGTGCCTCAATACGGTTTTGTGCTACTAGTTCAGGGTGTGCGCCTGAATCTGTGAGTTCATTAAATGAAAAATGCTCTGTGAGTTGAATATTAACCATGTGTACGATCCACCTTTCTGTCAAGTTTTTCACAGATCTGATCGAGCTTTTTGAAAAGTGCTGATGCCAATTTATCTTGATCTGATTTTTTAACATAATCACCTGCAACCAATACCTCAATCCCTTGTATCTTCGTCGCGAGTTTTGACAAATCACTCTCTTGCTCTTTCATCCCTGAACGAATATCACGATAGAGTATCCCCCCTAAAAATGATACTACTACGAATAACCCATTTGCTACTTGCTGCCAATCCATCACTTCATATCCCCCTGTTTAATGCTTTCCCACAAATAACTCTTCTCACAATGGTTTTCCCCAAAAATGAAATTGATTATTTTCATAAACCGTTGAGCCTTTTTATTGCCTCTATATGCAAGCACATACGTCCAAGAACTCACCGTCCAATCCTCTTGACCATAGAGGATTGACCCACCAGCCTGATCGAAACCGATGGCGATGGTAAAAAAGTAATCCTGCAGATATTAACGACGGAATATTTTACGGATCATATTACTGATGATCACGGGTAAAGTCACGATGGTGATGACGATGAGTGCTATGCACATTAAGATAAATGATTTCATTTTGTACTCGCTAACAAAAACAGTGCATCAAGCTCAGATGAACTCATACCTAAATGCTCAGTCATAGTGATAAGACGCTGCAAGTTTCGATTTACTTCCGTAGAATACTCC
>JAQTOQ010000148.1 GCA_028713245.1 Sulfuricurvum sp. | reverse complement strand
TTATGACACACTCTACAATATTTTATAAATTTATAAAAATACTTTTTGAAGCTACTCTCGATAAAATTTCATCATGATAAGAGCTCGTTTTAGATTATTATTAATACTATGTTTTTGGGCATCGGTAAGTCTGGCCAATAACCACGTACATATTGATACTAGCGAACATGCTGATTGTGTTAAATGTTATGTCCATGATCATATGGCTAGTGCTGATGCATCCATCATAGAACCATCCATAATTGAATATCAACGTTCCGAAGTAATCCGCCCCTTTACTGTTAAACGCAGTCAACAGCGCTTTTTTACCTCTTTTGATGCTCGTGCCCCTCCTTCTAATAGCTAACTTACTTTTTTAAAATTAACCATTATTACAATCGGAGATACTATGATGAAAAAATCATTGCTCTGGCTCGCATGCACCTGTGCACTTTTTGCGAGCGATACAGAGCTTGAGCAATTAAAAAAACAAATGGCACAGTTGCAACAGCAACTAAGTGAAATGCAAAAGCATATCCAAACACTAGAATCAGCTCCTTCGGTAACTGTCAGTGACACAGGTAGCGATGAAGAGATGCTTGAAAAAATGGCTTCCAAAAGTGAAAAGCCAAGCGTAACAACACTATTACCTGATATTGCACTCATTTTAAATGGTGGGTATACCTCTCGCAATGTTACTAATACACAGTATACAAATGCTTCAATTCCTGGTTTTGTGAACAGTGGTGATATGGAAATTCCCTTTAATTCCAAAAATGGATTCAATCTCAATTATGCAGAAGTAGCTATGAGTTCAACCGTTGATCCATATTTTGATGCCAATGCGATTTTCCATATTCATGGAGATGGGACACTGGAAGTTGAAGAGGCATTTTTTAGTACCCGTGCACTCGATTACGGACTTCGTGCAAAAGTAGGAAAATTCAAAAGTGCCTTTGGACGTGTCAATGAAAAACATCACCATGCCTGGAATTTTGAAGACCAAGAGTTAGTCAATAATGCACTATTCGGTCCCGATGGACTTGGTGGTGAAGGTGCTCAATTGCAATGGGTTGCTCCAACCCCGTTTTATCTCATGGCTGGAATTGAACTTTTTAACGGGAATCAAAAGCAAGGCTTCAGTGGTAAAGAATCAGCTACTACAGCTGTAAGTTATCTAAAAACGAGCACGGATGTTGGAAATGCAACACTGCTTGGTGGCATCAGTTATGCGCAGGGAAATTCTGAAGTTCAGAATCTAAATTCTACGGGAGATATCATCCCTGACAGTTTTACGAGTTATGGCAAAACAAAAATTTATGGAGCTGATTTTACCCTCGAGTATCCGCTTGAAGGATATGGTTCCCTGATATGGCAAAATGAGTTGATGTACCGTACAAAAGATGTAGCGACTATGACGCAAAAACAAGCTGGATATTACAGTGAACTCCTCTATAGGATCGATGAAAACTGGGCAACCGGTATTCGATACGATGAGTTATATAAAAATCAAAATGAAATTTTGAGCGTTAATGATCTACATCGTACAAGTGTCAAACTTGAATACAAACCGTTTGAGTTCTCTCGATTTCGTCTGCAGTACAATCAGGATCATTCACGATATATTGATGATCAGGCAAAAACAATTCATGAGCTGATGCTCAACTATACATTAGAACTAGGCGCTCATGGCGCTCATGCTTTTTAAAGGAAACCTTGATGAAAAAAATATTACTCGTATTATTGTATTCAATCCCTATATTTGCTTCTATGCACGTTACTGCCGCTTATCCCTATATTGGGGAACTGGTCAAAGCCATTGCTCACGATAAGGCACAAGTCAACGTCATTGCCTCTGCTTCTTCAGATCCTCATTTTGTGGTTCCGCGTCCATCGTATATCGGGATGCTACGAGAGAGCGATCTATTAATCATTAATGGTGGCGGTTTGGAGATTGGATGGATTCCACCATTATTAAATCAGGCGCATAACCCTAAGATCATTCAAGGCGCAGCCGGATACCTTGACTTATCCTCATATGTCAAACTAATTGATAAACCAGCTTCATTATCTCGTGCACAGGGAGATGTTCATGCTGAAGGAAACCCGCATTATTTATTTGATCCGTATAATATTCCACAACTGGCAAAAGTTATAATGTTCAAGCTCTCCACTATGGATCCCGCTCATAAGAGTGAGTATCATGCCAATTACGATGTGTTTGCAAAGCATTGGGAAAATAAATTAGGACAATGGGAAAAAACAATGGCACCTTGTCGTAATACTCAAGCGGTTCAGTACCATGAACTTTTCTCTTATTTTCTAAAACGTTACGGCATTCGTACTGTAGCTACCATAGAGCCATTACCAGGTATTTCTCCGAGTTCCAAGCATACATTAGACATCATCAATCAGATTCGAACGGATAAGATTGGTATCGTCTTACAAGATGACTACCATGAACCAAAAACGGCACAATTTATTGCGGCAAAGTCAGGCGCAAGAACCATTATGCTTTCTCATGATGTCGGTGGACAAAATGACACACTGGATAAGCTATTTGATACGATGGTAGAGCAGACATGTCAGCGCTAGACATTTTATTACCAATTCTTGGATTGGCATTTATCCTCGTTGGGATTCATACTATTTTTGGTCTTGAAATTATTCGTCGAGGGGTGATCTTCACTGACTTAGCGGTTGGGCAGATTGCGGCTGTAGGTATTGCCGTCAGTGCTGTCCACTTTGCAGGACAGTATCAAATACCGCTAAGTCTCGGATTCGCATTAGTAGCAGCATTACTCATTGCTTACGCTGATCGAACCAGTCGCCATGTAGAAGCATTTATCGGTTTATTATACGCACTAGGGGCATCCTCGGTGATGATTGTCCTGAGTTGCGGCAGTAATGGTGATGAACTTTTTAAACGACTGATGGCAAATGATATTTTATTTGTATCAAATACAGAAATATATACGGCGGCAGGTATATACACCCTCATAGGACTGCTTTATTATGCGGTTTATCCAAGACTGCACGGATTTATCAAAGAGCTGTTCTTTTTTGCCTTATTATCAATTATGGTAACGATATCTGTACCACTAGCAGGTGTGTTAGTCGTGTTTACGCTTCTTATCGCACCAGCACTTGTGGCATTACTGCAAGCTCGGATTAAACCTCTTGTTTTTGGATGGATATATGGATGGGCTTTTGTTGCATCCGCATTAATTCTTTCTTATCATTATGACTGGCCAACAGGATACAGCATCGTTTTTGTAGGAACACTTTTAACCGTAATAAGCGTTTTATGGCTTGAAAAAAAGCACTCTTAAAAAGACCAATGATTAAAGCATATCCCTTTAATTTTAGTTTCAGCAATTATAATTGTTTCAAAGTTAAATACTAATCCAAAAAAAGAGGTTTTGATGATCAAAAAAGTTCTAATTGCACTGCTAATTACGCAAGCATCATTATTAGCACATATAGGCATAGGTACTATCTCTGGCTTTACTGCAGGATTCACTCATCCAATGAGCGGAGCAGATCATATTTTGGCAATGATAGCAGTTGGGTTATGGGCGGCTCAAATTGCTGGGCGTTCTTTATACGCTCTTCCTGTTAGTTTTGTCGGTATGATGATTGTAGGTGCAATGATTGGGATACAAGGAATTCAGATTCCATTTGTTGAAGAAGGCATTTTAGGCTCCGTATTAGTTTTGGGGGCAATGATCACATTCGGAGTAAAAATGCCAGTCATTTTTAGTTCGACTATCGTTGGAATTTTTGCAATATGTCATGGTCATGCACATGGTGTTGAAATCCCACTTAATGTTGGCGGGATTGAATATGCTCTAGGATTTGTGATGGCAACTGTATTATTGCACATTTTTGGTATTACGATTGGAATGACAATGCAAAGATATGCTCAATCAAAAGTTTTTCGTATTGCTGGAGCTACAATAGCTGCTACAGGAATTGCACTCGTCATTTCTTAAAATGCAAAGTGTCTCTCTGGCACTCTTTCGTCACTGCAAAAAAAAAGGATCTAGCCAAAATGTCGCAAAATAGGACGTTACAGCGTTTTTAGGCACACAATAAGCCGGGTTCTGGATTAGTGATAATTAATCTACTGCTCTGATCACTCAGAGCCTCTAGCGAAACAATAGCGATGTAGGACGCTAACCATCTGTTTCTTGCTGCGCGGTTGGGTTTACATAGCTCTTATAGTTACCTATAAGACTGGTGGGCTCTTACCCCGCCGTTTCACCCTCACCCCATACATTTATTAAAAACGTATTCGGGAACAAAGTCCCCAAATACTACGCTAGCCGCTATGGCAC
>JAQTOQ010000014.1 GCA_028713245.1 Sulfuricurvum sp. | reverse complement strand
AATTATACCACAGTGCATCTTAGCGTTTTAAGGCATTGATGCATGAGGGGGCGAGCAGTTCAGGACGGTACTCAAAGTGCATCGTATCATAGTGATACCAGCGTCCGCCCCAGATAAATCCGTATTTCTCAAAAATCTGGACGATAGCGAGCGGCATGGTGTTTTTATAACCGATTTTTGCGGTTTCACTGGCAGCCTCCCCTTTCCAATATTGAGTCTTTGTGGGGGCTAAATCGATGGCAATGCCAAAGCTATGCATGGAGAGGCGGTCGGTGTCTTTGATAACGCGGTACTCGTAGGTACACGCACCTTCTGCCCAGATGCGTTGCGCTTTTGGAAGTTTGGCTATTTCTTGACCAATTAAGAACAGTTTTTTATCGATTCCCGCCGTTTTGTTAACCCGTAGGTTGATGTTGCCTTTGAGTGTCGGCCACTTTATAGTTACGAGATTTTGTTCGATTTCTTTTTTATCTTTGCCATACAGAGCTTGAAAAAACGGTTGGTATCGCAACCGACCTGGATCAAAAAGGTACTTGGGCGGCGTATCGATACCCCCCGCATCGTAGGTCTGTGAGAGCTGTGTTTCTAAATCGGCGTTGTTGATTTTTTCATCCCAGATGGATTTTGGTGATGAGGTACGGTAGGCAAACGTGATGTCATTTTTTAGAAGTATACTTTGTTCATCGGCAGATTTAATACTATCGGGATAGCCTTGTATGAAACATTTCGGATTGGCACTTAGCAGCGTTGTAAAGCCTAGTATTACTAGCCATTTTAATTTCATAAATTCCCCATCTTTTTTTGTTTTTTTGCTAGGTACATCGATTCATCTGCGGCTTTTAGCAATGATTGGGCATCGGGGGCATCTTCAGGATATTGGGCTATTCCAATACTTGCTTTAGCAGTAATAACGAGGCTAGAACTAATGACAATGGGCTCATTAATAGCCGCTTGGACTGCTTTGTATACGGTTTCGATGTGTTCTTTGATTTTGATATCTTCGTTGATGATGACAAACTCATCACCACCAAAGCGTGCGATGGTATCGCTGTTGCGTAAGCATGCCCGTAGATTGGAGGCAACGCCAGAGAGGAGTTTGTCTCCTGCTTCATGACCATTCGTATCGTTGACCAGTTTGAAGTCATTGAGATCAATGAAGAAAAGTGCGACGGTTGTTTCGGTAGCTTTGGCATGATCGATTGCCCGATCAAGGCGCTCATCCATTGCAGAGCGGTTGGTGGCTCCTGTCAGTGGATCGTGGTGGGCTTGATGGGTGAGGGAATGGACATGCTCACTGATCTTGGTGATGTCATGAAGATTGGCAACGTAGCTGAAGAGACGGTTACGATTATAAATGGCAGTAATCACGATGCTAAATACTTTTTCTACTCCTGGATAGCTCTTGTGGACAGTCCCTTTCCATGTGTTGTTGGCATCAAACTGAGGCAATATGGCATTCATCGCTTGGACGCTTCCAAAGAGATAGTCACCGATATGCGAATTTATAATATTATTTTGGGCAGAGGGGCAGAGGGTGAAAAAGCTGTGATTGGCAAACTCAATGAGCCCTTTGTGGTTCGTATAAAAGATTGCTTCGCCTGAAGACTCCAAAGCAGTGGAGCGTTTACTTAAATCATCAAGCACTTTTTTGGAGGAGGTGATGTCTTGCGCAGTACAGATGATAGTGTCACTATGGCGTTGGTTGTGCCATTCGCAAAACAATTCTTCTTTATCTTTGGTTGTGTTGAAATGCTTAGAGACACTGGATGCTTTTGCAAGAACTGCGGCAACATGGGTACGGTCAGAGAGGGAGACAATGAGATCGATAATGTCTTTTCCAAGGGCTTCTGCGCGGGTGTAGCCAAACATGACATGGGCGGCTTCATTCCATTGTGAAATACGATTGGAAGAGTTTATGACAATCATGGCTGTGGGAGCATTTTCAAACAGTGAAGCGATTTCTTCGCGCTGGGAGAGGGTATTTTTGAGTTTACGAATGGTACTAAATGAAATCCAAGCAAGGACGAATAAAAGGAGTGCTAAAAATGCGTTTATTATCATAGGAATGGAATAAATCCTTTTGTTATTTGTTGGATTATATTATGTAAACAGTTATAGCAGGATTAAAATAGTAAAAATAGTTTAGGTAATGGGATTAGAGTAGAGTGGAAGCTCCAAGACGACCGGCCCTTTTTTTCTACTTACTGATTTGGCGCGCGGTTTTTTTGGCTTCTCTTTTTTACGAATATACATAGCAATGTCAGCGGCTTTAATTAAGGCATCGGCGTCAGTAGCGTCATCGGGGTAGGTGGCAATTCCGATACTTGCATTGACGTTTAGGGAGGTCTCGTTGTCGATGATGATCGGCTCAGAGATGGCAAATTCTATGGCGGTGAGAACGGATTGGATGTGCTCTGTGCCTTCTATATCTTCGACAATAATGACAAATTCATCTCCTCCAAAGCGACTAATGGTGTCACTGTTGCGCATGCATGCGCGCAGTGCAGTAGCGACACCCATAAGCAGTTTGTCGCCGGCATCGTGTCCATAACGGTCATTGATGCTTTTAAAGTCATTAAGGTCGATAAAATAAAGAGCGATTTTGGAGCCTGCGCGTTGCGCACGGTCAATGGCATGATGGAGCCGATCGTCCATAACGGTTCGATTGGTTACCCCTGTGAGCGGGTCATGACAGGCGAGTTCGGTGAGGGTTTTTACATGTGAGGTTTGCTCTGTGATGTCTCGCGCAGTACACAGTATGCCTGAGTATTCATGATCAATTCTGCTGTTATGCCATTCGCAATAGAGCTCTTTTTTATCTTTGGTGAGATTGAAATTCTTAGAATCGCTTGTTCCCTCTTCCATGGATTTTGATAAGGCGGCATGGACATGCCCCCGATCTTTGATTGGAACGAGCAGATCAATAATGGGTTTCCCAATCACTTCAGATTCGCTCCATCCAAATATTTTTTTAGCGTTGGCATTCCATCCTACAATTTGCCACTCTTTATCAATCTCAATGAGCGCTGAGGGGGATGATTGAAAAAGCTTAAGATAATGGTCTGTTGTTTTTTTTGGAGTACGTCTAATAAGGTAGATAATCCATGTTGCTAGGAGGATACAGGCAAATGCGATAAAAAGTGACATCAATTAACCGTTTTAGGGCTCACGACTGTGGCGTGAGAAGCAATAATTTTGACAAAAAATATGACAAATATGCAAGATCTCATGGTAATGTACAATATCCTATTAATATAATTTTAAAGATTATATAACGGTAGATATAATTTCTTTATTAATATTATTAGTTAATTGACGTTTTTTTTAGGCTATTCTACCCGATCACGACCATTGGTTTTTGCTGCATACATTTTTATGTCGACGGATGAGAGATAGCCGTTGATACATTCTTCGGTGATGGGAACTGATGAATCGTGAACTATGGTATAGACACCTACGCTGAGAGTATAGTGAATGATATCGTTTTCATAGACAACTTCTTGCGTTCTGGCGGCTTTGCATAAATTGTTACCCAGAACATAGGCCGCCTTTTCGGTAGTAGAGGGGAGCACGATAAGAAATTCTTCTCCTCCAAAGCGAAAGATATAGTCGGACTGACGAAAGGTTGTCCGCAGTAAATCAGCAAAATTTTCTAACACAGTATCTCCGGCTAGATGTCCGTAGGTGTCATTGATTTTTTTAAAGAAATCCAAATCGCACATGATGAGAGAGATTTCCTGTCTCGTAGCCTGAGAGATTTCGAGTTGATTGGTGAGTATTTTATTGAGTAGACGCCGTGAGAGAAGATTGGTGAGGGGATCTTTAGAGCTGACCTCTATTTCGTTGAGAATCGCGATTTCATTGCCTATTTCCAATGAGGTATAGTCGATACGCTGCATAAAATGGATCAGTGTAGCGGATTTGGTATCGTTTGTACGCAGATAGTTGACGAGATTCGCCGCCATATCGTGTAAGTTGATATGAAGATTTTCAATCACTTTGTAATGTTCATTGGAAATTAGATAGGTAAACGCCGTGGCATGGAGCCATTTTCCAAAATTGCAGTGAGTATGGCGCAGTTCCGGGTAGCTCTCCCCTTTGATATGTTGGATAAAATGGATGAGTTTGAGCATCCATATGAGATGATCCTCATAGTGAATCAGCAGTTTTTTGTCAAAAAGTTTGGAGATGCGAGCGAGACGATGGGTAACTTTTTGGTGCAGTTGATCCAAATAACGCGTTAGATACAGTGATTCAATCTGTTTTTCATAGATAGAGAAGTGGTGATCGACCATGGGGAGATCGTCAAAGTTTTTTTCTTTGATCAACATCCCCAGTAGTTGACGCGTTACGGTGATGAGCTCTCCATAGACGAACAGATAGGGAATATCATTTTCAATGGTGTGCGCTATCATCGCGCTAACGTTGATCTCGATGTCTGAGGGTGAGGTAGATACGAGTAATGCTGCAAAAAGGTGTTTATGTTGCGCAATCGCATCGGTATAGAGATAATGGTGCGTATCGGTTAGATCGTTGTGGTCAATATTGATACAAAAGTTTTCAATACATTCTTTGATAGCGGGAAAAAAATATTCTATAGGGTGCATGCAACGATCCTGCCATTATGTGAATTTTATTTTGATTGATTGTAGCGAAAAAATAAAATAATATTATTTAAACCACTCCATAATTCCCATCACGATTTCGACGCCGATAAGAACGATGATGATCCATTCTAAAAATTCGCTTCGTTTATGGTTGATGAGGTCCATTACGAGCATGACGTCTTCTTTGATCTGCGAGAGTTTTGAGAGGGCTATTTCATGCCGAGCATAGAGTTCGAGTACAAATGCCAGTCGATTATAGAGCGCTTCAGCTTGGGCATTATCCCATAAAATATTGGGTTTATCCAAAAGCAGCAAGTTGCTGACCATATCGTGCCGTGTAAGGGCTAGCTGTTTGGTAAACATGAGCAGATGAGACCTGCGTGTCATTGAAAAAGTATGGATGGACTCAACGATTCGGCGGCTACGAGAAAATAGTGTATCGAGACGGTGTTCATAAGTCTCTAAACCAACGCTTTGAGAGATGGCGAGAGCTATTATATTGAAACTGAGGATAGAGGCCTCTCTCAGCGTGATGGCTTCGTTGGTGACACTAAAAGAGGTTTTGAGAGTGGAATCAATGAGGATGGGATAGTCTTGATAGGGGTGAGAGCGCTCATCTTCAGTATGTAGCGTAATCCCCAATTTGTCGAGTGCTTCTAAGATTTGTTTCTTGTCTTCGCTAATGAGCGTGAGCACTCTAAAGGGGGAAAGAGCAACATGAAGGTTTTGGTTACGACCGTAGTAGCCGTTTTCAAATCCTTTAATTAATGTGACGTCAAGCGCGTATTGGATTTTAGCGTGGGAAAGTGGTTGATCGAGATAGAGCGCTAGAAGATTCATGTGAGACCTTCACTTCAAATTTATCGATTATAGCACGAACTGTTTTCAAAAAACGTTTTTATTGGCGTCCGATAATATCAAAAATATTGATACCGTCGGGAAGTTTGGCAGCACCGTCACGGAAGCTTCGGGTATGGCCGATGATCCGCTTGAAATGTTTGCGTAAATGAAAGGCGTCGGGGACATTTGGGCGGAACCAGTCGCCCTTGGCACTGAAGAGCCAGTCGATGCCCGATTTGATGTCTAGCAGAGTGTAGTTGTCAGTTTGGGTGAGGTACTGTATCTGGCGCGCCCAGCTCATCACATCAAACGGTTCTTCAAACTGCGGATCGACAGAAGCCAAACGACGGATAAAATACTGCGCCATTTCAAATTGTTCATGCTCGGGCTTGCTCTCTTCCAGTTGCGAAGGTGTTGCGAGCGCCGGTGCGCTGGAAGAGAGGGATCGGCGAATCCATCGCTCAAACTCGGCGTACCAATCAAACGAACGGCGATTTTCACTGCGCTGATAGAGGTTAAAATCATCAAAGAGTTCACGTCGAAGCCCCTCACGGTCACATGCTTCGAGTGCATAGACATGAAGCTCTTGAAACGCTTCGTTGGAGAGATTGAGATAGTGGTTGCTGTCGCTGTATTGGGTTGCGATAGAAACACTTGCGGCACTGCTTTGAAGTGTTTGGATGGGTTCTAATACATAAAGAATCATGACCCCATCGGCGGTTTTTTGGCGAATGGTTTTGAGGATTTGTTTGGTGGTCAGCGCATCGAGGGCGTGAACGACCTCTTTGGGACTGTGGCGCAAATGCTCGGCAAGAAACGAGGCGCTGAGGGGTTTTGATTTTTCTCCCCACGTAAAACCATGCCGAACGATGAGAGGAATGAGTGCGCGTTCCAGCAGGCCCAGATCCTCACGATCGATGAGAGTAACAGGGAGAGTGATCATAACCGCTTCGTCCCAAGGACGGCTTGGGTGTTATGCGCAATACTGTGTGAATGTTTGGCGCGTTCTTGTTCGATGAGCAAGTCATTGTATTCACGCTCGATACGTGCTTCAAACAATCCTCGATCCAGTGTGACATAGTCGTAAATCCATTGCTTGGTAACGTTTCGAATGACATCAATGTCGAGCGAATCGAGTAAAAGCTCTTGCGAATCGGCACGTTTGATGGAGGTAAATTTGACATTTTCAAATCGTGCTAGGGCGCTGTGCTGCGCATTACGTTCTTCGGTGATACTGCGGCGCAGGTCATACATGAGATTGTAAAGTTTTTGTGTGCGCTCGCGTGCTTCTTGCGCGAGCGGAGAGAGCTGCTCTTCGGTAAGCTCCTGAGCGATGAGGGCGATTTTTTCAATCCCACTTTTGAAGGGCATAGCGCGCGTGGACAAGCGATGAAGAAAGTCGCTGTAGCGCGTAACACTGATGGGGCGAATCAGCTCATCGATATGGGAGCGCAAGAAAACATCCTCCTCAATCTTGAAATAGTTCATAAGCGAACTGACAAACTGGGAGCGAATCTGATCATTGGTGGGGGTGAAATGTTCCATAAAAAAGTGTAACATGTCCAGCCAAAAGAGGAGATTAAAAAGATGAAAGTGAAATAGAGTTTTTTTAATCCAAAATTTCGCTAAAATACTATGGGCGTTATGGATAATGCTTAGAAACGCTTACAAAGAGGCTCTCATTGTTAACCATTAATTCTACGGTAATCCCTCATGGAGATGAAGATCTCGGGGACAACCTCTTATATTACGATTATAATATTGATCATTTACTCTCTCTTGGCGCCAAAGGTCTCACGATGGAGGATGAGGCGTACGTGAGTGCTTTTCGCTCGTTTGAGGGAGAAGTGTATGAGAACTACATTTATGAAAAATTGCTCCGTTATGCTACCAATGAACCCGAGATAAAACAGTTTATTATCAAAGGCCCTCACAAAAATCGTACCCATGCCCAAAGCGATGCTCTCTCGGTGAGCTGGAAAGGGCAGATTATTTATCGTGCCCGCCATAAAGAAATCGGCGAATTTGACGGACTACTTTTTACCGATAAAGAACTCTATTTTGTTGAAATGACGCTTGTTAAATCAGTCAGCAATCTTAAAAAACGGTTACGTAAAAAACGGGCATTGCTCGAAGTATTGTTCCCACGATACAATGTCAAAGCATTATTGGTTCTCAACGAGGGAGCCACTGGGACATCAGAACTTCCTGAATATGCGAGCGTGTGGATGACACAACCGTACAGCGCGCGTCATATTTTGGAGAGCTTGAGTACGCGGGCTCCTAGAGCCCCGATGGTTCGCGTAGAGAGTGACAAGATAGCCCACGCAGATGATCTAAAGGTTGCGGCATTTAAGTATTACAGTACGCTCACATGGATGATGCGCTCTTTGCGAAATGGAGGAACTCCCGTGAATTGGGATTTTTTCCGTCGCAGCGCAACACAACGGTATCATGATATTTACACCAAAGTATATGTGGGATACATGAGCATCGATGATTTCAAAATCCTCGCACCCAATATCTCTTTTGAGGGAAGCGGTGCGAAACGGGCAATCGTTGCCATCGAAAAAGACCACTCGGGCGGTTATTTTCTCACCTATTTTTTACGCCATTCGGGAAAAAAACTGGACAATGTGACGATGACCAACGACATTGCACGTGCAATCAAAAAAGACCCGTTAGGGATCACCCTCACAGAGATGAATCATCTGGACAAAGCGATGGATGACTCTTTTCTCCTAAGTATGGATCAGCTAAGTGAGATACAAAAAATGCTCTCAACCATCACGCACAAATAAAAAATCAGGTCGATTTGTCTGTGGACATGCTCCTTAAACGATAAACTTCCCCGATATTCAAGACGTGTGTCGTGAGATATGATGTGTCTTGCATTGCACACTCTTTGAACCATTTCAGTGGTTCATCTAGAGGCTCATCGGAGAGATCGAAGGTCCCATAGTGAATGGGGATGAGCGTTTGCGCACCCAAGTCATGTGCGGCCCTCAGAGCTTGAGGCGGATTGATGTGATTGTGACTCATGATCCACTCAGGCTTATAGGCCCCAATAGGTAAAAAAGCCTCGTCTATCTCAAAACGATCCCCGATGGTTTTGAAATGATCCCCCATAGCACTGTCCCCGCTGTGATAGAGGGTATGCTCTTCGTTTTGTATTACATATCCTCCCCATAGTGCTTTGTTGGTGTCAAAAGGGGTGCGTTTGCTCCAGTGTTTTGCGGGAACGAGCGTGATAAACAATCCTCCAACCATCAGAGATTCCCACCACTCCATCTCAAAGCACTGCTCTCTGTCAATAAACCGTTTTATATAACGCCAAAATCCTGAGGGAGCCACGATGATGAGATCGGGATTTTGAGCTAGCATATACCGGATTGTGGCTTTGTCATAATGGTCGTAGTGCGCATGAGTGATGAGTACAACATCGGCTTTTAACTGCTCTTGTGGCAGTGGTAATGGCGTTAATCTAGGGTGCATAGGAATGTTTCCGAAAACAGGATCTATTGCGACCGTCGTTTCGCCCAATCGCAACCACAATGAAGCATGCCCAATCCATATAGCGTATTCTCCATGGGGCAGCTGAGTATGCGCCACGATGGGCAGTGCTTGTGCTGGGTGTTTTTTAGGAGAGAGCCATCTGTCTAGCTGCCAGCGCAGGATTTTAAAAAAAGATATTCGTGGAGATGTTAAATTTTCAGTCATAAAAAACTTCTTATCGTAAAAATGCAATATAAATTGTATAATAAACATTATAGTATAACTAAGTATTAATTTTGGTTAGGAAAAAGTACGATGAAAATAGTAGTTTGAGATGGAAAAATTCCCTCTTATTTTTATTGGAGCTTCCACAGGTGGACCAAGTAGAATCCATACGATTATATCCTCGTTAAGCCATGATTTTAGAGGCGCGATCATCATCGCACAACATATGGGTAAGGCGTATATCTCAAGTTTCATCAAACAGCTACGAAGACTCACTCTTTTGAATATTGAGGAGATCGGCAATGGTGTTGCGATTGTGCCTGGTACGATTTATGTCTGTGAAGTCACTTCACATCTCGTTACCAAAGAGGGGCGTCTCTGGCTGGAACCTGTCCTAGGGCTTGAGCATTTTTACAATCCGGAAATCAACACTCTTTTTCATTCAGCATCTCTTATTGATCGATTCATTGAACGTATCGGGATTATTTTAACCGGCATTGGAGATGATGGGGCTCTTGGCGTTTTGGCTTTATCACAGTCAGGAGCTCAGTGTTATTTTGAAAGCGAAGAGAGTGCCACAGTTTTTGGAATGCCGCGCTGTGCCAAAGAATTGGTGCCATCAGGATATGTAGGCTCTATAGACGATATTGTTAAAGAGATTCAGCACTTTGGGGGCAGGGATGTTCGGATGGTTTAAATCAGCACAAACTGAAGTTACGCAGGAAAGATGTAAAACAGTTCGAGAGGATTTTACACAACCTCAAAAAGTCGTTGAGATGTTTACGGCACTCACGGGGATATATTTCGATCAAAAAGAGCCGGCTATTACCAACAAGCTTATCCATTTTTGCCGTAATCATACAATTATCTCTTTTGAAGAACTTCATACACGCTTAAACGATGAAGCGGTACTGCTCGAAGAGCTTATCAATTATTTAACAGTCAATGAAACGTATTTTTTCAGGGAAAGAGATCAGATTAATTATTGTGCACAAAAAGCGGCACTTAATAATACAGAGATTCGTCTACTATGCGCTCCCGGCTCTACGGGAGAGGAACCGTATTCGATTGCTATTGCGTTGCTTGAAGCCGGAGTTCCTGCACATCGAATCAAGATTGTTGCACTTGACATCAATACAGAAGCGATTTATCAAGCTAAAAGAGCGACCTACTCCCATCGTTCATTACATAAAATGGATGATTCCTTGAAGACGCGTTATTTCACGAAAAAAGACAATTTGATGCATCTGCGTGATGAGGTTAAGCGGCTTGTGACATTTGAAATGTGCAATATTTTTGACGATCAGCTTTTTACATTAGGAGTATTCGATACAATTTTTTCGCGTAATATGCTTATCTATTTTGATCAAGAAACTGCCAATAAAGCGATTGAACGCATGGGAAAATTAGCACACTCAAATCAGTCTCGTTTTTTTTTCGGACATGCAGATATTTTGGCAACGCCTTCGTTTATGAATGAACACTACGAGCATGGGGTTAAGTTTTATACTTTGTAAGAATGAAGTGAATAAGAGGAATTTTGTGTTGTGATGGCGGGCCACCAAGGATTTGAACCTTGGGAGGTTTAACCCTCGCCGGTTTTCAAGACCGGTGCAATCGACCACTCTGCCAGTGACCCGCATAAAAATGAGCATATTTTACAATTTGGAGGTGGCACCCGGATTCGAACCGGGGGTCAAGGTTTTGCAAACCAGCGCCTTACCACTTGGCCATGCCACCACCCATGTAATGGTGCCCGGAGCCGGACTTGAACCGGCACAGTGTTACCACCGAGGGATTTTAAGTCCCTTGCGTCTACCGATTTCGCCATCCGGGCAACGATAACGAAAAAAATACCTCAGTTAAGACATCGAGTGAGCGATATTTCAACTGAGGCATATGGAGCGGGAAACGAGGTTCGAACTCGCGACCCCGACCTTGGCAAGGTCGTGCTCTACCACTGAGCTATTCCCGCATATTTTTCGTGGAGTGGAAGTATAGCTAAAAAAATAAAGCGTGTAAAGAGCTGAAAATAAAAAAGTGGCTATAATAAGAAAATATTGAAATTATCAAGGAATTTTTATGCGCAGTGATACGATTAAAAAAGGGTTTGACAAAACTCCACACCGTAGTTTATTACGGGCAACAGGACTCAAAGACGAAGATTTCAACAAACCGTTTATTGGTGTAGCGAACTCTCACATTGATATTATCCCGGGACACTTTTTTCTACAAGAGTATGGCCGTATTGTAAAAGAGGCGATTCGTGAAGCGGGCGGTGTGCCGTTTGAATTTAATACTATCGGCGTTGATGATGGTATTGCAATGGGGCATGATGGTATGTTGTACTCGCTTCCGAGTCGTGAACTTATCGCGGATAGCATTGAAACGGTGATGAACGCACACAAGCTTGACGGATTGATTTGTATCCCTAACTGTGACAAAATTGTGCCTGGGATGCTCATGGGCGCTCTACGTGTCAATGTTCCGACGATTTTTGTATCGGGAGGGCCGATGAAGGCAGGGCATAAAAAAGACGGTACCCCGATCGATTTAGCAACGGCATTTGAAGCAGTAGGTCAACATGCTAACGGGAAAATGTCGGACGAAGAGTTATATGAGATCGAATGTGAAGCATGTCCTAGCGGCGGCTCATGTTCGGGTATGTTTACGGCAAACTCTATGAATACTCTTTGTGAAGCGATGGGGGTTGCATTGCCGGGTAACGGTACGATTTTGGCAATGACGCCGGAGCGTATTGCGATGGTAAAAGTTGCAGCAAAGCGTATTGTTGAAATGACGCTGGATAAAAATAGTGAAAAATGGAACATGCGCAATATCCTCAATGAAAAAGCGATTCATAATGCATTTGTAATTGATATGGCAATGGGAGGTTCATCTAATACAGTATTGCATCTTCTAAGTATTGCCAAAGAAGCGGAGGTAGATTTTGATATTACGCAGATCAACATCATCAGTGAAAAAGTAGCGCATATCGCGAAAATTTCTCCATCGCTTTCAACGGTACATATGGATGATATTAATCGTGCCGGGGGTGTTAATGCAGTGATGAAAGAAGTTAGCCGTCGTGGGGGTGTTCTGCATCTTGATGCGATGATGGTTACAGGTGAAACCTTGGGCGAGCGTATCAAAGATGCCGTGATCAAAGATACAAGTATCATTCATACAAATGAAAATGCCTTTTCTCCTGTGGGTGGATTGTCGATTCTATTTGGAAATCTTGCAGAAGAGGGTGCTGTTGTAAAAACAGCAGGTATTACCCCTAATATGCGCCAGTTCAAAGGAACTGCGCTGTGTTTCAATTCACAACAAGAAGCAATTGACGGAATAATGGGACATAAGGTAAAAGCGGGTAATGTCGTTGTTATTCGTTATGAGGGACCAAAAGGGGGACCTGGAATGCAAGAAATGCTGGCTCCTACCGCATTGATCATGGGAATGGGGCTAGGAGAGAGTGTTGCCCTTATCACGGATGGCCGATTTAGTGGCGCTACACGCGGTGCCTCTATAGGACATGTGAGTCCTGAAGCTGCAGAGGGGGGTGTAATCGGATTGATTGAAGATGGTGATGAGATCGAGATTGATGTGGATATCCATCTTTTACAGTTAAATGTTAACTATGAAGTGCTTGAAAAGCGTCGATTGCATTTCACGCCTGTAAAAAAAGAAATTAAGTCTAAATGGCTCAAACGCTACAGCTTGCTCGTCTCAAATGCCTCTAATGGCGCTGCTCTCAAAACAGAACTCTAAATTTTGCTCTCTTGGGGGCAATTTACGCTATTATAGAAGAGTATGATACTTTTTTGATTCTGGGAGAATGAATTTGTTGGGATTTACGTATCAAGCTCCAGGTCCTGGAGTTGTTAAATTTAATCGATTAATACTTGGGATTGTGATGATTCTGGGTGTTTTTTTTCAAAGTATAGAGCTTTTTTATACCTACTTCGCCATTAACCTTTTGACATTAGTGACAACATTAAAATTTTCCCCTACAAGCTGGCTTTTTAATATTTTGAGCTATTTATTTAAAGACTCAAAGTGCTATATATCCCCTGTTTATGCGCGCTCCTATTATATGAATCAAGAGAGTGAGTGGTTTGAACTTTTTGCGAGAATTTTAGTTTCACTCATAGCGATTTCCCTATATCCTCATGCTCCTCTTGTTACATGGTTGATTGGTACCTTTATAGGTGTTTTTATGATGATCAGTACCTTTTTTGGCTTTTGTCTCTCAGCATTGGGATACATTGGATTTAAAAGCTTCCAAAAATCATCCTGTCATCGTGATCTGAGTGATCGTACTACGAACAATAATTGTGTCCTTGCTCGCAATGGTTTCAAGCCTTATTCTCGTTGTGATTATTGCGCGCTTACCGCACCAAATTGTACGGGGATACAATTTAATGGTTTTGTATTTGCAATCGGCTTCTTGGTGGCGATGTTCATGTTTTTTCATGATCCGTTATTTGAAAAAACCAATATTGTAGTTATTGTTGGATTACTGTTTTGGCTTGGACATAAAGTGACAATTAATACTGATCAGTTGGCAAATGCTGATTTTCAAAACAGAAAGCTCAATGCGAAGCTTCAGAATCACTCTCAGGCACTTGAGCTAGAGGTTAAGCGGCGGACTGAAGAGCTTGAAAAAATGGTGAAAATTGATTCTATTACAGGGCTTGTAAATCGCTATGAGTTTGAGCAGAGGCTAAAGTCTGTAATTAGCAGTGCGCAAAAAGATCAAAGTAATCATGTCTTGTGCTATATCGATTTGGATCAATTTAAAATTGTCAATGATAAATGCGGTCACATTGCGGGTGATGAGTTATTACGCCAAATTGCATTGGTTTTAAAACGCTCGGCACGTGATACTGATGTGGTTGCGCGACTTGGTGGGGATGAATTTGGAATCATTTATATTGATTCCACTATTGAGAATGCACAACAGCAGGCGCAAAGGCTTCTGAACGCCATTGGTGAGTATCGTTTTAGCTGGCAGGGAAATACATTTGGGATTGGAGCAAGCATCGGAATTGTTGGAATTACGTATGAATGTTGTAGCTCAACAACGCTTCTCTCACAGGCAGATGCCGCGTGTTATGCTGCAAAAGATGGAGGACGAAATAGAATTCATGTTGCCTTGCCGGATGATGCAACAATACAAGACCGTCGTAATCAAATGCAATGGATAGGCAGGCTTGAGGAGGCTTTGGCAACGAACTCTTTTGTTTTATATGTTCAGCCTATCGTGCCGGTTTTAGATCCATTACAAAGACGTCATTATGAAGTTTTGGTACGTCTTCGCGAACAAAATGGTGAAATCATTCCCCCTATGGCATTTATCCCCGCAGCAGAACGCTATGGATTTATGCCAAAACTTGACCGATGGGTGATCGACAATACCTTTAAGGCGTTTGTTAAAATACGGGATGAGGGATCAGAAGAAGTACATTTTGGAGTCAATATATCAGGAAGCTCTATGGGGGATGAAAAGACAAAGCAATTTGTGAGAGGATTGTTTGGATATTACGGTGTTCCCTATCATGTGATTACATTCGAAATAACGGAAACTGAAGCGATATCAAATATGACAAATGCCCTCTCGTTCATCAATGAGTTTAGAGAACTTGGGTGTAAGTTTGCACTGGATGACTTTGGATGTGGGCTTTCATCATTTTCATACTTGCAAAATATCCCGATCGATTATCTGAAAATCGACGGTTCTTTCGTTCATGATATTCACCTAAACTCAGTTAATCGAGCAATGGTAGCCGCTATTAACGACATTGCTCACGTTATGGGCATTGAAACTATCTGTGAATTTGTCGAAAATATGGCCGTTATGTATGTTCTTGATGAACTTGAGGTGGATTACGCACAAGGCTACCACATTGGTAAACCAGCACCGATAGAAACGTTATACGCTTAAGCCGGGGGTAAACTCAGGAACGATATTTTTGAGGAGTGCTATAGGATCGTTAGTGGATAGAAGTGACTCAATATCACGGTTGAGTTGTTCGATAGGATAGTGGGTCGATCCTGCGATCATGATGGATGCATACGATGTCTTTTGCTCACTCTCATCGATCAATAGCTCTTCATACAACTTTTCTCCAGGGCGCAACCCGCTCATCACAATTTCAACTTCCCCCATGGCATAAAGCTTGATCATCGTACGTGCTAAATCAATAATTTTGACCGGTTCACCCATATCAAGAATGAACAGTTCTTTCCCCTTTGCAATAGCAGCTGCCTGAAGAACGAGCTGACATGCTTCGCTTATCAGCATGAAGTAACGCGTAATATCAGGATGGGTCAACGTAATTGGACCACCAGCTTCAATTTGTGATTTGAATTTAGGGATAACACTGCCACTGGATCCCAAAACATTTCCAAAACGCACTGCCGCGATTTCACTGTTCTTCGGATCAACATTTTGGGCATAAAGTTCAACTATCCGCTTGGTAGTTCCCATTATATTGGTTGGACGTACTGCTTTGTCGGTTGAGATGATAACAATCTTGGGCACGTTATGCATAATTGCACTGTCGATCACGTTACGACTACCCTGAACGTTGTTCATGATAGCAGACTGTATATTGGCTTCACACAGAGGAACGTGTTTGTAGGCTGCTGCATGGATCACTATATCGGGCTTTTCACTTTTGATGATACTATCCAAAGAAATGCGATCAAGAATATTGCACAGACGAAGAGTTGCGCTGGAGAGTTTTTCCCCTATTTGATAAAGATTGTATTCGCTATGCTCGATCAAGATAAGCTTCCCCGCGCCAAAACGATCACACTGAAGCGATATTTCGCTTCCGATACTTCCGCCTGCTCCGGTAATAAGCACTGTCTTGTTTTGAATAAATGAGGAAATGGCAGATTTGTCAAGATCTTTTGGATGTCGGGCGAGTAGATCTTCGATTGAGAGAGCAGTGATATTTCCTGTCCCCTCTGCGAGCAGCGAAGAGCGCTTGATGTCTCGTATGCCCAGATTGGTTAAAAATTGATAGGTTTCTCGTAATTCGTCGCCGGGTATTGATCCGTCAATTATGGCAGCAGAAATTTTTTTTGATTTGATAAGATCAGGCATGTCTTGCGGTCTTGAGATTTTCAGATTGCTGATGTACGAGCCGATCATGTTGGAGTTTTTATTTTGTATGGCGATGATACCTACGGGAGAGTAATCAATAGCTCCTTCAAGGGCGCTCTTAATCAAGTTGGCGGTATTCGGAGAAATTCCTACTAAAAGGGTTGGCTTATTTTGGATATCTTGAGGACCTCGATCAAAAATAAGTCGCTTAGTAAAACGCAGCTCCGCTAATAAGATGATGGATAGAACCATGTCGATAATGATAACACTTCGAGGAAAAGGAGAAAATATGTTTGGTAAAAGAACAATGATTAATGTAAATATAAAATAAGTGGCTAAGTGGGCTAGGACTAAGTTTTTCGCTTCATTAAGGCCATAAAATCGCCAAATTATAGAGTAGTTTCTGAAAATGAAGAGAAAAATTATTTTAAGGGTAATCAAGACAAAGGCAATTTGATTAAAATGAATTAAAAAAGGAGCTGGAATAGAAAAATTAAAACGTAGTAAATAAGCCCCATAGAGACTCATGACCGATACGAATATATCAGTTATGAGAAAAAAAGAAATTCGCTTTGTATTGCTCGGAGCAAAGAGATTCAATTTTTGATTTTTATCTATTGACGGCATTATTATATTTTAAGTTTAAATATTTTTGTCATAGGGCTCATAATAACCGGTTCAAATAAATTTTTATCGTATTGTTCAAAGACAAACATTTGAATGTATTGTGATTTTAGGTAATAATCATCGAGAACCAAAAATTGTTTATAGCTCGCCATGTAGATAACATTTAAGCCCTCAGATGCAAAGTTTTGTTGATTCACTTGAATTTTTTGTTGAGGATCATAACCTACTTGATAAAAAGATTTGATAGGCAAGCTTTGTGTTCCCATTTTTAGAGTGCTTGTTTCTTTTATAATAGAGAGCCCTTGTCCTAGTTCAAGTGTTTTCCCTGTATCTTGAACAGATCGTGTAGAATAAAAAAACGGTTGTTGTGGTTGACTTTTACCGGTAAGATCAAGATTACTGAAAAGGGCAACGGTAGGGAAAATTTCCATCATGTGTAGTGGTAAATAGAGATAGACATCACGTGTTTTTTTAGGGGTTTTATAGTCAGCTTGAGCGATTGCGGCTACAAAATCATTGGGGTCCTTATATCCCTCTTTTTGCAACAAAGTTTCAAATTGGTTTTTACTATTGTTGACTTCTTTTGCGGATTCTACATATTGTTCTGTATAAAGACGCATCATATGTGCGGCTGAGGAGGAATCTTTGGCAGTTAAAACAAAGGAAGCAGGATAATTAGAATCACCCCCATGTTGCGCTCCATCAATCCATGTCTTAGTGTCACTGTAATATCGGATAGGAAAGCCATAATCCCACCAAGCAACAACGTAATCTTCTGGCGAGGCAATCTTTTTTAATTCATTGAGCGCGGATACTTCCTCTGTGGTCATAACGGTGGGCATTATGTATTCTTTGATATGCAGGAAATTTGGATAGATAGCACTGGCAGTCAGAAAAAAGATAAGCGAGTAGCGAAGAGCTTTTCGTTGGATAAATTGGCTTATAAATACAATTAAATAGGCGATACCAAGAGCCATTCCAGGTACGGCATAAATGGTAAAACGTAAGCCCGAAGACATGGCAATAAAACCAAGGGCAACAAGTGGCAAAGTTACAACTAAAGGACGGTATGTAATCAGTGCCATTATATAGCCAATACATGCTAGTACAAAGCTGATCGTATGCCCGCTGATGCGTTCAGCGAATAAGGTAAAGGGGATTTTTCCAGCTTCTCTAACTGTAGACATTACATTGTAGTAATGGAACGAAGAGGTAATTGTATTTTCGTCATGACCTCTCAAGACATATCCTTCAACAAAATGCCAAATTAAAGAGATTCCGCCAGTTAAAAAGTAAATTCCCGCGGTGGCTACAAAGATAAGAAGTATAAATTTATTCGACAACTCTTTTTTAAAGTGGAAAAAAGAAAATACTGCAACCGCTAATCCTATTTTTGCCACAAACGGAAGCGATAAAATTCCGATTAGAATAAAGAGCGCAATTTTATAGATATACCTGTTTTTTCGATCAAATAAAAGGGCGTAAGCAATAATCAGTACAAATAAGCCCGTGTCTAGCGCATAGGCCTGTGGGTACCACCATTGATAAAGAGCGATTGAGGCAGTAATTGGGAGAAGATAGCGATTTCTCTGATGTGTGAGCGCAAGAATAAGCGAATACGTTTCAAAGACAGGAAAAACAATATTCAGCATATCCGTATCGTAATAGCCGGTCATCGTACGATTATAATAACTATGAGCAATAGAACCGATGAGTGCTGCAATAAAGCCGAGTGTTGTTTGATTAAGTGCGCGACCTATCAAGATTAGTGGAATAACGATAAGCGATCCCAAAAATGAAGGCATATAAAGAATCAATACTTCAAAATTTACAGGGATAATTTTTGAGAGGAGTGCTGTTAATTTTGACATGGCGTCATCTACGGGAGATGAATCATTTTCTTCATGGTGACCAGCTAAAATATCTCGCGCTCCTTCGGCATAATAATATCCGTCATTGTTATTGAGCATGAGCTCATTATTCCAATGAAATTGAGGAACAGAGTTTACTTCATTAACCCAAATAAATCGCATCGAGATCGAGAAAAGATAGGCGATTGCTATGAAAATTAAAACAGTGCGTAAGGAAGTATTTTCATCTTTTAGTTTTAGCATTTAATTGATTGCTCCTTATTTTAATAGATGTATTTTAGCTAAACGGTTTGCCTTTATCAATGAAACGAACCAGGATATAAAGAATAGTAATATAAACCGCACTATAGAGTACTATAAAAGGTGAATGGATGAGCAAGAA
>JAQTOQ010000147.1 GCA_028713245.1 Sulfuricurvum sp. | reverse complement strand
TATGGGCGCCTGGGGATTTTGGAGCTATTCGTGTCATTATTCTATTCCTTACTAAATTACTTCATCGCAGTTACTAAAAATATCGGATAGCTTCCGTCTTCTCTATTGACAGTGTAGGCATTATGAAAGCGTACATTTTTAAAGCCCGCTTTTTCAATTGTTTTGCGCAAGACATCTCTGTTAAACCCAAAATGGTGTACTCCGTCATTGCCGTGTTGTGAGTGAAACGTTCCATCCTCTTCTTCCAAATCAGCAATCGCAATAAAACCGTCACGCTGCAGATGAGAATAAAATGTCTCAAACAAACATGCCGTGTCTTCTACGTGATGCATTGCCATGGAACTTACGATCCCATGAAATTTTTGTTCTATTGGCTTTTCCATGATATTTTGAAGCAATGTTTCCACACGCAATGACGAGGTGTTTTTGGCATTTAACTGTTCTAACATCCCCTGCGAGAGATCTACTCCGGTAACTGATCGTACCATAGGGGCAACTTTAAAGCTAAGCAATCCGGTACCCGCACCAAAATCGAGTACATCCATATTATTTAATAATGCTATACGGCTGACGATTGTTTTAAAAACAGCCTCCGCAATGTTTTGTCGCATATCACCACTGTCCCACTCCTGGGCAACTTTATCAAATCGTTTTGTCATCTTTTCTTAATCCTTCACACTATTCAAGCAATGTTTTGTGTTAGATATGATACCATCATTCAAATATCTATGAAGGAATTAGAATATGAACCCTTTGCTTCAACCACTTAAACTAGGTGATAGTTTTATAAATAATCGTCTCATTATGGCTCCTATGACGCGATGCAGAGCCCTTGACAATCATGTTCCAAGCCCATTGATGGCAGACTATTATGCGCAACGAGCCACAGCAGGACTCATTATCGCTGAAGCCACTATGGCCATGGAAAACAATTCCGCATTTTGGATGGAACCCGGTATTTATTCCAACGCACAAGTTTCTGCATGGAAAGTAGTGACCGATGCCGTGCATGCCAAAGGAGGAAAGATTTTTTTACAGATATGGCATGGAGGACGTGCCTGTCATCCTCTCTTAAACAACGGTGTGCAACCCGTCTCTTCAAGTGCGATTGCTATCGTACACGGTGAAGTGCATACACCGCAAGGGATGCAGCCCTATACTCTTCCGCGAGAACTTACGATAAAAGAGATCCAAGAGATCGTTTTAGGGTTCAAACAAGCGGCGATCAATGCTAAAGAAGCAGGATTTGACGGGGTTGAGGTTCATGGTGCTAACGGCTATTTAATCGATCAGTTTTTACGTGATGGCACCAACAAGCGAACCGATCAATACGGCGGCAGTTTTGAAAATCGCGGACGATTCTTATTTGAGATTTTAGAGGCTGTGTGCAGTGTATGGGGAAGCGAAAACGTAGGTCTTCGTATCTCTCCTCTTAACAGCTATAACGACATCATCGACAGCGAACCGATTGGTTTGTATGCATGGTTAGCAAGCGAACTCAATCGATTTAATTTAGGCTATTTACACGTCATGCGCAGTGATTTTTTTGCTCAGCAAAGCGGAGATGTAATGACGCCAATACGTGCAGCCTATAAAGGAACACTTATCGGAAATATGGGATATACGCCTGATGAAGCATTTAAAGCAATAGATGAGGGGGAAGTAGATGCAGTAGCTTTCGGTGCTTATTTTATTGCTAATCCTGATTTTGTTGAGCGTATAAAGTGCGGCGCACCACTCAATCAACCCGATTCCAATACCTTCTATACACCCGGCAGCGTTGGGTATACTGATTATCCTTTTATGGATGGTTGATTAAATTAGAAGAAAAACTAGACAAGAAAGAAGCCTACCATGCAAAAATACCTCCATTATGATCCGTCGCCAGATGAAATTCATACCTATCATATGCAGTTTAGTTCGGATGACAATCATCATTACTACAAAGTACATCTCTCTGAACTAACCGAAGGACAGCGCAAACACTTCTCGACAAAGTATGGTATACCCCTTAATATTTTGGAAAGTGAGCAGTATTTGACCTTTGTCCGAATAACGGATATCTAATCCATTCACTAAAATAGTTTTCTCGTTATAATTTTCAAAATTTTTACTGAAATGACCCCTATGTCTAAATTCCTGCTATTTTTCACTCTTTTATTTCAGATACTCCTCTTTGGTGATTCCCGTACTATTTACGATATCCGCGGAAACTCATGGCTTCTAGATGCCAACATGACTCTTTTTCTTGGCAATTGGCGCACAGCTACCGTCACCCCTATCCAGCATGGCAACTATAAGAATGTGATTGTCAACGGGGATACGGATGTCAAAAGCGTTGCTCTCACCTTCGATGATGCACCCGATGAAAACAACACCTACAAACTCTTAGATATTCTAAAAGAGCATAATGTAAAGGCTGCTTTTTTTATGATCGGCGGAACGATGAAAGACGATAACGTCACAGTTGTGAAGCTAACATACGATCAAGGGCATCTCGTTTTAAATCACAGCTTTAACCATCCGCGCCTCACCAATCTAGATGTCGGCGGTATTGATTTACAACTTACCCATGCAGCACAGCGGATTGAATCGATTACAGGGAAGTATCCGATGCTGTTTCGTCCTCCATACGGCTCTATCAATGCTACCGTTGTGGATAGAATCAATGAACAAGGAATGACCACTGTGCTATGGTCTTTGGATTCACTTGATTGGACACTCAAAGATCCCGAAGCGGTCATCCAAAATGTCACAAGCAATATCCGTAACGGGGATATCATCCTCATGCACCGCAATCACGTAAGTGTTGAGGCTTTACCAAAAATTATTGAGATATTAAAAGAGAAAGGTTATTCTTTCGTAAAATTGGATGACATCCTGGGCGTTAAAGCCTACCGTGAAGAAGCTTCTCCTTCAACTCTCTGGGGTTGTTGCTCATGGCTGCAAAGGCTTTTTGGAATGTAAACGGATCTTGATCATCTACCGTCCAAAAAATAACTTTTTGACTTTCTAATAGCATTTGCGTTTTAGGGTGGTGCAAAAAATTGATATTGATATCAAATGCATAGACATACGCGTAAGCACTTTGGAAATCATGACGCTCCAATACCTCACTATCCTCTATTAGTTTATGTAGCTTGATAGTGGGATTAAGCGCATGAAAATCTTCTAATATCCCGTCATCAAAACTCGACACCTCTACCCAATCGAGTTTATTACAAATCATCGGCTCCACGATTGATACTATTTTATGGCAGGTTTTTGGATGGTGTTTTATCTCTAGAATCACACCTATTTGTCCATCAATGGTCGTTAAAAGTGCTTTGAGTGTAGGCAAATATTGTGTTTCAAGGGCAGGATCAACATAAGCACTGATATTGATCTTGGATAAAACACTCTGTGGTAAATCTTCAACACCCTCACCTCTCCCGCAGACACGTTTTAAACTGCTGTCGTGAAAGATCATCGGGACATCGTCAGCGCTCAAACGTATATCGGTTTCGATCATCCACGCGCCCGCATTAATCGCTTCTCTAAAAGCTAAAAGAGTATTTTCAGGAAATTTGGCGCTAAAACCTCTATGGGCAATAATGTGCATAATTACTCCTTTTTTTTGATACACTATTGTATCAGGAGTCAATATGAAATATGATATTTTAATTATGGGTGCCGGAATCAATGGATGCGCAATCGCGCGTGAGGCTGCAAGGTTGGGCAAGAGCGTCGCGGTTATTGACAAACAAACTATAGGATCTGGTACCTCATCACATTCTTCAAGACTCATTCATGGGGGTTTGCGCTACCTAGAACATGGTGATTTTGCATTGGTCAAAGAGGCATTGTCTGATCGTTCCCGTCTCGCTGCCGCCTACCCTGATCTCGTAATCCTGCGTCCATTTATACTACCTGTGTATAGGGGCATCGGACATCCATGGTGGATAATTAAATCGGGGCTTTATTTATACGACCTTTTTTCGCGTTTTATCGCACCGCATCATGCTATGGATATTGATGAGTTCAAAACAAAATTTAGTGCCCTAAAAACAGAGGGGTTAAAAAAGGTTTTCACCTATTACGATGCCAAAACCGATGATCTACTTCTCACCCAAACCGTAGCACGAGAAGCCCAAGATAATGGAGCAGTCTTTTTTGAAAACACAACGGTTCATGAGGTCAAGCATCACGAAATCAGCTTTCATCTTTTATGCGGCGATAGACACCTCGAAGCTCCAATTCTCATCAATGCAACGGGCCCGTGGATCGATGAGGTAAATCACCGCTTTAATCTCCCCTCTCGGTATAAGGTCAATAAGGTTAGCGGAATTCATATTATCATAG
>JAQTOQ010000146.1 GCA_028713245.1 Sulfuricurvum sp. | reverse complement strand
CATCGCTTCGCTGTATATTTCAAAAGCTTGGGAATAAGCTATCACATCAGGTTTCAATTTAACCTGTTCAAGGCGTGAGCAAAAGTCGCTCATGAATTTTTTTAGAGCAGGGTCGTCGTATCCAGCCTGCTCCAAGGCTCGCAAGCTAGCTAAATCAATGCTGTCAAGGCTATGGTTGCGAGTAAGCCCGTGGATGTGATGCACATGCTTTAAAAACTCTGTAACAGATGGGTAAGCGTGTGCATCTGCTTCTCTGTATCGATTCTTAAAATCTTTGGCTTGTTCATCTGTCATAGTGCCTGACAAACCTGTTTTAAGAATTTCAGACATTTGTGCGCAGCGTTCTGCGACAAGTGGGTCACGGTCGATAAGATATGACAATGCATCCAATGTTGACGGACACTCGTACCCAAAAGGGTGGGAACGTTGTCCTTCAGGTTTGTTGCGAGCGGCTTGACAGAAATTCTGAAAGAGACGGCCGAGTTTACTTTCAGCTGTTTCTATAACTAATGACGCAGCCTGTCTCATTTTGATCCTCCACGTGTTCCACCAAGTTGCAACTGAAGAGCGGTAGCATATTGCCCTGGTTTGTCCAATTTCAAATTACCATTACATACGCTGTAGACAGCTCCAGGATCATTTATTTTCAACAAACCCGTCTCAAATAATTTTATGGCGGTTGACTGTCTGAATGCCGTTCGTTCGTCGCCTCCCAAGTGTCTTGCTTCTGAGCTATATGCATTATAGGCTTCAGAGTCGAGATAGAACAATTGATCCAACTCCATGCCGAGTGCTTCACGCAGAAACGGCGAGGTCAACACGATAATTTCAAACAGGTTCTGCGGGGAGCGACCGGAAAAATAGTGGCTGCATGCACGTTCCACCCAACCGGCTGAGCATGACCTGCCTGTAATCTTAAAACCTTCAATGCCTGTTTCAGCAAAGCCGGAGTGTAGCTCTTCCGGTGTGATGAAGCCCGCCAAATCGAGCAGGGAAGCTGGTTCGTGCAAGCGTTTTGACATACACGCCACCTGATACGCATCCACAGCAGGGCGACTTCCCGGTCCCTGGCCGACAAAGGCATAGTGCAACTGGCGCGCTTTGCAGCCACCATAGCAGGATTCCGTCATCATCAGCTTGGCGCGGATGCCGTAACTGAGCGCTATCTTGTTAACTTCCCGGATCTCAGCCCAGCCCTTTTGGGTCACATTGTGGTGCAAAACAAGACTACGCACAGTCCCAAAACCTGCCATAACTTCCTGCCATTGTTTGATGCCGCGTCTACCTTCGATACCTGCAATAGCTGATATACAAAACGATACCCAGCCGAATTCCTTGTTCAGGATAATTTGCAGTTCCGGGTCGGAAATAGTGATCAGATCGGGGCGTAGGCAGCGTGTTACCCAGGAGAAGTATTCCCGAACTTGCTCCTGATTTTGAGAGAAATAGTGGGCACCCTTTGCGCCGTTGATCAAATAGTTGGTTTCGATGTTCAGATGTTTGGCATATTGGAAGTGTTCCACGGCGGCTCGCCGTTCGACTTTCGGGACATCGTCCGGGCGCCCGGTTGGAAAAGCCGCAGGCAGTGCACCGTATATTTGTAAGGTGTTCCCTGCTCGCGTTTGAGCTTTCAACTTGTCAAGCAGAGGATTTTGCCATGAGGTAGCCACTTCAATTTGCATGATTCTGTCTATCTCCCAGAAGGGTATGCAGCCTTTCTATTCCAGCGTCGTGTAATGCCTGCAACGAATCAACTTCAAAGGGCAAGGGGGTTGAAAATACTTGAACAAGATAGCAGAGTTCGGTACACGCAAGTATAACATGATCAGCCCCCAGCAGTTTCATGTAACTTGACTCCAGTTCTCGAAGGGTGTGGAGGTGCGAGGTGTTCATTTCTCCCATCACCAATTCTTCAAAAATGAAGTCATCAAGTGATGCTTGAATGTCTGGAGTTAGCACGACCGATTCACAGCCCAAACGTTGTAATGCGTCCTGATACATACAAGATTCAACGGTGGTGCTTGTGCCAAGAATAAGAAACCGTCCGTGCCGTTTATCATGCTTAATGAGTGATAGCGTCGCATTGTCGATTGGAATGAAACAATCACCGAATGTTTGCTTCAAATAAGGATTAGCAATATGCACCGAATTACATGGAATCAAAACTAGATCAATATTTTCAATGTTTGGTGAAAGTAATGATTGAATCACAATTTGAGAAATTAGTTTGCTGTCTTTGAGTACAGGAATAATGTCTTTGGCGTTAACAGTTCGTGTTAATAGGTTAGTCCTGCTGAATTGAAAAGTCAAAGACGTGCGCAATCTTGAAACAAAAAAATCTCCAGTTTTTTTGCCAAGGCCTGTTAACACGATAATAGTAGGAGCGATGCTCATAAATCAGTTTTATCTATTTGGCTATTCGTCCCATATACCAAACTTCTAAAGGTAACCTTATATCTCCAAAGTTATTGCCTATAGGGAGGGATAATAATTCAGATGAGTTAAAAACTTCCACAAATGAATTAACTATATCTCCTATATGAACTTCTAGCAGCTTAGCATCAGAATTATATCTAACTAAATATTTTCTATCGAATATTATAAGTTCGCCCCTAGGCAATTGTTCGAGATTCGTTTTAATATTTTTAGAATATTTATAACCGCCACCAATTTCATCACTGTCCTTTGGAAGGATACTGAATTTGATATCGGTGAAATTACAATAATTATGTTTAAAATTTGCTAGGCCAGATTTTGCGCAGTCAATAAAATAATTAATTGCTGAATCAAAATCTTCTTTATTTCCAGCATTCATTGGTAATCTAGAATATTTCAAGACAACCTGTCTAGCTGTAACGTTTGTTGGTAATGCAGTAAGTGTTTCAAGTGCATGTAAAAAAGTGCGACGTTCTTCAGTCAGTACCTGTATGCGATGTACTATAGTTTCAGGCTCTGCTTGCTTTTTTTTATTTACATCATCAACCCATGTCATTACATGCCCCTTGTTGTCCCTAAACAAAGGAAGTGCAATATCCAAATCCATATCTGACATACTTTCTATTATTTTTGCTCCTGATAAAAAGTGACGACAAATATCAGAATACAAGCCTGGCGAAGAATTAAATTTAAAAATTGAGATACCACAATGGCTTTCAACCAGATCCTTGTGACTATCTATTATTGCAACCATTTCTTGTATTGTTTTGCTATTTAATGCTCCTGTGACAAAAATTTGCTTTGCATTAAGCGCCTTAGGTACTGCATCACTAACTGCTTTTCTGATGCTTTGCACGTTTGCTATTACTGAATTTGGCACTTCCAGTAAGCGGTGTGTTAAATGCTCACCCAACGATATAAAAGTAACTATAACAATGGATCTTTCTATATTATGTCCAATAAGTCCACCTAGCCTACAATGCAGATAGCCGACTATCAAAAAGCTAAAAATTGTAACCAATTTTTCTGCAATAATATAATCAAAAAATCCACTCCATGTTCGACTCTCTTTACTCAGCCGAGTAAGTTTATAATAACCTACACCTGAAAAAATTAATGCTGCAATTAGTGCTACAATACAAGAAATTACTACTTCATACCATAGCGTAATCACTGATTTTGAATTGACTGCATCAGTAGATGCAAATGCTGAGTTTGAAATAGTTATGATGACAACTAAAACACATAGTGCTATAGCTGTGATTAACTTTGCAATTAAGTGCATTACTTGATTTATGCCAATTGCGCATGTACTAAATTTATTCATGCATAAGTTCCTTACAGGGTGAATTTAAATAATCTCATAGGGAAATTTGAGTATTCATTCCCGCCTCGTCCGGAAAGCTGTAAAAGGCAATGGACATTACCTAAACATGTTTCCAATTCTAAACGTGACCAATAAGTTACTTCACCAGCTGCAAACATGCTAGGCCGACGCAAGGGTATGCCATCATGAACAAACACACCAACTATGTACATCCCCCCTCCGTCAAGAATGTGCCGTATCCCAGAAAAATAGGATTTGATGTCGCTTGTTTGTACGTGATGGAGAAAAAAGAAATCCAGTACCAACTCGTAAGAATCAGGGTTTTTTAGGGCACATTTAATCGCATTGCCTTCAAAATACCGGATTAAACCTCCACAATTTTCACTCAACATCCGTGCCCGCTTTATGGCTGTCTCCGACATATCCCAAGCATCAACCTCATAGCCAACCTGTGCCAGCAGCCGCGAAGATGCGCCGGTGCCGCAACCAAGATCAAGGGCACGAGCGCCCGGTTTGGCATGATGATCCTTGAATAACTTAATCAGAAGAGGATGCGCCTCGGCGGTATCCCAAGGAAGCTCGTGCAT
>JAQTOQ010000013.1 GCA_028713245.1 Sulfuricurvum sp. | reverse complement strand
CCAGTTGCCAATGATGTACCTCTTGCAGCGGTTGGGAAACAAGGGCCATTAGAACTTCCAACAAGGTTGGCCTACCCTGTTGAACCCTCAAGCATCACTAAATTTTCGGGCAATCTTGGATTTACCCCAGGAACTCGTACAATTGATGCGACCGTTGTAAATGCCCTTAATGAAAATAATAACCTCAATCTCGTCTTTACAAAAAGTGTTATCCAGCCTACGGTAGGGACAGCATGGGATGTTACGGCTACTATAAAATCTGCTGATGGACAATCCACCTATGATATACAATCAGGACAAACCGTTTTTGCGGATACCGGCGTGCTATTGAGCTCTACCTTGCCTACTATGAATAACCATGGTACCGCGCTTATTGTTGATTCAAACAATTATTTTTCTAATGCAAACAATATCGGACTCGCCGATGATGTTCGGACGATGAGCGCTGATGTTATTAGCGGTAATAACGAGCGCAATCGACTCAAGCTCGTATTTACCCAAAGTATTGTTCAGCCCGCGACTGGGGTTGCTTGGGATATTGCCGCAACCGTTACTACTGCCGATGGACAAACTACCTACGACACGCAAGCGGGACAAGCTACTTTTGGAGCATCAGGCAGACTACTAACGTCAACCTTGCCCACGATGAATAATGATGGGTCACCTGTTGTTGTTGATTTAAGCAGTTATCTGGGAGGAATCACATCAGCTTCAGGAGTCCCCATTAGCGCAGCCTCTCTATCCGATGGAACTATGGGAGGAACACTTGCTAAATATGGCATCAATAATGAGGGGCTCATTATTGCCGACTTTTCCAATGGTCGCCAAAGTGCCATCGGACGTGTTGCGGTTTACCATTTTCAAAATGAGCAAGGACTGGAACGTACCGGAGGAACATTGTATGAGCAAAGCTCCAACAGTGGAAAGCCGACGTTCTGGACTGATAAAAATGGTAATGCTAACGCTGGTGCCAAGATTACGAGTGGACAGCTTGAAAATTCAAATGTCCGTATCGATGTAGGTCTCACTGATTTGATAATCTTGCAACGTGCCTATCAAGCCAATGCTAAAACGCTTACTACGTTCGATGAAATGATCCAAAAAGCATTGCAAATGCGACGCTGATTTTGGAATATTTATTGCTTATAAATTATACTTTGTAACTAAAAGGAACTATCATGTTACGATCACTCTTTGCGGGCGTCACTGGATTGCAAGCACACCAAATCGCGATGGACGTTGAGTCCAACAATATTGCCAACGTTAACACGATCGGGTACAAGTACTCGCGTGCGAACTTCTCTGATTTGTTGGCACAGACGGCGCAAATTGCTACGGCACCGCAAGGGGACTTGGGTGGTAAAAATGCCGTCCAGATCGGATTGGGTACCACCATCAACTCTGTTACGCGCATTATGACCCAGGGTTCCATCCAAAATACCGATAAAAATACGGACGTCGCTATTCAGGGTGACGGCTTTTTTATCGTCAGTTCCGATGCCGGAAGTACCTATAAATATAGCCGTTCTGGGGATTTCAAATTTGACGCTAGCGGGAATTTCGTCGATAATGGCGGATTTATCGTACAGGGATGGGTACGTGATGAAGTAACCGGGAAAGTGGATTCCACAGCACCAATCAGCAACATCAATATCCCACCAGGACTTACCACCCCTGCTAATGCATCAACTGCGGTCAATCTCAAAGCCAATCTTGATTCAGGTGAAACCGTAGAAACGTTTAATCCAACCAATACAATGGGCACCTACAATCTTACTGACTATTTAGGTTATGTAGCCGCTTCTCCTGGACCATACACCGCTGCACAAACCGCAGCCAATACTATCCGTACGGCTAATACCGATGCTTCGGAAGACATGAAAGTTATGTTTAATGATCAAGGTCGCTCAATGGTCATGCAAACCGGTCAAGGGGTTTGGATCAGTTATAAACCTGCCGTACAAAATGAAGCCATTACTGCTGTTGCCGGAGCATTTTCTTTTGACCTCAACGGAACCACCATAAGTGGCACCACTCCAGGTCCTCTTGCTGCAGATAACGCGGGGTATATTGCGCAGCAGGTCAATGCAAAAACAGCCTTAACGGGTGTTGTTGCTACTGTTGGTGCGTTGGGTGCTTTGGTCCTCACCAATGATAATGCACGCGCAAGCGATCTGGACGCTACTAAAAATATTAGAATTACTGCCGTTAATGCTGGTGCTACTGCCGTTGGTATTGCTGCCACTGTTGCAAACACAACCAATACCACAGCCTATAACTATACCTATGCTTCCAACGCAGTCGATTTGGCCAACAATGCAGCCCCTATCAATACCACATTCAGAACAACTGAACAGCTGCGACTTATTATGCAGGAGCATGCACAGCTTGTGACTGGCGGTACAGGCATAGAAGTCATTATCAACCCTCAAGGACAATATAAATTTACCAACAATAACGATGGAGATGCCATTCAAGAAGACCTAAAAATGCAAGTCACTGCCTACAGCAGTACTGCTGGCAATATAACAAGCAATACGCGCTTTACCGAAGTTATGCAGGCCGTTGATGGTACCCTCATCGAAGGAAGCACCGGTATTCGTCTCTCTCAATCACTCAATGCCGCAACCCATTCTGCAAGCATCGACATCTACGATTCACTCGGGAGTAAACATACCCTCAAAATGGATTTTCGTAAAACTGGTGTCGACTCCGTAACAGGGGCAACATGGAGCATGAAACTCTCAGTTCCTGCCCCTGGTGAAATCAACACTGTCGCGCCACTCAATGAGATCAGCGGTCAGGTCAGTTTTGGTTCGGATGGCTCACTCTCATCCTATACGCCAACCAATGTCAACTTTACAGGAAACAACGGTTCTGCCCCCAACCAAAACGTGAATATCAAACTTGGAACCTCTAATGCATTTGATGGAATCACCAGCTTTGACGCGACCTCAGGGACCAGCGGTATTTCTCAAGACGGTTTTCCGGGTGGAGACATCGTCGGTATTCGTATCGACCAAAGCGGTACGCTGATCGGATCATTTTCAAACGGACGATCATTTGGTTTGGCACAAATCGGGATGGCGAAGTTCACCAATAATGAAGGTCTCGTCGCAGATGGCGGCAACGTTTTCCTACAGTCTGCAAACTCAGGGGATCCAATTATCGGTACGGCGGCTACTGCTGGACGTGGATTTATGCAGTCTTCTGCGCTGGAAGCGTCCAACGTCGACTTGTCTAAATCTCTGACAAACCTGATTATTATTCAGCGGGGTTATCAGGCAAATGCTAAAACGATCACCACATCCGATACACTCTTGGAAACATTGCTGGGTATTAAACGATAATTTTTAGGAGGATAGATGTCGAGGGAGAAGCTCGACATATTTGAATCTTAAGGAGTATACAAATGAAATGAAAAACCCCTTTGACTTACTGTTGCCAAGTGGGATATCAAAAGTATAAAACAACTAAGTAAATGAATAGTAATAAAGCTATAATTGCACATGCGATGGCGAACACTCAAAAAAATAAAACACTCAATTCCCCCTAAAACTCCTATTATAAACTATGCCTCATTTTCCTCTCGTGTATTGGGATTTTTGACCGATATTTTCATGATTGGATTGCCGATTTCACTGATTTTACTCATGGTTTTTGGCTACGATCAGATGCACACAGCGGGAGCGGTCGATGTGATTACCAACAACCAAAAAGCACTCAAAAATCCGCCAAATCCCCTCAGTTCCATTCTGCAAATCATTTTATTCATGGTAGTAACGGTTGAGCTGTGGCATCGGTATACCCAAACACCTGGGAAAAAACTTAGCCACATCCGTGTTGTCGATGCCAAAACCTTGGCTCCCGCCACCTATGGGAAACTAATCGTGCGATTTGTGGGTTATTTTCTTTCTCTTATCTCTTTAGTTGGATTCTTTATCGGATTTTTTCGTAATGACAAACGCTGTTTGCATGATCTCATCAGCGGCACTGCTGTCATACGCGAGAACTGATTTTGTCACTTATCATTGGGGCATTCTACTTTTTCTATTTTGCCCTTATCGGCGTACATATCATTTTCGTACCCAAAATACTCTCTATGGTTGGCTACAGCTCCATCGATATTGGTATTATCTTCGCCTCTGCTCCCTTGGTACGATTTATCGTCCCTTTTTTGTTTTTAAAGGGATTCAAGCTCGATCATAAAGCATTTATCGTGTCTCTTTTTCTTATGCTTCTAGGCGCGATTTCTTTTTACCCCGCGCTGAGCTTTTTTTGGCCTCTGCTCATAAGCAATATTGTATTTGGAATCGGCATATCATTACTGCTTCCCTATATCGAAGTTATCGCGCTAGAGCATATCGGAAAAGAATCGTATGGGAAGATTCGTCTGTTTGGGTCATTTGGCTTCATTGCGGTGGCTTTGGTGCTGGTGCGCTACTTGGATGAGCCAACAATCGGTATTGATTTTCTCATACTAATGGCAATAGTGGCAACTGCTCTAGGTGCATATATTGGGACCTTGGAACACAAAAAGAGTAGTGCTAACATTGGAATAATAGAAAATACTCAATCTTTTAACCCGCAGGAGCACCTATGGCTATGGGTTGGATTTTTGCTGATGCAAGTGAGCTTTGGTCCTTTTTATAATTTTTTCACTATCTATGCTACCGATCATGGTATTTCGCTGGACATGACGGTGTGGATGTGGAGTTTTGGGGTCCTCGTAGAAATCCTCATGTTTTATTTCCAAGGACCTCTTTTACGCACGAATCTTTACAAGCTTTTGCAGTTAACGGCGTTTTTTACCGCACTTCGTTGGCTTATTGTGGCTGCTTTTCCCGATAATATCTTCCTTTTATTTGCGTCTCAGAGCTTGCATGCCCTTAGTTTTGCGCTGTTTCATACCGTATCTATTAGTATCCTATTCTCATTGTACCGTTCAAAACGGCTTGCACAACAATTTTTCTTTGGTATTTCGTATGGACTTGGGGGATTTTTAGGCGCTTTAGGCTCGGGAGTACTGTATCAATACGCTCCTGCTTGGCTATTCGTCGGAGGTGCGGTTGCCGCATTTGCAGCAGCAATCGCCTTTGGAAAACACCGTAACCATTTACGCCAAGCGGCGTAAATCAATCGGTGAAGTGGCAATCGTAATATTGTGTTTATCAAACTCATTTTTGACAGCTTCGGTCACTTCAAACTTCACATCCGCGTAATCATCCACGTTAACCCATGGTTGAACTACCAAATGAACGCCATCACGTCCTAATGTTTCAACAGCAATTATGTATGCAGGGGACTTCAGCACTCGCGCATTGTTCTCTAAAACAGTTGTCACCGCTTGCCTAACCACTGACAAGTCATCTTTGTAATCAATGAGAAAAACCATATCAATACGACGCGTGCTGTTCCCGGTGTTATTGATGATGTTACCGCCGATCAGCGATCCATTGGGAATGATAATCGATCGATTATCGGGCGTACTGAGCGTTGTCGAAAAAAGATTGATCGTCTTTACCGTTCCCATAACTCCGGCGGTTTCAATCGAATCTCCCACTTTAAACGGACGAAAAAAGATAATCAAGACTGCCGCACCGACATTTGCCAACGTGTCTTTGAGCGCAAGACCCACCGCCAATCCTGCCGATGCGAAGATGGCAACAAACGAGGTGCTGCTGATCCCAATATTACTCGCAGACATGGCAATAACGACGAAAATCAATGCTGCATACGCCACATGAACCGCGAATGAGATGAGCGTTTCATCGACACGAGCGCGCGTCATTATTCCCCTCATCAAATTCAAAACAGTCTTTGCCACCCATCTTCCGATGATAAAAATAGCGATGGCACCCAAAAGCTTCACGCCATAATCGGTTGCGTACGTTATTGCTAGATCGCTATAGTGCTCCGCCGTCGTGCCGTAATGCTCAATCTTATGTTCAATTTTTTGTAACATTACACGCTCGTTTATCGATATTCAACAATGGTACTAATCGGAAGCCTGATTTGTGGGCTCTGAGGGTCTACTCGATAACCAAATGCGCAGATGAGTGCAGCGCTGCGCCCTTGTGGGAGGTCAAGCACCGCTTCAATTTGCTCTTTGTCAAATCCCTCTATCGGGCAGCTGTCAATTTTTAGCGTCGCGGCATAGGTCATCATGTTTGCACATGCTATATAGCACTGTTTTGCCGTCCAGTTTTCAAGCAAGTCTTCATGACATTCGATCAAAGAGAGGAATCCTTTATAAACACTCATATATTTTTCTAACGCTTCAGCATCCAAGCCTCTGCGCTCAAACATGTTTTTCACATACGGTGTACCGCTGCGCACGTCATCATTGTCTGTTGTAAAAATCACCAACTCAGACGCTTCAGTAATCTGAGCTTGACCCCAACATGAGGATTTTAACGCTTTACGTAACGCCTCATTGCGTACAACAATCAAACGCCATGGCTCCATACCAAATGAAGACGGTGACATACGAGCCACTTCCAAAATTGACTCAAACTGCTCTTGAGGAATCGTCTTTGACGTATCAAAATGTTTACACGCATGGCGAAACGCCATTGCTTTCATGAAATCGGACATAGCTCACCTCGTTTATGTTGTATTAATTGTATTATTGTAACGTATATGTGTTTATGCTCTGTTTCCAGACCTTCCAAGAGTGCCACATATTTTAGATAAGTCTTCCACGGCGTTTCGGAAGATTTCGGACGCCTTTTTTTAATCAGCTCAAAACACACCGCCGCATTGATGAACCCTTTCCAGAGTTTCACCTCATCATCGTCTTCAAAACGTCTCAGAAACCATAATGCTTCGAGATCCTCATGCGCATCGTAATAGCGCTCTTCTTTGAGTGATTTTAGAAACGCTTCGCACGCACCTGTTATTGTTGGAGATTCTTGCGCCAATATCCGCGTCCCCCTCTCAAGCTGATACACACATGGTCGGGGAATTTAGCACGAAACTCTTTGAGCCTCGAATACGTCCCTTTCCCGCTGTCGCAATAAAAGACAAACACACTGCCCGCAGGTTCTTGTTTCATCAACGGCGGACTGTAGACGGTGGCATCTGCACCCTCAATGCTGTTTAAAATCGTATCGACCAAAATAACTTTGATCCCTTGCAACGCTAACACTTGTTTGTTAAAAAGATATTCTTTTTGTGTCCATTCATCGACATTTAAATCGACCATTGTGCTGTCCATTATTAGTATTTTTGTAAGTCTATCAAAACAACAAAAGCATACCCCTTAGAGTTTTTAGCTACACTTACACTATGGCTAAGAAAAAGAAAAAAATGATCAAACTCAATCAGTCCATTCGCCATTTTTTCGGCGATGAAGGATTTGACGAGGGGATTGAGCGTGTTCCTACCGAAACGCTCATGGCCCTCTCTCACACAATCGGGCTCTTTAACGACATTACTGACAAGCCGACTCTTGTCAAAAGCTTCCGTCGTATATGGTCCGAGGGCGAAAGTGTCAATCGTGAAATCATTGTCGACTTTTTCCGCAATGACGGACGAACCTATCCCAATCCAAAACCCAAAGAAAAACCGCAGGAACGTGAAGAAAAAATAGATGAACTGTTAGAAGGGCTAAAAATTACGCCCTCTGAACGCTTGGCTCTTCATGCGGCTTTTATTGATGTGCGTATTCGCAAAATCACTCCTGAAAAAATTGCGGCGAAACTCGATCACATCCGATTCTCACTTAAACGTGAAATACTGGAAAAAGCACTTGACGGAAAATTCAATTATGATGATTCTTTGGAATTTTATGCCTCTATTGGCTACGATATTGGGGATGAGCATTTCAGCAAAATTCATGTCCTTAAAACCCCTCCTATTGAGAGTAAACGAATTCAGGAAGAAGACCCAAAAGGGTTATTAGCGGAAATTACCGCCTTAAAAACCGCCCTTACGGCGCAAAAACAAGAACAAATCAATCAGTTCTTAGCTGCGATTCCGCTGCGAAACCATCGCTATCTCAGTGAGAGCGAAATTATCACCGCGCTCAAAAGTGCCCCTCCCTCAGCCTCCACTACTACCAATATCCTTGAAAAAGAAGTGTTGCAAAAAGTACTCTCCACCTATTTCCCCTCCGCTAAAACGTCGCTCAACGGTGATGATTTGATGATTGAGGTACACAATACGCTTGAGCTTCCTCATTCAACTACACCTTTTCACTACACCCTTCATTTGCACCTCGATGCGCTGGAGCTTAGCCGGAATATTTGGGCAGGAAACGACATCACGTTCGCCCAAGCCACTTTAGCACAAACCGATGAAGCCCAACGGCTATTCTTGGATGAGATAGCTGCGTTAATGGAAAAATGCGCTGAGCGTGCCAAACTGCTCAACTTGGATGAAGAACGCCTCTACGAACTCGTCTACGAACTGCTACTACCTCATCTGTCCGATATGCTTCATATTGGTGCCAAGACCCAAAAAAGAGTTCTCTACGCGTTCGATCAACAAATTGCCGGAGAATTACACAAACGTCAAAAACAAGAGCTGTTAGCACGCAGTATTCGGGATTTTAAAAATCTGTTTCCGCTTGCCCGCTCACTACGTCGAAAACTTGTTTTTCATGTCGGACCCACCAACAGCGGAAAAACTTATACGGCTATGGAAAAATTGCGCAGTGTTGGAACAGGTTATTATCTAGCACCTCTTCGTCTGTTAGCGCTTGAAGGCTATGAAGACTTACGAGATCAGGGAGTCAATGCCTCACTTATAACGGGCGAAGAACAGATTCTCGATGAAGATGCTACGCACATCAGCTCTACCATCGAAATGCTCAATTTTGAAGTCGAAGTAGACACATGCGTCATTGATGAAGTACAGATGATAGGCGATCGTGACCGCGGATGGGCATGGGCGAATGCCATCATCGGCGCACCTGCTAAAACCGTTATCATGACAGGCTCTACTAATGCGCTCGAAGCGATCAATGCTCTAGCGCTTTACCTAGGCGAACCTCTCGAAATTGTCGAGTTTGAGCGCAAGAATCCACTTGAACTGATGAGATCACCGGTTGCACTGGATAAAATAGAACCCAAAACCGCCATCATCGCGTTTAGCCGATCCAGTGCTTTGCGTATTAAACAGCAGATATCCAAAACCTATAAAACAAGTATCATCTACGGGAATCTCAGTCCCGAAGTACGCCGTGAAGAAGCGCGCCGTTTTCGCGAGGGAGAAACCGATATTCTCGTCGCCACCGACGCTATCGCCATGGGCTTAAACCTCCCGATCAAAACCCTCCTATTTTCAAAAGCCGATAAATTTGACGGTCAGACGCAACGTGATCTAACTGCCAGCGAAGTACAGCAAATCGCAGGACGGGCAGGACGCTATGGGTTAAGTGAAAAAGGATATGTTGGGGGAGTCAGCAACGATATTCTCAAAAAAATAGGTTTACTGTTCACACAAGCAGCGCAGACGATTTCAATACCGTTCAATGTCATGGCAAATTTCGATCACATCATGCTCGTATCTACCATCCTCGAGGAAAAATCCCTCTCTGCCATCATCGAGTTTTTTGTAGAAAATATGAGATTTGAAGGACCGTTTCGTGCCGCTAACCTCGAATCCATGAGCGAAGCTGCACGCGTTGCCGATCGTTATGATTTGGACATGAAAACCAAATTCACTCTCGCAACGGCACCTCTCTCAACGGGATCGCCCCTTGTTATGGCGGCGTTTGAACGTTACGTAAAAGCACTCGAACAAGGCAAACCCATTGCCTATGTTGCCCCTTCGCATTTGGGTGCTTATGCCCTCACCATGGAAGATCTCCAAGATGCCGAAGATCGAATTAAAGAGATTTCACTGTATTTGTGGCTGTCGTATCGTCTGGGAGAATATTTTATCGACAGCGAAAAAGCACGCTCTTTTCGTGGAGAGCTCAACCGATTTATCGAAAATTCGCTCAAACAAAGCCATTTTACCCCACGCTGTAAAACCTGTTCGAAACCACTCGCACCGGGAAGTGAATTTAGTATCTGCCAAAGCTGCTTTAATGCCCTAAACCGTGCTAAAAATCGCACCACTGCCCCAAGAGCCCCGAGCAAAGCGTATAAGCGTTCGTAGCCTCTGGACCTATCCTATCAAATCAGAATAGTCAAACTCTGCAGGGTTTAAAAAGAGTTTTTCATCACGAATGCTAACGCGGGAATCACGTCCTTGCAGCTTCTCAAAACGTTTTTTGATTTTTTTCTTTGCTTCATCTTTGATTCGCTTGAGTTTGAGAAAATCTTTGAGAGATATCCATCCATCTGCTTCGACAACGTCTGCATTAATGGCGTCTATTTTCCCTTTCTCCATCCCCTCTTGCATCACGGCTTCTGGATTCACATGGGAGAGAAACTTCGTCGCGACAACATGTAAAACATTACGCAGCTGCGCATCACGCTCTTTGTATATCTGCTCCACTTTTATGCGCTCATCAATGAGCATTTGCTCACGCTGATCGCGCAGACGCGATGTTTCGTTTTCCAAAACATCGACACGTCCGCGAAGGCGCTCATTTTCTTGCTCTATATACTGCGTGTAACGCGCATCAGGGATGTTGTTAATATTTTGTGTGCCCTTAGGTGTTGAAATCACGACGTATTTCACCCCCTCTTCAACAATACAATTCAAACTTCCACGGCGGACACGATTGTGTATCGCTTCTTTGGAAACTCCAAAATGGTCGGCTGCATCCGCTATGGTGAGTTTTTTCATTTTTTCCCTTTATTTATGAAGCATACGAATCAAAGAATTTACAATATCAAAATCCAAATGACCTTTCATAGCTTCCTTCATCAACTTAATTGACTCAAAAGTAGTCATGGGATCTTTATAAGATCGCTTCGTTGTTAGTGCATCAAATACATCACACACCCCAATAATACGGGCAAAGGATGAAATTTCATCTCCTTTGATTCCATCAGGATATCCCCCACCGATTAATTTTTCGTGGTGATGACGAATACCGGACAAAATCCGCTCATCAGTGATTCCAAGACGCAACGCTATCTTATGACCTTGCGCTGGATGTGTTTTCATTTCGTCAAATTCGACCTCGGTGAGTTTTCCATTCTTGTTAATAATGTCAAAATCAACCTTGCTTTTACCAATATCATGCAACACCGCCGCCATCCCTAATGCTTCGAGTTCCTCTCCCTTAATACCCAAATAAGCACCTAGGCTCAAGGTGTAAATACTAACATTAATGGAGTGTGTATGCGTATAATAATCATGTGCGGTAATTTTGAGAAGGGATTCAACGGCTTTAAGATCATGTAAAATAATATTTACAAAACAATCCACAATTGGTTTGACATTTTTAGCAACTTCCAGAGATTCTGGATTCCGAAACATTTCATCGAGGACGGAACTCGCTTTTTCATAAACAATAATTGCCTTATCATCCAGCGATATATCCTCAGCACGGGCAATCGTTTGAATGTGATCCTGAACATAGGCTTCATACGCTAACGCATCTTCTTCATCAATGTAAACTTTTTCAACTTCACGAAGGCGTACTTTGTCATTGCCATTTACAACCGTATCGCTTTGAAAAAAAAGGCTCATCAGTGTTCGTTCATCATTGGGCAAAAAGAGTTCAAATGTCAGATTCTCACCCTCAGTAATAACCCGCTTATCGATCGATTTGTAGCGCTTCGGCTTTGTTTTCATAACGCTTGCCTTTATCGGAAATTTTCAAACACCAACGGCGCTTCCCATTCCATAGCTTTGATGTGCGCCATTATTTTTTGGAGCTCATCAATCTGTTTGGATTTTACACGGATGTATTCACCCTCGATAATAGCCGAAGCCTTCGTTTTGAGCGCTTTGATCTCAGCAATAATTTTTTTTGCTTCTTTCGAATCAATCGTATCTACGATTTTATAGGTAGCTTTTCGAGATCCGCCGCTTGAGTCTTCGGTTTTTAGTTCTTCAAGAGCTTTAGAAGAGAGCCCGCGTTTGATCAGTTTACCGATAACTACGTCCTTTAGCGCATCAAGTTTATTGTCACTAGAGGCTACTAAAACGAGTTGTTTTTCTTTTTCACGATAGTTGATTTCATAGGTAACCCCTTTGAAATCATAGCGACCGATTACCTCTTTTTCAGATTGGGCAATCGCGTCTTTAAAGGCCTGTAAGTCAATTTTTGCAGAGATGTCGAGAGAGTGTTCAGATGCCATACTATTGTCCTATAAGTTTTTATAACATTAGTATAACACATAATAACTCATTCGTCATTCCGTGCCACGACACGGAATCCATAAATACTCATAAAATGGATACCGTATCAAGTACGGTATGACAGAATTAAAACATAGGTGAGCCGAAATCCAACCCACTACCAAAATTCATATTGGGGTCTTTATAGCCTAACATAGCGCTTTTAGTGCGTAGCATTGTTATGTCTTGCTTAGGGGCGATCCCTTGCGGGCAAACAGGGATACACTCGCCGCACAGAGTACAATCCCAAATACCGTTTGTTTGTATCGCTGTTATTTTTGCGTCGCTTTGATTTTGACGAGGATCACTAACATAGCGCCAAACGCGTGTAAGTGCAAACGGACCGATAAAGTCAGGATTCACAGCATAAACAGGACACGCGCTATAGCATGCCGTACACAAAATACAGTCGCTTTGCGTTTCGATCCAGCTCATTGCTTCTTCACTAACATTCCCTTCACGCGACTCTTCGCTCCAGGCCTTCGCCACACGGTTAAAATTCTCAACAGCGGAACTTTCGACTACCAAATCACGAATAACGCTCGCATTTCGCATCGGCTCTACGAGATCACCATCAGTTGGTTTGTATTCACACATGAGCACTTCGTGCCCGTTAACACGAACGGCACAACTTCCGCAGACACCGCTTCGGCACCCTTGAGAATAGGTCAGCGTTGAATCGACTTTAGTTTTGAGGTGATTGAGGATAGTGAGCAACGTGACGTTTTCAAAATCAACTTCATACGCCTGCGGTACTTCTTCATGGCTTCGTTTTACTAAAATAGTCATCAGTCGCACCACTCTCTTTCTTCATCTTCGTCATCATAAAAATCGTCATCTTCTTCCTGATTCCCAAAACGTGCAAGCGTCGGGCTTACTGCCGAAGTAAACTCAGCGTTAGCGTAGCCGTCTGGGCTTTGCCCATAGGGCGTATTTATAGTAAAAAATCTGTACATAGCGCTCCATCCTCTTTCCAGGTAATTGTGTGAGCTCCAAACATAGCATCGTTACGCGTCGGAACATCCCCACGATAATGCGCTCCTCGGCTCTCACTTCGATTGATCGCAGAGATGACGATAATCTCTGCTAGCTCAAGCTTGTTCCCAAACTCGACAAACTCAACCAAATTGGTATTGCAAATCTTCGACTTATCTTTTGGACCCATCAACGGCAGCTCTTTATGCATCTTCCCGATCGCATCCAGTACGGTTTGAAGCCCCATCTCCTCACGTACAAGTCCAACATTGTTATAGAAAATATTGGCTAACATCTCCTGCTTTTCATAAAAATCGATTTGATTGGTAAAATACATCACTCCATGTACGAAATTGGTATCTTTAGACAATTGCGCGTTTTCAACTACAGAAGAAGGCTTTTTTACCCCATATTGGGCAGCAAATTTTCCGCAATGACGACCAAACACGACGAGTTCCAAGAGAGAATTTCCGCCCAAACGATTCGCCCCGTGTGTTTTATGATTGGCACACTCACCCACGGCAAACAAACCGCTCACGCTTGTCATACATTCATCGTTGACTTCTATTCCACCCATACTGTAATGCGCTGCGGGTTTAATCGGGATAAGATCTGACACGGGGTCAATTCCCTCATATAAACGTGCGAGCTTCCGCTCCTGAGGCAGTTCATGATTGATAAATTCTTCCCCAAGATGACGTATGTCAAGATACACGCCACCGCTTTTTATAATTTCATCATGAATGGCACGTGCGACCACATCGCGAGCGGCAAGCTCATCGGTAAAACGATCCCCCTGCTCATCGACCAAGTATCCTCCCGCACCCCTAGCGCTCTCGGAAATTAATATGGAAGAACTTTTGAGAGCTGTGGGATGAAACTGGATAAATTCCAAATCTGCCAGCCGTGCACCTGCACGTATCGCTGCCGCGATACCATCACCTGTGCTTCCCACCGAATTCGTCGAGTGCTTGCCATACAATGCACCGTATCCGCCCGTTGCTAGAATCACACTGTCGGCACGTATCTCTTCCACTTCACCGGTCAGAATGTTTAAACACGTAGCACCCAGCGCACAATTAGTCTCTTCATCCACGATAATATTGAGCAAAAACCGCTCGTTCATAAACGTAATACCCGCTTTGAGACATTGGTCATACAGTGTGTGCAAGAGTTTGAGTCCCGTATAATCTTGCGCATAACACGCTCTGGGTGCTGATGCCCCGCCCAAACGTCTACGAGCGATTTCACCCGATGCATCACGACTAAACGGCAAACCCATCGTATTGCACCAACGCACCGCATCGGGACCGTTTTCACACAAAAATGCAATCTGGGATTCATTTCCCAGCCCTGCACTGGATTTTAGGGTATCGGCCATATGGTTCGCAATCGAATCTTCACCACCCAAAACTGCATTCATCCCCCCTTGCGCCATTGAGGTTTGAGAACGTGTCGGAAGTGTTTTGGTCATAACGATGACTTGGGCACCCGCTTCATGTGCCGACAGTGCACTCACCAATCCCGCACCGCCACCGCCGATAATTAATACTTTAGCCATAATAAAGACTCCTTGAATGAGATGATTGTAGCGCAATGGGTTTTAGCGTTCAATCAAAAATGCAGACTAATTTTTGCTACAATGCTTTTAATGCAAACATTATTCTCAATTATTGGAATCTATCTCTTTATCGCCGTGGGTTTTGGTGCCAAATGGACGTTTAAAGATAAAATTGACGACCGCACCATCACCCTCCTCAGCGTCTATTTTTTACAGATATTTCTCACGTTCTGGGGACTGCTCAAACGTCCTATCGATACTAACCTTTTGCTCGCTCCATCGGTATATTTTGGCATCACCCTTATGGCCTTACTTCTGATGATACCGCTTGCAAAACTGCTATTTCGTGACACTAAAGAGCGCTCCATCGCAACCGTCGCGGCACTCATCGGCAACACCGGAAACCTCGGTATCCCATTGGGCATTGCCCTGTTTGGGGAACAAAGTGTCCCCTATTTGACCCTTATCAACCTCGTTAACGTTTTCGTCGTCTATACCATCGGTGTTTTCTATTATTCACGCGGCGAGTTTAGTCTACGCGATTCACTGATGAATATCCTCAAGCTTCCGGTTCTTTGGGCAGCTATGGTGGCAATTGCCCTCAATCTCAGTGGCTATCACCCTAGCGTTGCTGTGGATAAAACCCTTATGATGGGTGCGTATGCTTCTATGACAATGCAGTTGGTACTGTTTGGGATTTATCTGTATGGTATAAAGTTTAAAGAGATCAATAAACGGCTTACACTATGGACCAGTGCCACAAAATTCATCCTCATTCCGGCACTGGCATGGATTGTTTTAGGACAAATAGAGATGGAAAGTTCTGTGAAGGGGATGGTGTTTTTGGAACTGATCGTTCCGCTTGCGGTGGCCAATGTCAATCTGGCATCGTTATATAACTGTTCACCCCGTATCGTCACGATACAGGTATTTGTCACCTCGGTGCTCTTTCTAGGAATAGCGTTTATTTTGCCATTGATTCTGAAAACGTTTTAATATTCTCCACCGTAGCAGCGATGAGCCGCTCACGCGCTTCTATGGAAGTCCATGCGATATGAGGAGTGATATAGAGTCGCTCGTGATGTTTTACAGACAATAACGGATGTGGTGTTATCATCGGTTCTTTGACCAAAACATCCAATCCGACATAGATCAGTTTTACATCGATGATCACCGAGAGGGCATCCTCATCCACGATACCGCCACGACCTAGATTGAGTAATACCGCGCCATCTTTCATCTGTAACAGTTCCGAATGAGAAATCAAGTTCTCTGTAGAGGCATTTAGTGGTGCATGAATCGAGATGATATCACTGTTTTCAATCAAACGGCTGAGTGTGGTTTTCTCAAATTCGCTATTCTCATTTTTGCCCGATGTTGAATAGTAAATCACTTTAGCACCAAACGCTTTGGCAATCAAAGCAACGCCGCGCCCAATCTCGCCCAAACCAATAATCCCCCATGTTTTCCCGCATAATTCACTAAACGAAGGACCGATATGGGTGAATACTGCCTCTGTTTGCCATTGACCGCTTTTGACATACTCATCGTAATAGCGTGAATGCCCCATCAGGTAAAAGAGCATTGTAAATGTATGTTGTACCACGGCATCCGTCGAATAACCTGCCACATTTTTGACGGTAATCCCGCGACGCCCAGCAGTATCATGATCGATATTGTTCATCCCCGTCGCGGCAACACAAATGAGCTTGAGATTAGGGGCTGCTTGCATAACCGCATCATTTATAACCACTTTGTTAGTTACTATTACTTCGGCATCACCTACTCGATCAATGATTTCATCCGCTGAGGTTGTTGTGTAAGCATTGACTTCACCCAGTGCGTTAAAAGCTTCCAGAGAGGTGTCCCCGTAGGTGAGAGTGTCTAATAATACAATTTTCATACGTCTTTGATCTTTTTAATCAACTTTTTTGCTTTTTTAAGGGCTTTTTTGACTTTATCAAATACCAGTACCACAGCCATGCGTCGTCCTACATGTGACTCAGGCTTGCCAAACACACGGACAAAACTGTTAGTGCTAAAGAGGGAGTTATCGACATCAATTACCGGCATAGTCGATTCAACTGTGGATTTGAACGCCGCACTTGCACCCTCGCCGTAAAAAGTAAATCCAAGAGGAAGCCCAAGTACCGCGCGAACGTGCAGAGCAAATTCACTCTGGCTTTGCGTGATCAATGTCACCATCCCCGTATCATGCGGGCGAGGACTCACTTCACTAAAATAGACTTCATCGCCTTTGACAAACAGTTCAACCCCAAACAATCCGCGCCCGCCTAAACCGTCGGTAATCGACTGTGCGATTGCCTTTGAACACTTCAACGCTTTTTTGGACATCTGCATCGGCTGCCAGCTATAAATATAGTCACCGTCTTTTTGGAGGTGTCCGATCGGCTCACAAAATACCGTATCTTTGCCATTGCGTACCGTCAACAAAGTAATCTCATAATCGAATCGGATAAACTCCTCAACGATCAGTTCGCTCGCATCACCGCGTGCTTCTTTGGCGATTTCCCATGAGTGCTCCAAATCAAAAGGCGTTTTGGCAACACTCTGTCCATGTCCCGATGAACTCATAACGGGTTTAATAACACAGGGGAATCCCACATCTTCTGCAGCCGCACACATATCTTCATACGTGCTCACAAAATGGTAACGGCCAGTTTTGATCTCTAACTCTTCTGCAGCAAAACGGCGAATATTTTTACGGTTCATGGTCTTGTTGACCGCTTCTGCATTAGGAATAACGCAAAACCCTTCAGCTTCTGCCGCGAACAATGCATCAATACTGATCGCTTCGATTTCCGGTAAAATATAATCGGGCTTTTCAAGACGGATAATCTCTAAAACTGCCTCCTGATCTTGCATATTGATAACATACGACCTGTTGCTCACAAGATGTGCCGGAGCGTATTCATAACGATCCACTGCAACGACTTCGAGTCCCAAACGTTGTGCTTCAATAGCGATTTCTTTACCGAGTTCGCCAGAACCCAACAACATGATTTTTTTGGAATTGCTTTTAAGGGGTGCGCTAAAGAGCATAAACATAGCCTTGCGTAAAATTTAGTTAGCGTAATTGTAGCATAGGGATTGTAATGGGTTTGTTACGTGTGGGAAAATTAAGAGAGGGAAATTAAAGGGGTAACCAAAGTGCCGAAGCACTTTGAAATTACAGGCGAGATTCGTAACGTCGCATCATATAGAGACGTTTTAACATCTTCTTGCGAGCGCTGATTTTGAACTGTTTGCGTTTTTCGGTCTCTGTAACGTGGTTACGACGAGCACGAGCTTCAGTAACAACCAGATTACGATCTGTTTGCTTCTTGAAACGACGGTATGCAGCATCAAAATTATCATCTTGGCGTAAGATAATTCCAGGCATCTACAATCACCCACTTTCTATTTAAAATTTTCGAACCGCAATCATACCACAGCTTTAGTGACATTCAGCTAAAATCACGATTATGATAACTACAGATTCGATCGAAGGGCTCAAAGCCCGTCTTGACATTGTCGATGTTGTGGGCTCCTACATCGAGCTCAAACGCGCAGGCGCGAATTTCAAAGCCCCTTGTCCGTTTCACGATGAGAAATCCCCCAGCTTTACCGTCAATCCATCGCGTCAAAAATACCATTGTTTTGGGTGCGGAGTAGGGGGGGACTCGATTAGCTTTGTGATGGAATATGAAAAGCTCAATTATCCCGAGGCCATCGAAAAGCTGGCATCTTCTGTCAACTACTCGCTCCAATACACCGAGAACAATGAACGACGCGAACGCTCCAATCTCCTCGATCAGCTTAGCGGATGGTATCAAAAACTCCTCGACGAACAGCCAAGCGCCAAAAGCTATCTCACCGATCGGGGTATTTTCGCCTCCAGCATTGAGCGCTTTGGAATCGGCTATGCCCCCACATCAGCCCAAACATTGGAGTTTTTAAAACAGCATCGTTATACGATCAAAGAGTCGGTTGAGCAAGGGGCCATCGGCAGTGACGGCGGTCGTGAATTTGCCCGGTTCATCGAGCGTATCACGTTTCCAATCCATGCCCCTAACGGCTCCATTGTCGGTTTTGGGGGGCGTACCATCACGGGGCATCAGGCCAAATACGTCAATTCCTCACAAAGCGCTATTTTTAACAAATCACGCCTTTTATACGCTTATCCCCTCGCACGCGAGGCAATCTACAAACACAAAGAAATTATTGTAACAGAAGGCTACCTTGATGTTGTGATGCTGCATCAAGCGGGTTTCACCCATAGCGTTGCGACACTGGGTACCGCACTCACCGCAGAGCATCTTCCGCTGTTGCGCAAGGGGGAACCTCGTGTCCTCGTAGCCTACGATGGAGACAAACCGGGACGTGCCGCCGCACTCAAGGCCTCTAAGTTGCTGAGTATGGGGGGATTTGAAGGGGGCGTTATCCTCTTCGATGGAGGCAAAGACCCTGCTGATATGATCAAAGAGGGGCTGATCGA
>JAQTOQ010000012.1 GCA_028713245.1 Sulfuricurvum sp. | reverse complement strand
AAAGTCGTTCTAAAGCAGCCGCGTGAGCTCAAAACCTTGTTTCGCAGTGTCTATGAAAAGCGTACCTTTACCCATATTGATTGCGCGACACCGGCATACGGTGCTAACTATCTCTATGATGTGTATTCCTATTATCAAAATACAGAGATTACAACCAACTTTGAGGAGTGGATATTTACTCGTCAGGATGAGCACGCTGTTTATGCCGCAATTTATGCCGACATCGTCGATGAATTTGAAACCCTCAAAAAAGAGTACGGCTTTGTCAATTTTAATGATCTTCTTTTGCTTATGCGTACTTTGGCTTCTGAGAATGATTTAGGGTACAAAGAAATTTTGATTGATGAATATCAAGATACCAATGCACTTCAAGGGACCCTTGTTGAGGCGATGAAACCACCGTCTTTGTTTTGTGTAGGTGATTACGACCAAAGTATTTATGCTTTTAATGGTGCGGATATTTCAATCATCGGTTCATTTAGTACCAAACACCCTGACGCACAGGTGTACACACTCAATAAAAATTACCGTTCTACCATACCGATTCTCTCTTTAGCTAACAAGGTGATTGCGTATAATGAGCGTATTTATCCAAAAGCGCTGGAAGTGACACGTACCCAGGAAGCACAAAGTCCTGCATTGCTGATCTACGAAGAACTGTTTGAACAATATCACGGCATTGCGCGTGCTATTAGTGACTCTTCCACCAATCGAGAAGAAATAGCCGTTATTTTTCGTAACAATGCCTCTGCGGATGGGATTGAAGCAACTTTGCGTGAATTAGGAATAGCGTGCCGAAGACGGGGTGGTGTGAGTTTTTTTGACTCTAAAGAGATCAAAGCACTGCTTGATATTTTTACTCTTATCGTCAATGAATCAGACATGATGGCGTTTATCCATTTATTTGATTATGCAAAAGGGGTAGGAAGTGCTATCGCCAAAGAACTCTTTATTGCTCTGCAAAAACTGGGGCATGGATCCTTTTTACGCGGTCTTTATAATCCTGATACGTCCATTTCTAATCCTTTTGAAAAACGGCGATTAAATCATCAATTAGGACTTTTTGATGACTTCGCAGAGCTAGGTAGTGCCGGTCGGTTTGCAAAACTGGGATTAGATCCAAATTTTATGGGGAATCCGATGTTGAAACATGCGAAATTAACCAAAGAATCGGCAACCTTTTTACATGATCTTTTTATTTTATTTCGTAAATTACGGGATGTAAAAGAGCCCAAAGAAGCAGTGCAAAAAATCGCAGTTTCCGCATTATATGCTCATGTCGTTGAGTCACTCTCGCATCGTCGCGCAATGACGGAAAATGGATCTGTGGATGAAAAGGTAAAGGAAGAGTCAAAAGAACGAATACGACGTAAATGTACCCTTTTATTTGAGCTCTCGCGCCCCTATAAAGAGCTAGAGCGATTTTTAAATGCGATGGTATTAGGTTCTCAAGATTTGACGCAAGGAGAGGGCGTCCATTTACTCAGTATACATGCATCCAAAGGGCTAGAATACCAAGAAGTATATGTTATTGATCTCATGGACGGACGATTTCCAAATCGAAAACTTATGAGTCGAAGTGGAAGTATAGAAGAAGAGAGACGTCTGTTTTATGTGGCAGTGACGAGAGCCAAAGATAGGCTATTTTTGAGTTACGCAAAATACGACAAAATCAAAAAAACAAGCTTCGTCCCCTCCCAATTTATTTATGAGGCTGGAATGATACCCAAAGATGAAGCATACAAAAAGATGATTGAAAAGGACGAGTCTGAATAAGCCTCTTCATTAATGCCGTCCTTGAACGGCATCTCCCATTGACCACATTGGTAAAAAAATACCCAATGCCAACAAAATAACCATACATGCGATCATAAAGAGCATAATCGGCTCAATCGCTTCTGAGAGACCATCGATAATAGCATCAAAGCGCATTTTGTAATACTCCATAACTTTTTCGAGCATCGAATCGAGCGAACCACTTGATTCACCTGCAGAGACCATTTGAATAATCATATTTTCAAAGAGGTTGGTTTCCTTGAGCCCTGAATGTAATGAGCCCCCTTTTTCCACGGTAGAGCGCACAATGAGGAGACGTTCACGTAAGGGGAGGTTATCGATCATTGCAACAGAGGTTTCAAGTGCTTCAGCAATAGGAATACCCGCACGCACGAGTTCGGAGAAAACAAGAGTGAAGCGACTAAGAGTGGAAAACATGATGATATTTTTGATCAAATAAAGCTTGAGGAGGACTTGGTGCCATTTATATCTAAACTCTTTATTGTGATCGAGCATATAGTTAAACGCCACGAAAAAAGCGAATAATCCTGCTAAAACATACAATCCATACGTGTTAAAAAGATGCTCTAAGAATAAAAGAATCAAAGTTGGCATTGGCAGTTCTGCTCCCAACTGCTCAAAAATAGTTTTAAACTGCGGAACAACATACGAAATAAGAATTGTAAAAGCAACCGCCATAGCAATCATAACGTTACGTGGATATGCCATAGCTTTTTTAAACTTGATAATATTACGTCGAATCTCTTCAAGCATATCGGCAAGTTTGTGCAGTGCTTCTGCCATATTTCCCGTTTTTTCACCTAATTCAATCATTGCGAGAGACAATGTTCCTAGCTGATAACTATACTTCCCAGCTGTATGTGAGAGACTGTGCCCGGAGTTAATATCTTCAGCCATTCCACTCAAAATGGCTTTTAGGGTTTCATCGTTTGTAGCCTCGGCAATTTCATGCATTGAATCATGGATAGAAATACCGGCATTGGTCATAACTGCAAGTTGACGTATGGCTGCGATTAAGCTGTCTTGCTTTAATTTTCGTTTTTTAAAATTCGCGAGTAAATTGTCTTTAAAAGCTTTGAATTGATCCTCGAGTGGAGGGGCAGCTTCAATGGCTTTTAAGATCATGCCAGAGTACTTTATCTTTGCAAGGTATTGAGCCTCTTTTTTATGTTCAGCATATAGCCCATGATCGGTTTTTTTACCTTTACTCAAAACGGTTACGATAAAGTATTTCATCCTTTTGCCACCTTTAATATTTCATCAATTGTCGTAATTCCTTGTGTTGCTTTGTTCATTCCATTTTCAAACATACCAATAAAACCTTCTTCTTTTGCTTGTTTAAAGATCTCCTCCTTGGAGCCCCCACGCGCAATTAAGCTGGATAATTCCGCCGAAATTGGCAATACTTCACAAATCATTTCACGTCCCATGTATCCCGATCCGTTACATTCCTTGCAACCACTCCCCGCATGGAATACGGTACTTGGAGGAATGAGGGCACTGTATTCTTCTCGTAAAGAAGAGGGTATGTCCACTTCTTTTTTACAATGAGGGCAAATTTTACGTATAAGTCTCTGGGCCTGTACGGCAACCAGCGCACCGCTGATAAGATAGGGCTCAATACCCATATCAATCATACGCGGTATGGCGCTTATCGCATCGTTGGTATGGAGAGTTGAGATCACTAAGTGACCCGTCAAAGCCGCCTTAATGGCGATTTCAAGCGTTTCATGATCACGAATTTCTCCAATCATAATTTTATCGGGATCTTGGCGAAGAATTGACCGCAAGGCATCTGCGAAGGATAACCCAACTTTTGAATTGACCTGAACTTGCTGAATCAAATTCATCCGATATTCGACTGGATCTTCTACTGTTATGACTTTATCTTCAACATTTCGCAGCTCATTGAGTGCACCATAAAGGGTTGTTGTTTTACCGCTTCCCGTAGGGCCTGTAACAAGAATAATTCCAAAAGGGGATTGTAAGGATTTGATAAACTTTTGATAACTTACGGTATCCATCCCAGATTCTTCAAGTTTCACCAAAGCTTTTGTTTTGTCTAGGATACGCATAACGATGGATTCACCGTATAATATAGGTAACGTAGAGATACGAAAATCAAATTCAGCGTCCATTACGAGAGCGGAGAAGCGTCCATCCTGTGGTTTACGGCGTTCTGCAATGTCAAGGTTGGCTAGAAGTTTAATACGTGAAGCAAGTGGCGGATAAATATCACGGTCAAATATAAATATTTCACTTAGTTTACCATCAATTCTGGTTCGTACGACACAGTTTTTTTCTGTTGGTTCAATGTGTATATCACTTGCACGCGCTTTAATACAGGCCTTTAAAATAACATCAATAAGTTGTAGAATCGAAGAAGCCTCTTGCTGCTCTTCTACGCTGCCGATATTACGTAGTTCATTGCGGATATTGGTGACCAGTTCTTTGACGCTGTCTTTGAGCTCAATTTTAAAAAGATAAGCTTGAATTTGTTTTTCGGTTGCAACGGCTACTTTTAGTGTCTTACGTGGGAAAAGGCGTTGTATTGCTTCTTGCGCTTCGATATTAAGGGGATCAGAAAAAGCGACAACAACATACATGTCATCTTGCGAAATAGGCAGGGCATTAAAGCGCTTTAGTTGTGCAGTTGAAATTTTTTCGACTAAACGGTAATCCATATCAATGGAATCCAAATCAATGAAGGCCAATTCAAGACTTTGGGCAAGAAGTTGCAATATGGAAGATTCATCCAGAAAATGATAGTTTTTAATAATTGAGAGCTCATACTCTCCGGTTCGGACATGTTCAACAATAAAACGTTTGATGAAATTCAGAGAAATAGCACCAACCTTGGTAAGGGTTTCCAAGATAGTGTCATTTTGTACACCGCGGGTGACTAATCGATCAATTTGTTGCTGAGAGATATGGTTTTTTCCTAATAAATCATACGTAATACGATCCATATCAACTTTCCTTATTCATATATATGATGTTTAGTCAATATCTTATCATAGTATTCATCAATGGCAAATGTTTTATGCGTATCTATTTGAACAGTATAGAGTTTGTATGTTTGCCTGGAATTGGTCTTATCACTGTATTCTTTAATAGTATTGCCTAATTGAGGATTTTTACAATAGTAATCAAAAATTCTAGACAGTAAATTTGAACTGTTTGGTAATTTAAGTGATTTCATGGGGAGGTTGTCATATAGTGCCTGAATTAGAAGTTTCTTTTCCAGTACTAGGAATGAAAAATACGAAGCATTGGCTCGAGCTTCAGGAGTTTCATTCAGTACCGCGATAGGGATATTCAGGCGGTCGATTTGATCTGCATTTAGACAAGCAAAAGCATAAAGTGAGACGTATTTGTCGCTTGTTAGAATTTTTTTTAAATTTTGATTTCCGATTGAGCATACATCGTAATAGGCTCCTTTTTGGTAAAGCATAAACATTTTCGATGGGATATCTGCGTGAAGTATTAGGCAAGCAGATGCAGTGAGTAAAAAGAATTTTTTCATTTTGAACCCCCTTTATCCAGGGTATCTAAATAATTTTTGGCAGCTTGGGAATTTGAATTCGAAATATAAAGTTGTAATGTTTTTTTTGCTTGTTCTTCTTTTCCTAACTTAACAAGTGCTTTGGCAAAGATAAGCCAGCTATCATCTATGCTATTGTTAATTGAATTTGTTTTTAAAGCATAATTATAGGCTTCGGAATAGTTGCCATGATCGTAATGATACTTGGCAATGTAAACCCCTAAGTTTGGATTGGAAGTATCTTTAAATCTATCTTCTATTTCATGGATATCAAAAGCGGTATCATCACGTTTTATAGAGGTTAATTTTCCCTTAACGATAGGTTGTGGAGCTTTTGTCGCTTGTGTTTGTGCAATAGCAGGCGTTGGGGTAGGCAGTGAAGCAATAGGCGCAATTGAGTGTTTTGGAGTCGGTGCTGGTTTGGTAGATGAAGTAGGTGTATTGGTTATGGGAGTGGATGGAGTATCCATGGACTCTATGAAGTGCATAGATGGTTCTAAGACCATTGCCCCTTCATCGTTTTCAGTATTAGGAGCTTTAACTTTAATAGCATCTTTTTTTAAGGGAATCATAGCTTTAGATGAGTGTCTATTTGATAAAACAAAAGGGATTGTAAACCCTAAAATTGTAACAGTTGTAATCAGTAAAGTATAGGGTAATATTTTCTTGATCTTGTACTTGAGCCAACGGCGTTCCAATTTAGAGATATCAAGCATGAATAAGCCCTGTATGAATAGCAGCCATTTCAATGAATTTTGTAGCAAGGGCATTGTATTTTATTTTTCTTGGGTTGTTCTCTTCATACCAGACATAGAGGCTAAAGAGCGAAAACATGAGCTTGTTAGAATCTCGATAATTACCACGGGTGAGTTTATTAATTAATTTAATATTTTTATCATTAATCATGCTGGCAACGTCAAAACAGTTCGCCTTAAGCAGTTTTTTTTGTATGTAAATTTTGAGCTCTTCATGTGAGGCATTTTGCAGTTCAATACTTTCCCAAATACGTGTTTGAAAGTGCTCTTTAGCAAGAATATCTTCATTGTCGGTTTTATGAAGGGCAATTACAAATTTTAGGGCGCGAGCATCTGAAATAAGACGAATTTTTTCCATTAGGGAAGGGCTATAAAGCTGTGCTTCATCGAGCAAGACAATTGGAATAACCGGGTAATTTACAGCAGTAGAAAGTTCTAAAAATCTAGTGAGAGTAAGCGCCTCTCTACTTGCATACGAGTATATTTTATGCGCTAATACACGTAAAAAATCGTCTTCGTCAATAATGGGAATATCGATCATACATACTTTTTGATGCTTGGAGAGGTCATGATGAAGCTTATGAAGCAGCATGCTTTTACCTGTGCCAGGCCTACCATAGAGCAAAATCATTTTAAGAGGCTTTTGTACCGAGGTTTTAAGACTCTGATACATGTGTGAAACACTATCAATTTGAACGTAGTCTTTTGGATTGACTACATCCATAAAAAGATCGCGAGGTTTTAAAAATAGCGAATGTTCCATTCGTTACTTTATATCCTCTTTTTTATTGATTTCATCTTCAGAAAGATGGGTAAAGCCAAGATCGGCCATCTTAAGTGTATTTCCTTCTTTTTTTATTATATGAGGTTCAATAATGATAATAATTTCTTCGGTCTTTTTGCTCATTCCCTCTCTTTTGAAAAGGTTTCCTAAAAATGGAATATCACCCAATAGTGGAATTTTATTGCTGTCATTGACATTTTTTGTATTAATCAATCCCCCAACAATAACACGATTTCCATCTTTGACACTGATGACAGATGACATTTGACGGCGGCTTAAGTCAGGCGGCATCGTCCGTTTTTCGTTGCTTGAATTAATGACACTCGCTGTTTCTGAAATGGATGGATTTACCCGCAAAGTAATAGTCCCATCGTTAGAAATTTCAGGAGTAATATCTAGAAGAACCCCTGAAAAAACAGAACTTACTGTTCTGGTATTACCCACTATGGAGGTTGTTGCACCAGCTGAAGTAGTCGAGCTATCAATACTATAAAATAGCTCTGTTCCTGCTGTAATAAGGGCAGTTTGATTATTGAGGGTTAAGATCTTTGGATTTGAAATGGAGTAAACATCCCCCTGAGTTTTCAAAAACTTAATCACTTCATTGATACTACCTTTTGCGCCTAACTGAAAAACATTTGCGCTATTACCAGCACCTGTGAATGTACCGAAAAGCGGTGAAGTAGGACCTACTACAGGAGCTGTACTTGTAAAATCAGCCATTACCCCTTTTGTAACAACCCTATCCAAGCTCAAATTGATGTTTTGAAGCGCATACAGTTGGGACCAATCGACTCCTGTTGTCTTGGCATCGCTGAAAATAACGCTGTACATTTTTACATCGATTAGGACCTGTGTCTGCATTTTTTTCTGAAGGTCAGCGAGATAGGTATCAAGACGTTTTAGCTGATTTCCAGTTGCCGTAACAGTTATCATGCCGGCATTTTTGTTAATCATTGGAAGTGCTGCTTTATAATTGTCTTCAGGTCGATTTAGTTGATTTTCAATTTCTTTGTCTAGCATCTCCCAAAATAAAACTTCATCACTCGACGTAATTTTTATGCCAGACTCTGAGGAAGCGCCACCTTTTGCACTGCTACCTGTGCTACCTGATGCAGAGCCTACAGCTGATGCTGTACTTGTTTGTGAACTGAGCGTAATATTGGCACTTCCAGTCCCCTTACGTTCTGAAATGATGTAGTCAATATTGTAAGTTTTTGTATTTAGATAAGAAATTTTTAATACGTTGTTTTGAAGGGAATACTGTAAACCGTTTTCTTTTACAATTAAATCTAGTACTTCATTTATCGTAAGATTTTTCAAGTACGTTTTATTCATTTGTTTAAGAAGAATTTTTTCGGCCTCAGAATCAGCAATGATAACGCTCATGCCGCATTCATCACTAATTTGATCGATAAAGTCACCAACGCTGGTTCCTTTTACTGAAGCGATGTTAAATAACTCGTAGGTGCAGTCTGCATATACCGATGTGGTTAATAATGTAGCTGTGGCAACTGATAATAAGAATGCTCGTGCATTTGATGTCAATACTGGTCTCATGGTGCTTCCCTATTTGGTATTTATTTTGATATTAGGATTTTGTTTACTGATAAATAAGATCAGCTGTTGACCTTTAGCACCAGAGAGCAAAATAGAGCTTGGCTTGATCTCAGCTAGCGTGTAGCTGCGAACAGCATCATTAAGGTGATACCATTTTCCATTGATGAGGGCTGACTTATTCATCAGTCCCTCCAAACGTAATGGTTCTACTACTACTTTGGCGACTATTGGCATGCCTGGTAGCATTGGCATACCTCCCAATTTCGGCGGTGGTAAAAGTTTAATCCCATTGGCGCCAAGCACAGGCTTAGTCGATTCGTATTTAATAGGATCATTTAACGAATTGATATAGCCATCTGCCACACCGATCCGTGCAGGTAGAATGGCTCGTATTTGCTCATCTACCCATGCCAACTCTTTGTCACTTTTGACTTGGAGTATACTGACATTTCCGGTTGTTGGCAATGCCATTGGGGCATTGATGGTATTGGCAGCTTGTAACGCCATGGTTAAAATTATTGAGGTTATTACAAATGTTTTCATTGTCGTACAATCCCCCATACTGATATATTCAAATCACTGGTAAGTTTTTTCTGAGCCGTCATATTAATATTGTGTAGATCAACAACAAGATAGCTTTGCTCTAATGCATTAATAAACTTGAGAGTGTTTTTATAAGGCCCCTCTGCTGTGATATGAATGTCTAATACATGTCCGAATGAACTGTTATCGGTAGTAAGTGTATTACCAAACTTTAATAATTTAATATTGTAAGCACGTGCATACTTGGAAACAGAGTCCAAATAGGCTCCCCAGGTTTTTTCATCATAATAAAGCGATGAAATTTGCTCAATTTGCTCTTTGATATATGCATTGTACTGAATATAGTGTTGCTCACTCATTTGTATGGCTACGGTTTCTTGTTCTATTTGTGCTATTTTTTCAACAGGATTAGCTTCTAAATAGTTTTTATCACTTGAAAGGTCGCTTTCCATTTTAATCGCTTTTTCATGCGATATTTTGAATGACGCTTCTGAGCTTTCCCATAAGAGTAAGTAGGAAAATGCTGACAAAGAAGCAAAAATCATGATAAACATGATCATCTTATCGCGTTCACTTTTCAAAGAGAGAGCTTGGTCTAGTGAATAGAGGTAGTTCTCGATATTAAATTTCATTTTAGCACCGCCTTGAGCTCACTGAGGTAAGATTTCTCAGTTTCATTATATGAAATAAGCTCGAGACCAAAATCATATTTGTCCCGCTTTGTTTCTGTAAGATGTTTTAGAAGAGCTGTGATATCTTGTGTGCTGGTGGCAGTAAGCATAAAACTGAAAGCTTTTACGCTTGTATTGCTGTCTTCAGCGTAACCAACGGATTGTAATTTTACGCGATACTGATTAAAACTGCGAGTGAAATCAGCTGCAATTTTTGCTTTCATCGGATAATTAACTTTTTTATCATGAACCTGAATCAGTGTGTCTTGTTTTTGTTTATAGGCTGTTTTTTGTGCATCTAGAAGCGCTTGCGCTGCATTTTTATTGGCCATTTTGAGATTAATAGTTTGCTCACGCGTTATTTTTTCAATATGCACTTTTTGATACTCTTGATTCATGAGCGCATAGTGAAATTCTTCGACATAAGAAAGCCCCCAATAGGTACCTGGATACAACAGCGCGGCAGCTAATGCGCCAGCTACTACGAGAATAAGTTTTCCACTGTCACGCTTAGCAAATGGTGGAGGGCGATGGAAGATGGTGAAGTTACATTCATAACGCTCTTCAGATTCTAAACGCGCATATAGATGCATGAGCTGGTGGATCTGATCGACAGAGGTTGAGCTCGTCTTAAATCCATAGTCAAAGTCAAACGATTGTGCTTTGAGCCCAAGATAGGTTTGAGCATATTCATCTAGACCACTAATAACACCTACGGCTGTTCCTAGATAAATAGTGTCAAATTGTTTTATCTCAAAGGCACGTTTTGCATAGGTAACTATATCGTTAATATGAAGGAAAACTTCTCCATAAAGTTTGAAGAATGCTTTTTGATATTCTGGATTACTTGGATTTAATCCTTGCGTTGAGAGAATATTTTCAAAACTCTCCAAATCAATAATCTCACCCAAAATCTCACAAAAACGTTCGTGCATTTGCTTGAGGGAGTATTTGAGAGATTTTGTATAAACAAATTCCCCATCTCTGTATATGGTCAAAAATGCATCGTTTTCTTGAAAGTATATAAAGCTGTGAACACCGCTGGACTCAAGAATTTCTTTTACATACAGTGACTTCAGCAATAATGGTACTGGTACTATTTGATCAATATACTTTATGGCCTGAACAGTTGGTAAAAACTCCTGCTCCAATGTAAGCGGATCAACAATAAATATGTGATAAAAACGCTCACTTTCCGTAGAATTATTGATTGCTTCAATGTATTGAAACTGATACTCAATTGCCATGTCCAGAGCGAGCTCTTCATAAGCTTTATTTTCTAGTGCATCATATACATCATCTTCGGGAATATTTTTACTAATTCCAATCAAAGCGGAAATGAATCCCTTTGTATTTAAAAAAGAGATAGCATACTGCTCTTTTGAAAACGACGGTGAAGCAATGTTTGAAATGCTGTTAAGCGTACCTATACAAAAGTCATTCCGATAAGGATTGGCTGATATGATAGTTGAGAACGTTTGCTGTTTGCTCATCCTATTTTCCTAGTTAAAATGTATTAACGTCATGCCACAAAAGTCATTGTCACGGTAAAACTCAACTCGATAGGTTTTTGCATCCTTATCGATTGCGTATTTTGTGTCAAAATCTTTTAACATAACATGTAGGTTGCTTTCGTCGGTCTTACCTTCACGGGTAAAACCGATGATATTTGCTCGTGTTAGAGACTTATTAATGATTCTAACATCGGTAGTTATTAAGTATTCTTTAGCAAAATCAAGTTTTTCTTCTTTTCCATCAATCTCTATATTTATATTTTCGCTACATCTCCCACTTAAATGAATACTAGGAGATAGTGACGATACTATTTGATTTCCAATATAGAGATTGTATTTCCCCCCATTTTGCATCATTCCCCCCAGCGGATGGGTGAAGTTGAAATCATTACCTTCTGATTTTAGCGGAACAAAACTTAAAGCAGTTCTTAAATTTTCTAAATTTAGATTAATATTGTTGTTAATCGTAACATTTCCGTTTATTTTTATAATTTCTTTTAACTTATCAGCCGTTAAATCAAAAGGACGCTCGTAAGTGATACCCATGTACTGCATATAACCCTCAATGGCGCGGAGCTGATAAAAAACTTTTTCCTCTAATGTTGGAAGATTTTTTGAAGTTTCGATTGCAAATGCAGGTTTGTTATGATTGATTGCAAAAAAAGTAAGTGAGTGTTTCATCGCTTCATCATCAAACCGAGTATTAGTATTGCGTATATCAAAGATATGATGATCTTGAATCAATCCATTGTTTAGCCCTCGACTAACGGCTAAAGCAATTTTATTGAGATCTTTATATTGGTGATCGCAGTCCAATAGTCCTTGATCAATAACGCACGTTTGTCCCCATGCCCCTGGATTGAAGATGGTGTTTTTATACTCTTTACGATAAAAACCATGCCCATCATGTAAATTGAGAATGAGATCTACTTGTGGGTCAGTGATAATTTTTTTAAGCTCGTCAACGATTGGATAATCCATGTCATGAATGTCAATATCTGCAAATTTACGATTCATATCTCCATTGACACCACGACTGTTCATCATAATACTTTTATGATTTAGGTTTGGGATAACCCATAAGTTTCCTTTAGTGATGGTGTAATATTGAGTTAGAATAGAGGCTGCAAAATAACTTCCTGGTTCATTCCCGTGTATTCCACCTATAACAAAAAGAGTGGGTCCTGTCCCTTTTGATGCTTCATGTTTAACAAGGGAGAAAGGGAGAGCATAAGTGAGGGTAGTTAGTAATAAAAGAGCAATGATAAAACGCATGTTATTGCTCGGAAATGATTGAAATGGATTGGTCGCCGTTAAGTAACAACATCAGGGATTTTTGTCCCGAAAAATTGTGGCTGTCACTTGCATAGGTTTCATCAAAAGTTACCATGAATAAATTAGAGCGTTCACCCGGATAGGGGATGATATTCAGGTTAGAAAAAAGGATTTCTTTGGACTCTTTTTTATCAAAAATACGTTGTTTGTAATTCTTAAAATCATAGTATTCCATCCCGTCATTGCGTATAAATGTAGTGTCATAAAAGGAGAGGTAGGATTGAAAATCATTATATTTCCAAGAAAATCGCCATTGATACAGCTGTGAGATGATGGCCGCATATGGAGAGATTGGGTGCTCTTTAAGTTTTGAATCAATAAGAAGTAAGGTATTTTTGTAATCAATTGTTTGATCCAATCCGGTTAGCTCGTCATTATTGATAGCGATGCACCCTTTTGTGAAACTGTCTCGATCGCCATTGGCAGGGACGCCATGAATCCAGATCCCGGAACCATTTTTGCCACGTATACGATCATAGAGATTAGGGTAAGAGGTAACAAAGGCCATGGGACCATAAAATGGGTCAACAGTGTTGAGCTTTTGCGTGATGGTATACACGCCAATCGGGGTTCTTCGATCCCCTTCGTTGATTTTGTCTCCATTGTATTTTCCAGTAAAGGCGGGAATGCTTTTGAGGAGAGAAAAGTGCTCGTTTTTATCTTTTCGATACAAATTGAGACTGGAATGATCTTTTCCGCAAATTAAAAGAGTATTGGTGGATTCATAGTATCCGAAGCGCAGATCTTTTTGGGCCAGCTTGGACTCCCAATAGGTAGTATTGCCTATGCCGTGATCAATTTCTTTGATAATTGCGTGCATTCCACCGCTGCGGTAAAGATCCATCACCTCGCCCGAAAAAAGAGAGGAGAGGAAGAGGGGGAGTAAGAAAATTTTTTTTACCATTCGTATCCTAGATCGCTTAAAAACTTTTTATCGGTACTCCATCCTTTTTTAACGGAAACAAAGAGTTCCAAATAAACAGGCTTAGAGGCAAGGCGTTCAATTTTTTCACGAGCACTTTTACCAATACGTTTTATGGCAATGCCACCTTTGCCAATGATAATCCCTTTTTGAGACTCTTTTTCAACAATAATGGTAGCGCGTATATGTTCTGTAGGAGAATCTTCATCAATTTTGTCAATTAATACGTCAGATTCATAGGGAATCTCATCGCTGATGTTGTCAAAGATGGCTTCGCGGATAAACTCTTTATAAATCGTACGTATCATTTCGGTCGTAATATTTTCAGGATCATAAAGATAAGGGGATTCATTGAGATGTTCCACGATTGTGTTAAGCAAATCCTCTTTGCCCACGTTTTTGGTTACTGACATCGGGATAAGCGCTTCAAATTTATCGCTGTATTGGTTGTATTCACTGATCTTTTTCAGCAGATCGGATTGTGAAATCTGATCAATTTTACTCAAAACGATGATGTGTTTACGTCGATCATCATTGATCTCTAAAAATTTCTCATAAAAGCTTGTTTTGTCGGATGCTGGTGCCAAATAGACAACGATATCACAATCACCGATGGCTTTGAGTGCTTCTTCGAGCATGTACTGATTGAGCATTTTTTCAGCCTGATGAAGACCAGGCGTGTCCACGAAAATAATTTGATCGTCATTGTGCATCACGATTGCATTGGACCGTTTTCGTGTTGCATTGGCTTTTTGACTGACAAGGGCAATTTTCTCACCCAAAATCCAATTCATCATAGTACTTTTTCCGGCATTAGGACGCCCGATTAGAGCTACAAATCCGGCCTTACTCACCTTTGATCTCTACGTGAAGGGTTGCGTGGATACCGTGACCCAGTTTAAGATCAAGATCGTGCATCCCGGTTGTTTTGATACCCTGTTTGGCATCGAGTTCTTTTTTATCGATTTCAATGCCGTGTTGTGTTTGGAGTGCATGGGTGATTTCATCTTTGGTGACGGAACCGAAAAGGTGTCCTGTATCGCCAAGTTTTTTGGTGATGATCACTTTGAGTGCCGCTAAATTGGTCTTAATAGCCGTTAACCGTTCTATTTCTGCAGCGTCGTTCGCCGCTTTTTTCCGCTGATCGGATTCATATTTTTTCAAAACTTCATTGGTAGCAGCAAGGGCAAGCCCTTTTCCGATTAGGAAATTTTTACCATAACCGTCGGCTACCTCTTTTATCTCTCCGGTTTTTCCGACACCTTTGACATCTTTGGTTAATAATACTTTCATGCTTTTCCTTATCCCCGAACGATTTCACCGCTGTAGGTGACGATACCACCCGCGAGATTTGATACTTTTTTATAACCCATATCGGTTAAGATGCGTTGACAATGGGCGCTTCTGCTTCCAACATGACAATAAACGATAATGTGTTCGTCCATTTTCAATTCAGCTTCGGTTAAGGTTTGGAAGAAGCTGCTCGTAGGAACCAAGGCATCAACCCCTGCAATACGTCCTGATTTCCACTCCATCCATTCGCGTACGTCAACGACTTTAAAGTTGACCATTCCGAGTTCACGAGCTTCAAAAAGGGATGCAAGCTCATCTGCATCAATGTTGCTTTTTTGGAGTAAAAATTCACACTCTTCTGTTGAGAGGCCGCGAGAGTGTTTGTGTGTCACTTCTTGCAGTTCTTCCGTTTTTATCTGTGCTGCTGCAAATTCTTGGGTACAAAAAATTTGGCAGTGACACACACCGTCTTGCGGAATTTCATGCTCTAACGCTGGCTTACATGGGCAGATGCGATCTTCTTCTTTGTTTCCAGTGATAAAGAAACAAGGGCAGTAACGTTTGCCGTGCATTAATTTGTTACGCGTTAAACCAAACTGAATGCCTTGATTAATTTCAGCATCGGGATTGTAAACAAAACCAAATTGGCTGCACACTTTATCGGTAAACTTGACGGTTTTTTCTAGTTCTGTTTGGAATTCAATAGATTCTGGATCAATCTTTGTAATAGTACTGCTCATAATTTCCCTTATTTGTTTTTTCGTGCTTTTCCAGCGATGATAAAGCGTAGGGCATTGAGTTTGATAAACCCGCCGGCATCTTTTTGGTCATAAACAGAATCCTCTTCAAATGTACAATATTCAGGGTTGAATAAAGAAATATCTGACGAGCGTCCAACGACGTAAATACCACCCTTGTACAGTTTCATACGAACACTTCCGCGAACATTCTCTTGTGTTTTATCGATAGCGGCTTGGAGCATTTCGCGTTCAGGTGCAAACCAAAATCCATTATAAACAAGTTTTGCATAGCGTGGCATTAATTCATCTATGAGATGCGCTTCTTCGCGGTCAAGCGTGATGGATTCTATGGCGCGGTGTGCTTTTAGCATCCATGTTCCACCTGGTGTTTCATAGCATCCGCGGCTTTTCATCCCTACAAAACGGTTCTCAACGATGTCGGCACGTCCGATACCGTGACGTCCAGCGATGATGTTCAATTGTTCTAGCATGATTGCAGGAGAAAGAGCTTTACCATTTAAGGTAATCGGATCTCCTTTTTCGTAACCGATTTCAATGTATTCAGCCTTGTCCGGAGCGTTTTCAGGTGAGGTTGTCCAGCGCCACATACTCTCTTCTGGTTCTGCAGCAGGGTCTTCAAGAATACCGCCTTCATAAGATATATGGAGTAAATTAGCATCCATTGAATAGGGTGATTTTGTACCGCTCATTTCGATTTTGATCCCATGCTCTGCTGCATAGGCAAGAAGCTTTTCTCTGGAATTAAGTTCCCATTCACGCCATGGAGCGATAATCGTGAGGGTGCTGTCTTGTCCCAAGTAGCCCATCTCGAAACGTACTTGGTCGTTTCCTTTTCCTGTTGCGCCATGGCTTACTGCGTCTGCCCCTGTAATGCGTGCAATTTCTGCTTGACGTTTAGCGATGAGGGGACGTGCAATGGAAGTTCCCAAGAGGTACTCTCCCTCATAAATTGCATTGGCACGAAACATTGGAAAAACATAATCACGGACAAACTCTTCACGCAAGTCTTCAATGTATATATTTTCAGGTTTGATTCCAAGCGCGATTGCTTTTGCGCGCGCCGGTTCTACTTCTTCACCCTGGCCGATGTCTGCTGTGAACGTCACGACTTCACATTTGTATTCATCTTGAAGCCATTTGAGGATAACGCTGGTGTCAAGACCGCCGGAATAGGCTAATACTACTTTTTTGACCTCTTTTTTCATTATGATTCCTATGAGTATATTTTCCACAAATGTGGAGTAAATAGCACGATTTTAGCAAAAAATAGATGAGTATGGGGTTAAAGTTTTAGATTGAAGGAAGATACTGGGATATTTTCTGTTGATTTTAGAAAATCAATGGTATTTTTAAGTTGTTGAATGGAGTTAAGCGTAGCTGATTGTTCGCTTTCTAAAATGGTTTTGGCATGATGTAATAAATAAGCAGCTTCTTCCATTTGTGAGAGAGATTCCATAGCAGGCATCTCATCGATGAGCTGGTTAAGGGTTTCAAATTCTTTTAGAATTATGGCTTTTTTAAAGTTTCTCAGCCACATTGCTACTCTCTCTCCAGGCTTCGAGAAGCCCTTTCATTACTTGATTGACCTCATCAAGTTTTGCGCTGTCGTTATGAATATTTGCTTCTAATAAGAGTTGTAATTGATGTCCATACAGTCCTGCGAGATAATGGGCAACATTCCCTTGAGTGTAATCGAGTATATTGATAAGCTCACTGATGACTGCATTCGAGCGATTGATCCAATAAGTACGTCGCTCAATATCTCCGTCATTGATAGAGCGTTTGGCTTGCATATTAAAACGTAAAACACCTTCATACATCATTTGGATGAGTTTTTCTGGGGATTCTACCCCAATATTGTTTTGAGCATAGGTGTTGTAGGCAAGATTGTTATTATACATAAAAATATCCTTAATTGTACTTGTTAGAATTTTATAAATACGTAGGAACTACCCTTTTATATCGAAAAGCATTCCTGTTACTTCTTGCATCTTTGGTAATAATTTCTCTGCTTGTTCAAGCGGAAAACGTCTAAGGACCGCATTGCGCTGTGTATCAATAACGGAGACAAAAAAATCTTTGGATGTATTGTCAAAGCCAAAACGCAATGTTGTGCTAAACGGATCAAGAGCTTTATTGAGCTGTTCAATCAGAGAATCCATTTCCTTCTGCGAACTTACTTTAGTGGTTTTGTTTTGAGTATCTGCTTCAGATACTTTGTCCTGAGCAATTTGTGCTTTTTGTATCTGTTGAACACTTTGCTGTGCTGGTGCCTCTGCCACTTTTGCAGTTCCCATTTGAGTCTGCTGCAATTTCGCTGCTGATTGTAGGATTTCCATAATACTTCTCCTTGGACGCAATAAGCGTATTCGTTCTAAGTAAGACTAAATCGGCTGAGTAAATGAAAACTTTAATAGCAAATCGATTTTACTATGCTACGCTTGCGTTTATGAAACGATATTGGAATCTTTTACGTACGGAACCGTTGCTCGCACAGCTCTCTTTCATCCAGCTTATTGCCTATTTTGGAGCATGGTTTAGCAATGTTGCTATTTATACGCTGCTTATCACATTGCATGTGGATGCTTCTATAATTGCACTTGTGGCTGCACTGCATTTTTTTGCCGGGGTTTTACAAGCTCCATTGAGTGGTGTAATTATTGATCGATTTTCGCCTAAAAAATTGATGCTTCTTTTGACTATCATTGAGATCAGCTGTACTCTGATGCTGGTGAGTATTGATGAAGTGTCAAAATTGTCATTGTTATATATTCTGGTATTTGTTCGAATGGCAGCTGCGAGTTTTCAATTCACAATTGAGATGTCTCTTTTACCACGGATTTTAACTGGTAAGGCACTACAAAGTGCCAATGAAATACACTCGATAATCTGGTCACTGTCGTATACATTAGGTATGGCGCTAAGTGGCCTTTTGGTTTACAGTGTCGGGGTGAAATTTGCTTTTTTATCGGATGCCTTTTTATTTATGATTGTATTGATACTACAAATTAATTTGCAGTTTACATTAGAAAAAAGTGAAAATGTGTCACGTTTTCGGACGATGATGGGGGATGCACTACGTTACATACGTAAAGAACGGGTTGTTTGGCATTTGATGTTACTGCACTCAGTGGTAGCGTTTACGGCATTTGATGCTCTGGTTGTTTTAAGTGCACAGAAATATTATATGAATATTATTGCCGTTTCATTGGGAATTGGGTTGGTACACGCCGCGCGTGCGGTGGGATTGGCAATCGGTCCTTTGTTTTTGGGAGAGTGGGTGAATATTAAACGATTGGAATTTTTGCTATTGGCAGAAGCGTTGGCTATAGGATTATGGGCATGGGCTATGTCTGATTTTTATACTTCGCTTGCTGCATCAGTGATTGTCGGATTTATGACAACGACGTTATGGTCTTATACCTATACTTTGATACAAAAGCATACGCATCATGATTATTATGGGCGCGTGGTTGCGTATAATGATATGATTTTTTTAAGTGTTGGGGGGTTAGTTTCTCTAATGATTGGTTTTTTAGTCAAATTGGGCTGGACGCTTGAATCAATTACGTTGGTATTGGGAAGTGCGTTTTTAATTGCAGCTGCTTACTACCGATGGTTGCGACAACATTATGAATTACAGGAGATTGGATAATGACACAAACAATATATACCTATGATGGCGGGGAAATCGATTTGTCTCTTGTAACCCGTTTGTATCCTGCGGCATTGATCAGTGCAGGGGGAGAGAGTGCATCGGTATCGCTGGAATGGGCGGATATGAAAAAAGAGCAGATCACCCTTGAAGCCTATGTCCTGGTCTTCGATTTTGATCCTGTAGGGGAAGCTCCGGTAAATCGTGTGGAGATACGCTATGAAACAAAAGAAGAGCTTTTTGGTGCGATGAGTGAGATCGCGTCTATTGTGCAGTCTTGAATTCGCTTACCCTTAACCGCCGCGTTGTTTCCCTGGCCATTCCGGCCGCACTCAAACAGCTTCTTGATATTGTCCAACTGCTCATTGATATGCTGATGGTGGGAACACTTGGGATTGCCGCATTGGCGGCCGTAGG
>JAQTOQ010000145.1 GCA_028713245.1 Sulfuricurvum sp. | reverse complement strand
CAAACTACGCGATTCATGCTGTCCGAGTAAATTTATCGGAATTACTTTCTGATTTCCAACTGTATGGCGTTTTTGTAAAAAAATCTCTTTGACCTGCTGTGTCGACAACGCACTGAAACTACTTTTTTTAGAGACAATCAACATATATTGTCCCCCTAACAATGTTACGCAAAGTCCGAGAGTAACAACAAGCGCTTTCATCAAAACAGTACCGAAAATGAAAATAATGCCCGATTTTCATCGTGCTGTGAGTGCCATTGATACTCGCCTTTTAGCGATACTGGATATAGCGGTCGATAGCTATACCCAAAAATTGCAATGTTGTCCTCATACTGTGTGTGGTGATCTTTGAAGTGCTCTGCACGTGCAATAAAGGCATGTTGCTGCGTATAACGGTACATTCCCTGTGCGTAACCTGAGAGCGTATAATCATCCGCGTCTTGTGCATAAGTACTCTTCGCAATCAACGCTTCACTCATCACCTGCCACGTGGTATCATCGTATTTTACATTTGACTGTACATAGCGAGTTCGCTGATTTCCTGACGCCGCTATATATTCACCGATACTTCCGCCTGCTGCCCAATCGTTTGATATCTCTTTTTCAACTGAAAGTCCGAAGAAATGAGTATTGGGAATATTGATATAACCTTGATCAAAATCTCGATTATTCTGTCCAAAGAGATGATAACGCGTCGCTTCCATTCCCGGAACAAATCCGTTAATATCAATACCGGTCAAAAACTTTGGAAAAAGGAGCTTACTGTACAGAGGGTCCGACGTCGAATCGCGCAGAACATTGATAGGTTCTTTGTTCCAGTAACCTATAGGTGTTATTTGCTTACCAAAACGAATATTGTACGCATCCGAAAGCCAAAGGTCACCATAGAGACGCTCTATATGAAATTTACGGTCTCCGGTCTCATTCCCGTTTGATATATTTTTACTGTAAAAACCAACGGATTCAAACTCTGCCAAATATGACAACATAGGATCAACGTCCCCGTACGCCATAACGGCAACATCATCAAGCCTGATAGTCTCTTGGCTGCTTTGCATTTCAAATTCGCTTGAGAAATAACCACCTACATTGAGCATATCATCTACACGATACCCCCGCCCTAACTCATACGGCTGTGCTTGTAATGTTACGGCCACTAAAACCGATAACCCCAGTTTATGAAGTCTCATATTGGTGAACTCTCCATTTACGACCTATGGTCTTTTGCTCCACTATGGTAGCACAAATTCTTTTAGTAATTGCATATTTATCCCCCTCTAACTGCCTCTATGCTACCATTACACTATCAGTCACATAGCGTTTTAATGCGGCCATCAGGAAAACACATGAAAAACGTCACCATTACCAAGAGCGCCTCTTATAAACTCCGAAGTTTTTTTTGCTGGGTCTACCAAAACGAGATAATAACTCCTATCGATATTGCCGATGGTGAAGTGATCGATGTTCTCTCTCATAACGGTGAGTTTTTGGGACGTGGGTACATCAACCAAAAGAGTAAGATCACCGTTCGCATCCTCTCTTTTGAACAGCGCGAAATCGATCAAGACTTTTTTACCGCACGATTTCGGCAGGCGCTCAACAAACGCCAAAAAATCACAAATACGTCCGATGCGTATCGTGTTGTACATTCAGAAGCTGATTTTCTCCCTGGTCTCATTGTCGATTGGTATAACGGCTACGCCGCAATACAGATTAACACGCTAGGCATGGAGTGTTTTCGCAAAGAGATTTTGCAGTCGTTAATCGAGGTTCTTAATCCCAAAGGGATCTTTGACAAATCAGACATCAAAGTCCGCGCCAAAGAGGGCATCGAAACCCAAAACGGTGTTATTTACGGTGGAGTACCCCAAGAAATCACCATCGCAGAAAATGACATCTCATTTATCGTTAATTTATACGAGGGGCAAAAGACTGGATTTTACCTCGATCAGCGTTATAATCGCCAAGCTGTCGCCAAATATGTTCGCAAAGACGACAAAGTCCTCGATATCTTCTGTAATGCGGGGGGATTTGGTCTGTATGCACTCAAAAATGGTGCACACGTCCGTTTTGTTGATCTTGCCGATCACGCACTCGCACAAGTAGCACAAAACATCACTCTCAACGGTTTTGAAGAGTGTGAAATTATCAAACAAGACGCCTTTGATTTCTTGACACTGGAGAAAATGACCAAAAATACCTATGACTGTATCGTCCTCGACCCTCCTCCCTTTGCTAAAACGAAAAAAGAGGCAGAAGGTGCAATCAAAGGGTTTAAATTTCTTCTCTCTGCGGCCTTGAAACTGTTAAACGAAAATGGTATTGTTGCGGTATTCTCGTGCTCCCACCACGTTGCCCTCAATGATCTGCTAGAACTCTCCCTAGAGGCATCCACTAAAGCACGTATCCCATTAGAAGTGATCGAACTGTTACGCGCGGATGAAGATCATCCCTATATTTTAAATATCCCAAATTCCGCGTATCTTAGCGGTGTAGTCTTACGAAAAACAGCTCTATAGGAAAAAAAATGGAAGAATTACTCACTCTACAAAAATACGCATCACTTTACCGACTCAGCACCCACACGGTCATCAAAAAAACGATGAGTGGTGAGTTACAAACGGTTGTCAAAGAAGAAAACGGAAAAGAGGTTACCTATATTCTCAATCCTGAAACTCAGAAAAAGACGCTAGGAACATCTGAAAACGAAGAAGACTTGAATGAGGAATGTGAGATTAATTACAAAAAAGAGTATGAAGATTTAAACAAACACTATCTCATACTTAAGACGAAATATGAGAAGCTATTAAAAAGTCAATCATAATCCTCATCCACCACCCACAAAATCGAGCAGTTCGATGGTATCCCCATCCTTTAAAATTGCTTTATCCCATGCGTCTTGTTTAACAATTTCCATATTCACTGCGGCTGCCATTACTTTTGATTCCAACCCTAGTGACTCTATCATCTGTTGAAGCGTTGTAGCTTCTGTTAATTCTCTCTTTTCACCGTTTACTTTAATGTTCATTGTTTCCCCTGCCTGCTTTTATTCTTTTACAAAACGGATCATTTTAAACCGCTCTCCCATGAGGGATGGCGTAATCAGTACTTTTACTTTTTCAAGCTCTTGGATGTAAATCTCATCACTAACTTTTTCTTTCAATGTAGACAGTAAATCCAATATGCCCATCTCTACGAGTGCTACGAGTTGTGTTGAATACTGTACACATTTAAGTCTTTGCGCTTCAAAGGCCTCTTTCAGATGAGCAAAATTAACATCGTAAGTGATATCAGTCGTTGCAAATGCTTTTTGCATGTCCAAGTCTTCATCAAACAGAGGAAAGACTTTATGTTCTTGGTATACACGTATCGAAAAATCACTGCGTGCATCCATTTCACCATAGTCAAAACTCATAAACTCAAATTTTGGAATACTGAGACTCATCGATTGGGCAAACGATTCGTACCCTACCGCGATTTCCCCACGATCTTTTTTATATTTTAAAGCATGTGCGGAACATTCAGGCGACTCTACGTCAAAGATTACTTTCCCCTCTTCTACCCTACCGATTTTACCCTTATAAAAAAGCTCACACGAAAAGGCATCAAAAATTTCATTTGCGATGAAAAAAGCGCATGTGGCATTTATTTCACGAACATCATAATAATGCTCCAGCGCTATTGCATCACCAAAAGATTCTTCAAAATACTGTTTTTGTTGCGTTTGAAGTGCATCAAACCGCTCTACTATACCAAATCGCAATGTTTGCAATAATTGAGGTCGAAGAGTATGCAAAAACTCGATAATATCCGCAAGCAAATAGCCATGATGCGCACCGATCTCGCAGATAAGCGAATCGGGAGCTAAAAACCCCTCATCAATGCGTTTAATAATATGCTGCGCGATAGAGCCGCCAAAAAACTTAGAGGTACTGACTGCGGTGTAAAAATCCCCTTTTTTTCCGATGGGATGATACGATCCGTAATAGCCATGTTCACCGTACAGCCACTCATGCATATACTCACTAAAAAGCATTACAATCCTCTTTTGTCATTCCGTACTTGATACGGGATCCATTGGCTGTTTGTGGATTCCGTGTCGGAGCACGGAATGACGGGATGTCAGAGCATAGAATGACGAAAATCATAAAGTACTCATCGCTTTTTCAAGGCGTGCAAATCCTTCGTTAATATCCTCTTTGGTAATGGTCAATGGTGGTAGAAAGCGCAAGGTGTTACGTCCTGCTTTGAGGACAATAACTCCTTCATTACGAGCAGCATTGATGATTTTACCCAGAGTATCCGCATCCACAACACGCAAACCGCGCATAAGTCCAAATCCGACATGCTCCAAAAAGATGGCGGGATGCCCTGCTGAAAATTTAGACAACGCCTTTTCAAAATAAATCAACGTCTCATCAAGCTCT
>JAQTOQ010000144.1 GCA_028713245.1 Sulfuricurvum sp. | reverse complement strand
CCTGATCGCTACTCCGGGTCGATTGCTCGATCACATGTCGCAAGGAACCGTTGATTTACGCAATGTTGAGATGTTGATTCTCGATGAAGCAGACCGTATGTTGGACATGGGATTTATCAAAGATATCCGCCGTGTAATTTCAATATTACCTCAAAAACGACAAAATCTTCTCTTCTCAGCGACCTATTCAGATGAAATCAAGACATTGTGTGAATCAATTTTACGTAATCCTGCGATCGTTGAAGTCGCACGTCGTAATACCTCTAGCGAACTTGTTACTCAAAAGGTTATTTTAGTGGACTGTGCCAAGAAAAGCGCACTTTTTGGCCATTTGGTAAAAGAAAATAAATGGGAGCAAGTCTTGGTATTTACCCGTACCAAGCATCAAGCCAATAAGCTTTCCGAATATTTACAGAAAATCGGGGTCAGCTCAGCGGCGATTCATGGTAATAAAAGCCAAGCAGCACGGACTAAAGCACTTGCTGATTTCAAAAATGGTTCGGTTAAGATTCTCGTAGCAACGGATATCGCGGCGCGTGGATTGGATATTGATCAGCTTCCACATGTTGTCAATCTCGAACTGCCAAATATAGCAGAAGACTACGTTCACCGTATCGGGCGTACGGGACGTGCGGGTAATGAAGGTGAAGCGATTTCTCTCGTGTGTGTGGATGAGTATGATTACCTCAAAGGGATTGAACGTTTGATTAATCGTAAGCTTGATCGTGATGTTATCCCTGGATTTGAGCCAGATCCATCCATCATGGCGATGCCGATCATGCAAGGACGTGGAGGCGGAGGCGGACGTGGTAACAGCGGCGGTCACGCACCAAGCGGTAAGCCACAAGGACAAAAGCGCGACAGTTCAAGCCGCAGAAACGAAGGAAGTCGCAACGAAGGGCGTAGTAACACTCAGCGTCGCGAAGGTACTGGTAGAGGGCGCTAATGTCTTGGATAATCATTAAGTATTTGCTCACTGCGGGAGTGGTTGTTCTCGTGTCGGAATTTGCAAAGCGCAGTGACAAGCTTGGCGGACTGGTTGCTGCTTTGCCGATGATCACTTTTTTAACGCTGATATGGCTGTATGCAGAGAATCAATCTACAGAGAAAATAGCGAATCATGCGTGGTATACCTTTTGGTATGTTGTACCGACATTGCCGATGTTTTTGGCGTTCCCGTATCTGTTGCCGAGAATCGGTTTTTGGCCTACGATGGGTGCCGCTGTCGTTATAACGCTTGTGAGTTTTGTGCTCTTTGCTACAATTGTAAAACGTTTCGGAATCGAGCTTTTATAAAAATGTTGCAAAGATGACATGGCTGATTGTTAAATATTTGCTGACGGCTGGCTTTATAGTAGCCGTTTCTGAAGTAGCCAAGCAGAGTGAAAAGCTTGGCGGTTTGATTACCGCTTTGCCGTTAGTCACCTTCACGGTTTTGATGTGGCTTTACATGGAAGGTCAGCCGAGTGATAAAATGGGCAGTTACGTAGAGTATGTTTTTTGGTATTCGGTACCGACATTGCCGATGTTTTTAACTTTTTGGCCGTTGTTAAAAAGAATCGGATTTTGGCCTACCATGGGAGTTTCTGCCCTGATAACGATAGGGTTTTTTATCCTAACGGTTGTCATCCTCAGACGATTCGGCATCGAGCTGCTGTAATCCATGAAAATCCTTGTCGATGCCGATGCGTTTCCCAACGCACTCAAAGAGGTTTTGATGCGCGCGGTTCTCAAGCGCAAAATCACCACTATCTTCATTGCCAATAAAAACATTTCCATTCCGAATGTCCCTTTTGTTTCCATGCAAGTCGTGGAGCAAGGTCCTGATGAAGCCGATCACCGCATTGCCGAGCTGTGTGAGTCTTGTGATTTGGTCATTACTGCTGATATTCCCCTTGCGGATCGTATTGTCACAATAGGTGCTGTGGCTCTTGATCCCAGAGGGACGATTTACGATGAACATAACATCAAACATCTCCTTGCTATGCGTAACCTGATGGAAGAGCTGCGTAACTCAGGAGAAATTACGGGAGGCCCCGCTGCAATAGGGGCGAAAACCGTTCGAGAATTTGCGGATGGGCTCAATAAGTTATTGTCAAAGCGTCAATAGCAAAGCTCCTCTTTACCCTCTAAACACTATAATCTTTTCATATTTTCCCAAGGTTTTTTCATGAGCATTCCTCCGTTTACCCATCTGCATTTGCATACCGAATACTCCCTTCTTGACGGTGCCAATAAAATCTCTGCATTGGCAGCACGGGTTAAAGAACTGGGTATGACGTCGGTGGCGATGAGCGATCACGGAAACATGTTCGGCGCGATCGATTTTTACCATCAGATGCGCGATGCCGGGATCAAACCGATCATCGGGATGGAGGCCTACATCCATAATGGCGAGGAGCTGGGGGACAAGAGTATTAAGCAACGTTTTCACGTCTGTTTGTTTGCCAAAAACGAGGTCGGATATAAAAATCTCATGTATCTCTCCTCTCAAGCCTACATCAACGGTTTTTACTACTTCCCCCGTATCAACAAGCAACTTCTTCGTGAAAACTGTGAGGGGATCATCTGTACCTCTGCGTGTTTGCAGGGTGAAGTAAACTGGCATCTCAATCTCAACAGCGAGCGAAATGTTAAAAATGGCGCTCTTGGGTACGATGAAGCCAAACGTATCGCGCTGGAATATAAATCGATGTTTGGGGATGATTTTTACCTTGAAATCATGCGTCACGGGATTGCGGATCAGCTCTTTATTGATGAACAGGTTATCCGTATCTCGCAAGAGGCCGGAATCAAGCTCGTGGCTACCAACGACACCCACTACACCTTCCCAGGCGATGCACAGTATCATGAAGCATTTATGTGTATCGGGATGAATAAACTCTATGATGATCCCAAGCGTATGCGTCACTCAGTCCATGAGTTTTATGTCAAATCTCCTGAGCAGATGGCATTGCTCTTTGCGGACATTCCTGAAGCGCTTTATCATACGCAAGAAATTGTGGAGAAGTGTCAGCTTGAACTCAATCTTGGCAATCCTACCCCTCCCAATTTTAAATTTACGACTGAATATGCTCTCGAAGAAGGGTTGGTCATTGAAGAAGATTCGGAGTATTTTATTCACCGTTGCCGTATCGGTTTGGAAGAGCGACTGAAGCATGTTCCGCAAGCGCGATTTCAAGAGTACCGTGATCGACTGGAATTTGAGATAGGGGTCATCAATCAGATGAAATTTCCGGGCTACATGCTCATCGTTTGGGATTTCGTCCGTGAAGCCAAACGCATGGGAATCGCTGTGGGTCCAGGGCGTGGATCGGCGGCGGGGAGTCTGGTAGCGTACAGTCTCGAAATCACCGATATTGACCCGATGAAATACGATTTGCTCTTTGAGCGTTTTCTAAATCCTGAGCGTGTATCGATGCCCGATATCGATATGGACTTCATGCAAGCACGCCGTGGAGAGATTATCGACTACGTGGTACGCAAATACGGACGTGAGCAAGTGGCGCAGATTATCACCTTTGGTTCGCTTCTTGCAAAGGGGGTTATCCGTGACGTCGCACGTGTTTTGGATATGCCTCTCTCCCAAGCCGACATTATGGCAAAACTGATTCCTGACGAATTGGGGATTACCCTCAATGGTAAAACCAAAGGGGGCAAGACCGAAGACGGTGCCTACCAAAAAGAGCCGAAAATTCGAGAGCTGATCGAAGGTGATGCCAGTGCCATGCGCGTGTGGGAGTTTGCGAAAAAACTTGAGGGTCTAAAGCGCAATGCGGGGATGCACGCGGCGGGGGTGGTTATCTCTAACGAGCCACTATGGAAGAAAACTCCGATTTATAAACCCTCTGGGGAAGAGAACTACATTACTCAGTATTCGTTAAACTATCTCGAAGACGTTGATTTGATTAAGTTCGACTTTTTGGGACTTAAAACCCTCGATGTCATCGACAGTGCTATCAAGCTGATCAAAAACCGATACGAAAAAGAGGTCGATTGGCACGCCATCGATGAAAACGATCCTGAAGTGTACAAGGTGATCCAAAGCGGTGACACGATCGGTATGTTCCAGATCGAGAGTTCGGGGATGCAAGACCTCAACAAACGTCTTAAACCCAGCTCCTTTGAGGACTTGATCGCGGTCTTGGCACTGTATCGTCCGGGACCGATGGAGTCTGGGATGCTGGATGACTTTATCGAGCGTAAACATGGGCGTCAGGCGATCACCTATACGTTTCCTGCGATGGAAGCGATTTTGAAACCGACCTACGGGGTTATCGTTTACCAAGAGCAGGTTATGCAGATCGTTCAGACTATCGGTGGATTCAGTCTGGGCTACTCGGACATAATACGACGTGCGATGGGTAAGAAAAAAGACCTCTCCGCGTATAACGATGAGTTTAGCCAAGGGGCTGCAAAACAAAACCTCGATTATAAAAAGGC
>JAQTOQ010000143.1 GCA_028713245.1 Sulfuricurvum sp. | reverse complement strand
CCTCCATAAACGCCCCCAAAAGAGCATCATCGATGGAGCCGCTCGTATCGACCGCCACACATAAGCTCAACGTATCACTCGTCAAAGACGGTAAAGCGATACCTCGATGGATATGTTTTTTATTCGGGGGCATAAAAGCGTAGTTGTTACGCATATGGCGATTGACGGCATTGTAAAGCTCAAATCGCCAGTCCACATTGGTAGCTTTTACCTTTTTCCCCAGTCTCTCCAGTCCCAATGGCATTGAGCCTTTGCGCTGTGCCACCTCCTGAGCGATAGAGGCAGCATATTGCCACTGTGATTCATCGGCAGTATCCATCTCATCGGCGATCCCCTCAATGTTTGTAAATTCGCCCGACTCATCAGCTTCTTGTTCCATCATAGCGTTTTGTGGCGCACTATCGCTACTCTCACCAAACGCATCTCCCTCACCGAGATCCATATCATTTTTCAGTGAATCATAGATCTCTTCGGCGTACATAACCTCGTATTCTTTGTTATAGTTCGCCACATTGGGAATCACCAAACCGCTTTTGGCGAGGAGATTGTTGATCGCATAATCGGTCGCTAACTGCCACAGCCGACCTCTACGGTTTAATTTACGCTGCTGATGGGCGAGAATATGGTGCATTACGGCGTTGGTGAGGATGAACATCACCTCGTCCACATTTCGACGTTCCAAAAATTCTACATTGTAGATAAAGCGTTTGCCATTGCTGGCATATCCCGATAGAGTCTCGCTTGGTTCAAAGTTGAGCCGTGATGCGAGCATTCCGAAATAGGGATATTTGACCGTCAAAAGTGATTTTGCTTTTAAAAGCAGTTGTTCATGCGACATTATCGTAGCAATGTGTTGAACTGACGCATCCACATCGGCCAACTCTCGACATGGTCAAGTTCAATTTTGCGTGCTCTGAGGTCTTGGATAATCATGACGGCAAACTCGCCGGGGAGTTTCAGCGTATACGCGATGAGGTTATTTAGCTTCTTGCTTCCCGTATAGTCATTCACCCGCATCGTCAGTGCTGTGCTGAGGATATGGAGGGCGGAGGGGTCGCTCGGAACATCTGCACAGGTACCCTCCATGATAGCATCCAAATCGGGCAGCTGCGACGCTACTAGACGAAATCCGAGATACGATGCCGCCAACTCCTCACCGATAGCCCCGCTCACCATCGCCATCACCAAATCCTCTTCGGGGTTGGATGCCATAATGTCATCTACATACTGCCACGTTCGTGGTGTGGCAAACGATCTACTCTCAGCATTAAAGACAAATAGTGCATCCGGACGGTGGGAGATATAAGCGATGATAGTCGGATCAATCCCTGAGCCTATCGCCCAGTTGCGCCAATCTTCGACATTAGCTTCCATCTCCAGATGGACAAACCGATTTGCCAACGGTGCCGCCATCCGAAACACGACTCCGCGATCGCTCTCGCGGTTCCCCGCCGCGACAATCGCCCACCCATCGGGGAGACGATATTCACCGATTTTACGGTCTAATATTAACTGATATGCAGAAGCTTGTACCATCGGTGCGGCGGTATTTAGCTCATCGAGAAACAAAATCCCCCGCTCTTGCGACCCATCGGGTAAAAATGCCGGAGGTGCCCAAATCGCACTGTCATTTTTTGAATTAAAAAATGGAATCCCACGCAAATCGGTCGGATCGAGGAGGGAGAGACGCAAATCAATAAACCCGATATCTGCCTCACGTGCAATCTGTGCAACAATAGAGGATTTTCCAATCCCCGGAGGCCCCCATAAAAAAACGGGGACTTTTCGTTCGCATAGATGGGCGGGAGAGCGTTTAGCACTTTGAGGGTTCATAGGTTTCCTTATTCTCGTCATCCCGTACTAGATACGGGATCCATTTCCAAAAAGAAAGCTGAATTCCCAATCTACCCTAAAGGGCATATGAAGTTGGGAATGACGGTTTTTAGATAATGATGCATTTATTGTACGAAAAAGGTAGAACAAGAATTGTATTGAGAGTAGAAACAACCCAAAAGGAAACCCTATGTCAATACAGAGCTATATCGCTGACAATAAACTCGAATGGATGATCGTCTACAATGCCCCAACCGATGCGTACAAATACGCATATCGCGGATGTCTCGTCGTTACTGAAGGTAAGGTTATCACCGCTGATAAAAGTCTCCCACCTAAAGAGATCGTGAAACAAGTTATCCTTGCTACCAACTCGGACAAAATCGACTTCTTGGCGTGCGAACTCACATCTTTGGATGTTTTTGAAGGTTTCGTAGCGAAATACAAAGAGTTTTTGATTCCTGAGGGGAAATACCTCCTTTTCGTCTCTGACATCATCGGAAAAGGGACATTTGTATACGAAGGGATTACCTTTAATACGTTTTCATTGGATGAGAGTTCTGTATGGAACGACTTGCTTGATATTGCCGATCTCTCAAAAGGTGATCTCAAAAAGATGTCTGATAAAGAAAAAATCGATGCGGTTGTTAAAGAAGTTCTACGTAGCAACCTCCGCCTCAGCGAAAAAACGTATGAAGAAATCAAAGCATTGCAACGTGGTGGAAAAGCTTCATTCGGTGCCGTTTGATTTTCTTAATTATTCCGTGCTTCGACGCGGAATCTACTGTCACTAAGTATCAAATCATATAGGCTTCAAGCTTATGTATATCTTCACTGTCACGGATCAGTATTGATTCAACCTCAACTATTACAATATTTTCTGGATCATTATCTTTTAAATTAATCATAGCCTCTTCAAAAACAGTCTCAATAGGTGAAAAAATTAAAAAATCATCCCCCTCAAAACGGAAAATTTTTGCCTCAGGAAAATATACTTTGAGTTGATTTGCTACCGATAATAATAATTCATTCCCTTTATTCCATGACATATGTTTGTTAAAAGTTGTAATATTGTGGAGACGTACAACATATACATACATTTGAGCATCTATCTGATGTAACATTAGCTGCATATATGCTTCATTGTATAACCCCGTAAGATTATCATTAAAGAAATAGGAAAAGCGTTGCTTTTCCAAATCACTTTGTGGCATTTGAGTTGTTTGGAAGATTACTTCATCAACCAAAACATGATTGGCTGCTTCGACTACAATTGGATGAAACTGAATACCACTTTTTTTATTTAATTCACTAATTGCATCTTCAATCGTGAGTCTCCCCTTATAGATGCGATTGGTCGTCATCGCATCAAAGGCATCAGCAACAATCATAATATGAGCTTCCATCGGGATTTTTTCCCCTTTTAATCCATACGGATACCCGCTTCCGTCATAATGTTCATGATGGAATTTCATAATTTCTGCGAGTTCTGCATACATTTTGACTTTTGAAAGCATTTTATACCCTGCTGTAACATGGTTTTTAATTAGCTCATATTCTAGAGCATTAAGTCTTCCCGGTTTGAGCAAAATTGTATCCGGTGTAGCAATTTTGCCGATATCATGAAGAATGGCTGCTTTTTCAATTTTATGGATCATCGCTTCGTCGATGTTTAAATACGTGGCTAGTTTACGTGAATATTTTGCAACTCGCAACGTATGCCCAGCCGTGTATGCATCACGTTGTTCAATCATGTCGACAAATGCCAGAATTGTCTCTTCATAATTATTAATTTGCTCTTTTTGGAGATGCTCTGTCATTTTACGTTGTTTATAGGCACTTAATGCCATAGTGATATCGTGTACTACAGTATCGAGTATATTTATCTCTTCATCATCAAAACCTTCTTCTCGATTTGTCCAAAATGCTAAAACATCCAATCCGATTTTGTCATTTTCAATCAGAGGAAAGGCAATTGATGCACTTAAATCATAGTCTTCATGACGATTACGGTTTCTATGGGGAAGTTCAACAAGACATGGATTTTGAATATTCCAATGACGATTCGTAATAGCGTTGTAAATGGAACAATAATGTGAGTTATTTTTTAATTCATTTATAGTGAAATGTTCTTTGGTGAAAATTCCATAAATGTCACCTGAAATATAACGTTGATGAAATACTTCTCCATCAAAATGACCAAATAATATAATTTTGTAATTGGGATGATGCTTGAGTGTTTCCAGGCTTGTTTCAATAATAGAACCAAGTGAATAGGTACTAATGAGTGATTCATTCAATTCCGTTATCGTTTCGAGAAGTCTTTTTAAATAATGTTCCCTACTGTAAAGCACCTGCACCTCTTTGGTACGCTCTTTTACCTTTTTCTCTAACGAACCATTGAGCTCTTCGATTTGTTCTTTGTTTTTGAATATATTGTGAATAAAATAGAGAAGCAATCCCAGTCCGAAAAGATAGACTCCGATCACCATATAATAAAAAGTATGGAATTGCCGTTTTATAGTATCTAGGGCATCATGGTATTTTGTCAACGGCAAAGTAATCTCTATCCCACCACGTAACTCACCAACAACAAAATTAGTGTGACAGGCGACACATTTTGGCTGGGTGTATAAAACCCCAACAAAATCAAATTGGCGATTATC
>JAQTOQ010000142.1 GCA_028713245.1 Sulfuricurvum sp. | reverse complement strand
CGGCTTTAGAAAAGGGGATGAAGAGCAAAAACTTGGCTATTTCATGTACCCTCTCTATGCCGCGGTTAACTTTACCATAGAACATCAAAACAAACACTCCATTGACGCACGTGTCGAGTTCACAGGCACCACCAACTCTACTAAACGGGAAAATGCGACCGAACTGTTTATGAAAAAATATAACATTGAAGCCATGGATATCGCACACATGCGCGGAACCACAATCTCCCGAAAATTTGTTATTATCGATGAAGCACAAAACATGACCAACGCTACGCTAAAACTCATTGGTACACGTATGGGCGAAGAGACGCGGCTGGTCGTCATGGGAGACCCGGGACAAATTGATCACCCTTTCCTCTCTAAACGCCGCAATGCACTTGTAAGTCTACTCAACAAAGCACAGCATTGCGATTTTGTCGCAGGAATACAGCTACGCCATACCATACGCAGTAATGTGGCTGATTGGTTTGATAAGAATTTTTAATTGAAACGCAAGCACTCTGTCATACCGTATCAAGTACGGTATGACGGGAATGGGAAAGAGATTATTAAATTGGTAAAACGCGGATTTTATTAGAGAGTTTTTCTTTGAGCGTTGATTCAATCGCGTACAATGTACCCGTACTTGAACTTGCGCACCCATTACATGCGCCCAAATAGCGGATGTAAATATCAATGTAATCGGGTGAATCTTTAACATCAATAATTTCAACGTTTCCGCCGTCCATAATGAGAAACTGACGAATACTATCATCAATAGTTGCATCAATAGCTTTGATTTTCTGTACCAACGTCATGTTTTCGAAATCACCTGCGCCACCTGCATCAGCTGCATTTTGCATTTTTTCCATGTCCATTTCGTGACGTACGGTTGCCAAAATATCGACAAGATAGTACTCACGCGCTTCATGACCACCCGGCTTAATACACGATTTACAAAAACCGCCCGCTTTGGTATAGTCCGTGATTTGCTCAACACTCTTGAGGTCATTAAGACGGATTACTTCACGCAATGTCCCCAAGCTCACACGAGCACATTCGCACACGATGATCTCATCTTCAAAACTATCAGCATTAACGCCCAAGTATAATCCCGCTGCCTTTTTGATAACATCATATGCCATAACTGAACAGTGCATTTTTTGTGGTGGAACCGCTGGAGTTTCCGGATCATCACGCAGTGACATTTCGACATCAATATTGGTAATCTTAACCGCTTCCTGAACCGTTTTACCGATACAAAGCTCTGCCATCATATCTGAACTTGCAATCGCCGTACCGCAACCAAAACTTTTGAATTTTGAATTAACGATGGTATCGTTAGAGGGATCAACTTCCCAATACAAACGGACCGCATCTCCGCAGCTCTCTGCGCCGAAATCGGCAACAATCAGCTTGTGTCCTGCTGTGTCACATTCTTCTTGTGTAATTTCACCCTGATTGGTTGGGTTGTTCATCAATGTTGTTACTTTATTTGAATACTGATCCCAAAGAGATCCGCCTAATAAATCATTTTTTGCCATAATAGAATCCTTTAGTGGTGAATTGCGCAAGCAGCTGATTCACCGCCGGCGGTAGGTTGTACGATTGCGTACGAACTTGAAATTGCACGCAATCTCTTGACTGCTGATTCAAAACGCTCGATGACGTAATCAATCTCTGCATCGGTTGTAAAACGGCTCAAGCTCAAACGGATACCCGTGTGTGCCAACTCATTGTCTGCACCGATGGCTAACATAACGGAGTTTGCTTCCAAATCTTCAGAGGCACATGCTGATCCAGTTGAGGCACCGATGAGAGCGTTGTTCAAATCCCACAACATACCCTCACCTTCAACTCCGCGAATCGAGATCAAAATGGTGTTCGGGGTACGGTTCGCTCTGTCACCGACCGTAAATACATCTGTCAAACTTGACAACAATGCATCTTCCAAATGATCGCGTTTAGCGGCAATAGTTGTCATTTTTTCTTGGATATTTTCCGTAGCCAATTCTAACGCTTTACCCATTCCCACAATGTACGGAACATTGAGAGTACCTGAACGGCGACCGCCCATGTGCTCTCCGCCATGCAGTAAAGGCGTAAGATGCTGCGAATTACGGATGTAAAGTGCACCTATCCCTTTTGGACCATGAAACTTATGTGCTGACATGGACATGAAATCAACATGAACGTCTTGCATATCGACGGGAATCTTACCAACCGCTTGAACACCGTCTGTATGAAAAAGAACTCCTTTTTCTTTACAGATCTCACCGATCTCTTTGATCGGGAAAATCATCCCGGTTTCATTGTTCGCCCACATAACAGAAACCAATGCCGTTTTCTCAGTAATGAAACTACGAACCGTATGTGCTTCAACGACTCCCTGATCATTGACAGGTAAATAGGTTACTTTAACCCCCTGATCTTCAAGGAACTTACATGCGGAAAGAACTGATGGATGTTCGATCTCTGTGGTCACAATGTGATTCTTTTCACCGTGCATGATTTTATCAATCCATACCGACTTCAAAACCCAGTTGTTCGCTTCAGTGGCGCATGATGTAAAAATAATATCATCTTTATCCGAGGCATTGATCCCTTTATACATCTGATTAATCGCGTTGGTGATCGCCGGATGCGATGCAGTCCCGTAACGATGCAGTGAACTAGGGTTACCGTAGATTTCACTGAAAAACGGCATCATTGCCTCAACAACTGCAGGATCAACCATTGTAGTAGCGTTATTGTCCAAATAGACATTCATATGACTCTCCTATGTGAGGTACTTTTTAATATAAGACAATTTTTATCTTGTTTAACTTTTGGGATAATAATACATCCTGTGTTATAGCTACCTTAAGACCTTTTGATATTTAGCATGATTTAAGAATTGATTATTAAGATGCCATCAATACAATCATTGAATCAATCGTCTCTTGAAAGTCAGTAATTACGGTAGCATCTTGCGATAAGAAGGCTTCCATCTGCTCTTTTTTAGCAATTGCCTCGTCGAGTTCTCTGTCCGAGCCTTTGATATATGCACCGATGCGGATGAGCATTTCGTTTTCTTTTAGTAATGTATAGAGTCGTCGGAATCGGCGTGCCGCTGCTAGATGCTCAGGGCTGATGATGTCATTCATGACACGTGATGCAGAATTGAGGATGTGGATCGGAGGATAAATACCAAAATCGGTCAGCTCACGGGAAAGAACGATATGTCCGTCTAAGATGGAACGCGACTGATCGGCAATAGGATCGCTCATATCATCTCCCTCTACGAGAACGGTAAAAAAAGCAGTGATCGAACCATGCCCTTCTTCTTTTCCCGCACGTTCCATGAGCTGTGGCAAAAGCGTGAGTGATGAGGGAGGATACCCTTTGGAGGTAGGAGGCTCCCCTAATGCCAGCCCAATTTCACGCTGTGCCATTGCAAAACGGGTTACCGAATCCATCATAAAGAGGACATCATGCCCCTGTGATTTGAAATATTCTGCCACACTCATCGCGCTAAACGCTCCATATTTGCGCATAAGAGGAGAATCATCGCTCGTCGCAACAACCAATACCGTATTTTCCAAATTTCCGCCAAGGCTTTTTTCAATAAACTCGGGAACCTCCCGTCCGCGCTCACCGATGAGAGCAACCACTTTTATCGGGGCTTGGCTTCCGCGAACAATCATCCCCATGAGTGTCGATTTTCCCACACCGCTTCCGGCAAAAATACCGAGCTTTTGCCCTTTACCGCAGGTTAGCAATCCGTCTATGGTTTTGACGCCAACCATAAAAGGTTCATCAATCATCCCCCGCTTCATCGCAGCAATCGGTGCTTTGATAATGGGTTCCACGTGAGAGCCCCAGACAGGACCTTTTCCATCGATAGGCTTCATAAACGGATCAACAACCCGCCCCAACAATCCATCGCCGACTTCTATGGCCATACCCGTTTGATTGGGAAACACTTTGTCCCCAGCACGAAAGCCCTCTACAAATCGAAAAGGGGTGATGAAAAAACGATTTCGCTCAACTTCACTCACCATTCCCATGACTTCTGCGCCGCTCACGTCCGAGACAATGGTCACGGTATCCCCGATACTAACGTGCAGCCCCTCAGCTACCATAACTGTCGGACTGATTTTAACAATGGTTCCAAAGATGGTGTGAAGCTTCTCTTTGCCAAGACGTTCGCGAAGGGCTTTTAGAGGCATGATGGCACTAGTAGCGGTTGCCCGTATGAGAGTTAATAAGGCTGAAAAATTCCATACGTGTTTTTTCATCTCGTTTAAACAGACCGCGCAAGGCACTTGATGTAGTTGTTGAGCTGATCTTTTGGACGCCACGCATCTCCATACACATATGACGCGCTTGTATGACCACAGCGACCCCTTTTGGATTGATAGAGCGCATGAGCGCATCGGCAATTTGCTCCGTCAACTGCTCTTGGATTTGCATACGTCGCGCAAAAACATCCACTACTCTTGGGATCTTAGAGAGACCGACGACTTTGCCATCTGGTA
>JAQTOQ010000141.1 GCA_028713245.1 Sulfuricurvum sp. | reverse complement strand
GAACCGATCAATAAGATAGTTAGGTATTTCATACCGTCCTCCTTGGTTTTAGATACTGTAATGGTAGAGCAAAGATGTCAACCCTCCACAGGACCTTTCTTGACACTTTCTTGACACTTTTTAGCTATAGTTTTCTTCTCAAAGATCCGATTAAACACTTTGTAAAATTCATTCAAGAAAGATCACCCATGACACCATTTACCGCCATGCTTATTCCTGCTGTTGTTGCATCTCTAGGAGGAATACTTGCTCTTTTCTGGAATCCTTCGCACAATGCACGCAGTTTAATCCAGCACTTTGCAGCAGGTGTTGTCCTCGCGGCTTTGGCTGTCGAAGTTTTACCAGAACTCGGACGTGAGCACGCACCCGCATGGGTTCTCATTGGTTCCTTTGCCATAGGTGGCATTCTGATGTATCTCATGAAACTATGGAGTATTAGCCTTGAGGGTAAAGAGAGCCATTTAGATAGCAGTACCCTTAATTATGGCTTAATAGCCGCAACGTTTATTGATGTAGCAGTTGATGGCTTTATTATTGGTGCGGGATTTGCTGCAGGTGGAAGTACCGGCTTAATATTAGCATTGGGCTTATCCGTTGAACTTCTCTTTTTGGGATTGGCCTTGGTCTCTGATACGATCAAAGGATGGCGTATCATTGCTATGACCTCATTATTGGCCGGTGTGGTTTTGACGTGTACCTTGTTAGGTAATTATCTTTTACAAGGCGCTTCAACAAGTACCATCAGCGCCATATTAGCCTTTGGCGTAGCGGCTTTGCTGTATTTAGTCACCGATGAATTATTGATTGAAGCGCACACCGTAGAAGAAAAACCATCCTCTACTCTGTGGCTATTTGCAGGATTTTTAGTCTTTTGGAGTATTCAACTTTTTAGTGTTGCCTGATTTTTGAAGAAGTTTTTCATCTGTAAATTCAATCTACGATAGGACTCTTAAGAAATCTTAGGTTACACTAGCCAAAAGTCAGAAGGTATATCATGAATAATGAAACGCTCACTATCTTTGTCGGAATTATAGCACTGTGTATGGTCATCATTACCGTGGTGATTGCGCTAATCGGATTTTACGCTGTTAAAATGATGCAAAAATCACAAGAATTTATAGGTGTTGTACAAAATGAACTTAGTTTCCTTACTACCAAAGGAGCACTGACCCTTCATGAAATTAATGAATTTATCAAACATCTCAAAGAACAAACAGAGCCGATCAGTGAAAAATCGCTTTCTACATTGCATGAAATACGTGAACTTGTCTCTTATATCCATGAAGAGACGAGAAGTCTTGCGATGAAAGCATCGGGCGGTATCGCGAAAGTAACAGTAGGGTCGTTAGCTATTGGTGCGTTGGCACAGATTTTCAAAAAAAACAGTAAAAACTAAAGGAAAAATGATGGAAAAGAATAATGCACTCATTTTTTTACTTGGCGCTGTTATCGGCGGAACAGCCGCTTATTATGCCTACAAGAACCAAGACGAATTACTTGCCAGCATAAATGACCTTGAAGGTTCTCTTAATCTTGATAACAATGAGCTCATCGAAAAAACAAAAGCTCAGTTTAATCAACTAAGCCAAAATGTTCAAAGTGCGATTGGACGATATACGAATACTACGGGCGAGAAAAATGATCTCGTTAATGAAGACGAAATCACTTCCTTGAAAGAAGAATTAGATCGTCTGCGCGCCGAAGTTCAGGCTCTGAAGTCTTAACACGGGAAACATGGTTACGTCGAAGCATGCGTAATAACGTAACCACAAAAGCAACGATTGCAGGCCCCAACAAGAACCCCCAAAATCCAAACGTCGTAAGTCCCGCAATAAGGGCAAAGAAAATTAAAAAATCGTTAATTGTTTGTCGCCCATGGCTAAATAGCTTGTTGATCTGTTGCAGGATAATAAGCCGAACAATATTGTCTATGAAAAATGAGAGCATTGCCCACGAATAGATTAGAATGACGACGGCATTGAGATTATGCCCATTGATAAATTCGTTCAGTGCTACTGGAATCCAGATCAATGCCGTCCCGACAATCGGAATCACCGATGTAACCGCAATCATCAAACCAAATAGCCATGGATCGTACAGATGGAAAAAACTGATAAATATTCCAAAGGCTAAGCCTTGCGCCACAGCCACCCCAATTAATGAATAAAATCCGGTTGCTGTTGTCGCAATCATGTCTTGTACAAACTCTTGGCGTATCCGCCGTCTTACAGGAATGACAGGAGCAATAGCCAATGTTATAGGACGGCGGAACAATGCTAGAAAAAAGAAAAAGATGACAATCATAATCATCTCTCCTAATGCCCCCAAAAAGCCCAAAATACCATTACCAACACTGACCGCCAAGGTTGAGATGATTTGTGTTTGATATTCACTTGCTTTGTGTATAAGCGTGATAACAATCTCCCTCATCCAATCAAATGAACTAGGAAGATGCGAAAGCAGTTTCATGATTTGCATTTGATAAGTAAGTGCAATTTCTTTTAATTCGCTCGGGTGGCTGGCAACATAATATACAAAGAAGAGGATAGGTACAAACAATACAAAAAATAAAAGCAGTGTTATTAACGATGCGCCGAGAAGTTCACGATATGGCCGCATCCAACGTATTTTAATCAATTGGTATTCAACTACATTTTGAAGAGGAGCAAAAGCAGTCAGAAGTAAAAAAGCAACAAAAAAGCTTTTTAAAAATGGGAAAAAAAGCCAAGTCATCAATACAAATGCTCCGATAATCATCACTCTGACAAATTGGTTATGTTCCACAGTTATCCATCCCTTTTTGAGGTCATTATACATTCTCGGTGCTGATGATAATCATAGCAGATTTTATTCTTCACTTAGTGCCGTATTGAGCGGTGTGCTTTTCTTAAAGTTCGTAACGTTGTGACGACAAAAGCAATAATAGCCGGTCCCAATAAAAATCCCCAAAATCCAAAAGTGGCTAATCCTCCTACAATAGCAAAAAATATAACAAACTCATTAATTCGGTTTTTACCCGTACTTAATGTACGATTTACAAAATTTAAAATTATCAATTTTAAGAAATTATCGATAAAAAATGCCATCATAGCCCATGAATAAAAAGAAATGATAATAACATTAAGCGTATGCCCCTGTAAATATTCGTTGATAGCAACAGGAACCCACACTAATGCCGTTCCAAAAACAGGAATGATCCCAGAAATACCCGCTAAAAATCCAAGTAATAAAGGGTTATACCCTTCAAAAAAAGCAATAAAAACTCCAAATGCAAGCCCCTGTGCGATCACTACTCCCAATAAAGTATAAAAAACGACCGCCGTTGTCATTATCATCTCCTCCATAAACTCTCGCTTGATAGCACGAGTCAAAGGAATAATAGGAACAAGAAACAGTGTCAATCTTCGACCATACCATATCAAAAAAAAGAAAAAAACAACGATCATTGTCATTTCCCCAAGCATTAACATTAAAATTTTCAACCCGTTTCCGAACCATCCAGCGAGATAGGTAATAATTTCATTTTTATGTGCTTTAGCTATTTCCAGTAAACTGTCTAATGGGTCTTTAAGCCAAGCCAAATACGAAGGTAAATGGGTGGTCAATGTATCAATGCTGTTTCCGACCAAGCGAATAGTTTGCATTGTATTCGCAGGCTGATCAAGAAGATGAAAGAAAAAGATGACGAGAGGAAGAAAGAGTATCAACGAAAGACCAAGGGTCACAATTGCGGCTGCAGTGACAGCGGAAATCGATTTTAAAAAATCGTTACGCTCAAGTTTCAATTCAACCAAATGATGTAGGGGTAAACTAGCCATGGCCAATAGTAATGCAACACAAAAACTTTTTAAAAAAGGGAACAGTATCCATACACCACAGGCGAATGCCACCCCTCCCATCCATCGTAAAAAATAATTTTGTTCCACGTAGTACGCCCTTGGTTTATCTCTTACGATTGTAACACTATTGTTGACGGTTTACAAATGAACTGAAACTCCCGTCTAACGCTTCAAGCTTTTCTCGTGAACCCTCTTCTAAAATCATCCCATTTTCCAACACATAGATATAGTCTGCTCGTGTCACCGTGCTGAGACGGTGGGCGATAATAATAATGGTTTTTTCACTTAAAAATTCTTCCAACGCTTCAAAAAGTGCCGTTTCCGTATGGACATCCAATGCCGAAGTTGATTCGTCAAAAATAACAACTTTTGGATTGGCTAACACCATGCGTGCAATACTCAAACGCTGACGCTGACCGCCGGAGAGTCGAATCCCAAATTTTCCTACTTGTGTCTCCAAACCGTCATTCAATTCACGAACGAATGACTCCAACTGTGCAATACGCAATGCATTCCAAATGGTTGCGTCATCGAGATCTCCCCCCATCGTGAGGTTAAACTTAAGCGTATCATTGAACATCAACGGTTGCTGTAATACAACAAACACTTCATCACGTACACACGCAAATCCAATATCCGTAACACTAATCTCATTATAGAGGATAT
>JAQTOQ010000011.1 GCA_028713245.1 Sulfuricurvum sp. | reverse complement strand
TTACGCGTTTGGTTTAGGTGTCGAGCGTTTTGCAATGCTGATACACCGTATCGGAGATTTGCGATCACTTTTTGAAGGTGATGTTAGATTATTGGAGCAGTTTAGATGATCGTTACAAAAAATTGGTTAAATGAGTGGATTGATCTTAGCGAAGTAGAGACCCAGCATCTCCTCAAAACCTTTAATTCTATTGGGTTGGAAGTCGATCGTCATGATGCCATTAGTGTACCGGATAAAATCGTAATCGGTTTTGTAGAGAGTTGTGAGCGTCATCCTGATGCGGATAAACTAAATGTATGTCAGGTGAATACGGGCAACGATGTACGCCAAATTGTTTGCGGAGCTTCCAATGTACGCGCCGGTATTTACGTTGCGGTAGCAATGGTGGATGCTGTTCTTCCTGATGGATTGAAAATCAAAGCAGCGAAACTACGCGGTGTAGAATCGCTAGGAATGATTTGTTCTGCGAAAGAGATTGGATTGCCTGGGATGGGTGAGGGGATTATGATCCTCGATGACAGTATTGGAAAGCTGATTATTGGAAAAGAGCTGAATACGTATGCGGTATTTTCAGATGACATTATCGAAATTGAACTTACGGCAAACCGTGGTGACTGTTTAAGCATTCACGGTATAGCGCGTGATCTCAGTGCTGCATTCAATAAAGATCTTAAAGAAATACGAAACAAAGTGGAACAGGACGGGCAATTAGGAATAGGACGTATCTTACAATTGCAACACTCAGAAACTTTTGATACTGAACTTCTTTTTGGAGCAGTGGATATCAAAGAGTTGCATATTCCCTTCTTGGTGGCACTGCGAATGGCGATTATCGAAGAGAGCTACGAAACAGTGTTGGACGCATTTTTGCAGTATACGACGCATAATACAGGTGTTATTTTACGCGCGTACCCTTTTACCTGCTTAGAAGAGACGTCTAGTGCCAAATCTATTATTTCACTTGCAAAAGATGATAAGGGATATGCAGCATTATACGGTAAGGCGAAACTTTCGGTTATCGGTGTTTCACAAGAAAAAGAGGCACGTTTTAGTGTTAGTGAAGGGCTTGCTATTATAGAAGCCAGCTATATCCCACCTGAGATTATTTCACGAATGATGGGTGAATCAAAAATTGAAAGTGGCGCACACTATTATCGTACCTCCAGAGGAAGCGAACCAAAGCTTACTGGCGGGATACGTTATGCGATGGAATTGTTTGAAAAATATTCACAGTCTACGATTTATGCCGGTCATTTAGAACTTCAAACACCTAGAGAAGCACGGGTTATTACGATGTGCGAGAGTGAGTTTGAATCGTTTATTGGGCTGAAGGTGGACAAAACAACCTTAACCCATATTTTGAAAAATTTAGGGATGTTGATCAGCAAGCCGAAGGCCACTATATTCGCGATTACTATACCCCATTTTAGACATGATATTATTAATCGTCAAGATATTATTGAAGAAATTGTCCGTATTGTAGGAATTGACAATATCCCCTCACAACCTCTTATTTTTACTGAGAACAATCAAAATACGGCAGATTTAGAAGAGTATCGTAAAACGCGCATGTATCGTCAACGTTCAGCGGCTAATGGATTTTTTGAGAGTGTCCATTTTGTCTTCAATGAGAGGCTCGTTATGGAACGTTTAGGCTTCGTGTGTACGCATGAGAGTAAAGAACTCCTCAATCCGATTACAGCAACAATGGACACCTTGCGCCCTACGTTACTAGTAGGATTACTTCAATCAGCCAGCGCTAATGTTAAAGTAAATCAGAAAAAAATAGCTTTATTCGAGTCGGGGACCGTTTTTGATACTAATCGTAATGAAAGTAAGCGTATAGCGTTTATTGTTAGTGGTGCGTCTGAAATGGATAAGCTCTCTAATGCAGGAAAAGCACCCAGTATTGACTTTGCCACTTTTACCCAGCGTATCAGTGATGTAGTCGGCAGTTTTGAGATGACGGCTCATTCATCTACGCATGCCTTAGCGCATCCTTATATGTGTGCAAAAGTGATAATTGGAGGCAATAGTGCGGGAGAATTGTTCCGTGTACACCCTCAAATTGAAGAAGAATTCGATCTTGGGCATACGTATGTGTGTGAACTTGACATGGATCAGCTCGTGTATGGATTAATAGAGGCTAAGCCGTATTCAAAATATCAAGCGTCGTTTAGAGATTTGAGTATATTGGTTCCAAAATCATTGACGTATGAAGCCATTAAAGCGGTTATAGCCAAGCACGCCAGTGCAGATATTAAACGTTTTTACCCAGTAGACCGATACGCGTCTGAATCCTTGGGGGATCAAGTGAGTCTTAGTTTGCGTTTTGTCTTGCAATCCGAGGAAAAAACCCTTGAAGAAGAAGAGATTACCGCTGCAATCGAGTGGATATTGACGGGGCTTAAAGAAGAGTTGGGAGTGAGTTTGAGATGAAAGCAAGTGTAGAGGCAGTAACTTCTATTAATCTTTCTAGATATGATGTAGCACCAGATAAGTCGATTTCTCATCGATGTGCGATGTTTGCTCTTTTAGCGGAAGGAGAAAGTCGGATTGAGAATTTTTTGCGCGCCGAAGATACCTTTAATACCTTGCGTATTGTTGAGCAGTTAGGGGCGCAAGTTACCGATGATGGAAAAATTATAACAATCCTTTCGAAGGGGATTCAAGAGACGAGTGAAATCCTCGATTGTGGAAACTCAGGAACGGGGATGCGACTGTTTTGCGGACTTCTTAGTTCAGCAGAAGGGCACTTTATCTTAACCGGAGATGAGTATCTCAAACGCCGTCCGATGAAGAGGGTTACTCAGCCATTACGTGATATCGGAGCACGTCTGGATGGACGTAACAATGGTGATTTGGCTCCTCTTTCGATACGTGGCGCATCGCTTAAAGCCTTTAATTACGAATCCAAAATTGCTTCTGCCCAAGTTAAAAGTGCAATGATATTGGCGGCACTGCGCTCGGATGGTGTCTGTACCTATTGGGAGCCAGAACTGAGTCGTGATCATACGGAACGGATGTTAAAAGGTATGGGTGCCCGTATCGAGGTGGATGGGTTGACAACGAAGGTTTGGCCGCTAGAAGCTCCATTGTCTCCTCTGGTAATACGTGTCCCAGCAGACCCATCCAGTGCTTTTTTCTTTGCTGTTGCGGCAGCGATTACCCCTAATTCAAGTGCAGTTTTAGAAGGGGTGACCCTCAATCCAACGCGCATTGAAGCGTTTAAAGTGTTGGAGCGTATGGGTGCAGATATTAGCTATACGGTGACGGATGAACGTTACGAACCCATTGGTACGATAACGGTCAAGAGTGCTGCTTTAAAAGCGGTCGTTGTTGAAGAAAATATTTCATGGCTTATTGATGAACTTCCGGCATTGTCTATTGCTATGGCTTGTGCTCAAGGTCAAAGTATCATCAAAAATGCCGAAGAGTTACGGGTTAAAGAGTCGGATCGTATTAAAACGGTGGTTGACAATCTTAATTTGTGCGGTATTGCTACTGAAGAGTATCTTGATGGATATGCCGTCAATGGCGGGACTCTGCACAAAGCCTGTGTTAACAGTTATGGTGATCACCGAATCGCGATGAGTTTTTTAATCGCTGGTTTACGGTGCGGGATGGAGGTTGAAGATGTTGAGTGTATCAACACCTCTTTCCCCAACTTCTTTGAGCTATTAGGTCAATGCACTAAGGTGACGTTTTGAAAATAAAACTGGCAGAGAATTATGGCTTTTGTTTCGGTGTTAAGCGTGCCATCAAAATTGCGGAAGAAAATAAAAATTCTGCGACCTATGGACCATTGATGCATAATGCAAATGAAATTGATCGTTTGAAACGAGATTTTAATGTGGCGTTAAGTGAAAATTTGGAGAGTTTTAGATCTGGGGATACGGCAGTTATCCGTACGCATGGCATTCCAAAAGAGGAACTTTCTCTTTTGCATGAGCGTAACGTCAATGTAATTGATGCAACCTGTCCTTATGTTACCAAGCCACAGCAAATTTGTGAAGAGATGAGCGAGCAAGGATACGATATATTAATTTTTGGGGATGAGTTGCATCCGGAAATTAAGGGAGTAAAAAGCTATGCCTCAGGAACAGCCTATGTGGTTAACTCTGTTGAAGAAGTTGATGGACTTCGTTTACGAGAAAAAGTAGCTGTTGTTGCGCAAACGACCCGAAAAATAGAAGAGTATCAGCAAATTGTGGGAAAATTGATGATGACGCACAAAGAAGTGAGGGTCTTTAATACGATTTGTAACGCTACGCTTGAAAATCAAGATGCGATATACAAATTGGCACAAGAAGCAGATGTAATGATCGTGATAGGCGGAAAGAATTCGTCGAATACCAAACAGTTGCATTCCATAGCATTAAGCGAATGTGCTGACAGTTACTATATCGAGAGTGATGTGGATGTAAAAGATGAATGGTTTGTGAATAAAAACTTATGCGGTATCAGCGCAGGTGCCTCTACTCCAGACTGGATTATTCAAGGGGTTATTGAAAAAATCAAAGCCTTGACTTACTCTTAATATTCTATATTCCTAATCAAAAAAAAAGCATTTTTACGCTACAATCAACCAATTTTAGTTACAAGGGAATAGGCATGGCTTTCGATAACGAAGCATTTGAAGAAGAAAATTTTGCTGAAATGCTGGAGGCATCGTTCAAAGAGCAAGAATCCACACGCATTACAGAAGGTGAAGTAGTAGAGATCCAAGAGGATGAAAACCGTGCTTTGGTAGGCGTTGGTGAAAAACTCGAGGGTATCCTTTCATTGGATGAAATACGTGATGCACAGGGAAATCTTCTTTTTAACGTTGGCGATAAAATTACTGTAATGGTAATCGGACACTATAATGAGCGTCCAAAAATTTCGTACAAAAAAGTACTTGAGCAAGAGAAAACGTTGGCATTTATCAATGCACACAAAGAAGACTTTGAGTCAGTCGTAATCGAAGCATTGGTTACTAAGAAGAACAAAGGCGGCTATCTTCTAGAAGCGGATGATGTTCATTTCTTCCTTCCTCGCTCGCTAGCAGCGTTCAAAGACACAGACCAGGTTGTCGGTAAAACGATCAAGGCACAAGTTGTAAAAGTTGATCCTGCCGAAGCATCTATCGTTGTTTCTCGTCGTAAGCTTTTTAATGATGAGCGTAAGCGTAAGAAAGAAGTGATTGATGCATTGATGGAAGAGGGTAAAGTTATCCAAGGTACTATCAAGAAAATCACGAGCTACGGTATGTTTGTTGATGCAGGTGGGATTGATGGTTTGGTTCATTACAATGAAATTAGTTACAAAGGTCCGGTTAATCCGTCTAAGCTTTACAAAGAAGGTGATATCGTTAATGTAAAAGCAATTGCATACGATAAAGAAAAACGTCATCTTTCTCTCTCTATCAAAGCGGTTCAGTCCGATCCATGGAAAGAAGTAGAAGAAGCATTGGATGAGGGTGATACTATTACTGTTACTGTTAGTAACATTGAACCATACGGTGTCTTTGTTGATCTCGGTAATGATATTGAAGGCTTTTTACACATCTCTGAAATTACATGGGATAAAAACATCAAGCATCCAAAAGATTATCTCACTATGGGACAAGAAATTGATGTTGAAGTTATTGAGATTAATTCTAATACCCATAAATTGCGTGTATCGTACAAGCGTCTTCAACCGAAACCTTTTGAAGAGTTTATGAAGAAAACCCGTGAAGGTGATGTTCTTAAGGGGACGGTTACTTCTTTGACTGATTTTGGTGCATTTATTAAAATCAATGGCGTTGAGGGATTATTACACAATCAAGATCTTTCATGGGATAAAAATGCAAAATGTAAAGAAACTCTAAAAGTAGGCGATGAAATCGAAGTTAAAGTTGCGAAAATCAACGTTGATGATGAAAAGATTTCATTGAATCGTAAAGCCTTAGAAGAGAGCCCAATCGATAAATTTGCAGTCAATCATAAAATGAATGAAGTTGTTAGTGCAACCGTTCGTGATATCAAAGATTTCGGTGTATTTGTTTCATTAGAAGGCGGCGTTGACGCATTGATTCGGAATGAAGACTTAGCGCCTATGGAGCCGGAAGAGCTGCAAATTGGTCAAGTTATCGATGCTGTCATCATGGTGATTGATGCAAAGCGTGACCGTATCCGTCTTTCGGTACGTAAATTAGAGCGTATTAAAGATCAAGAGATGCTAAACGAAATCAATGATAATGATGCACACAGTCTTGGTGATTTGATTAAAGATAAATTTAAATAATTTTTGATGCGACGATTCGCTTATTGGCTCTTTCCGTTAATAGCCATATTGGTAGCGATTTTTATCGTCGTATTTATGATTGATATTAATCCTGCTGCACCTGCCTTGCATCAGGATACTGCTTTGGATGAGACTGCACAGCCAATTAGTGCAGAAGACTCACTTGGTTGGATCAAACATTTTAAGGTAAAACGTGACAAAGAATATGTTTACCCTGTTAACGAAGTAACCATTGCCTTAGATGATAATGAGAGCTTGAGTAAAGCCAAGCGTTATCAATTGGTAGTTCCTTTGAAAGATTCTTATGAGTTTTTTTGTCTTAAACAAGAACTTAAAGACAGTAATCTCCCCTATCTTTTAAATCAGGATGGGGATTCTATGACCGTGTTGATTGATTCAACTGATCACAACAAGCTAGCTACCCTTGTAGCAAAACTAAAAACTTATCAAATTTCGGCGACTCTTTCGTCGTTCAAAGAGGACTAAACCTATGGAAAAATTTAAAATCGTCGTTTGTGATCATATTCACGAAGAAGGTCTCAATCTCCTGCGTTCAGATGATCAAGTTGAAATGATTTTTGCAGCTGATATGGATAAAACAGCATTATTGGATGTTGTTGCTACTGCCGATGTTGCAATCACGCGTAGTTCAACGGATGTTGATGACAAGTTTATTCAAGCGGCACGTGGCAAACTCAAAGCCGTTGTACGTGCAGGTGTCGGTGTTGACAATGTCGATATTCCTGGATGTTCAAAAGAGGGTATTATCGTCATGAACGTCCCTACTGCTAATACGATTGCTGCAGTGGAATTAACCATGACGCACATGCTTTCTTGTATGCGTATGTTTCCATATTCACATGATCATTTGAAAAATCAACGTGTCTGGAAGCGTGAAAAATGGTATGGCTACGAGCTCAAAGGTAAAAAACTGGGTGTCATCGGTTTTGGAAACATCGGTAGCCGTGTTGGTATTCGTTCCAAAGCATTTGAGATGGAAGTTATTGCCTATGACCCGTATATTCATTCTTCAAAAGCAACGGATTTAGGTGCTAAATATACGACTAATTTCCAAGATATTTTAGACTGTGATATCATCACTATTCATACGCCTAAAAATAAAGAAACAGTTGGAATTATTGGAGCAGAAGAAATTGTTAAGATGAAAGACGGGGTTGTTCTCATTAACTGTGCACGTGGCGGATTGTATGATGAAGAGGCTCTTTATGAGGGGCTTACGTCAGGTAAAATTCGTTTTGCGGGGATTGATGTTTTCAATAAAGAACCGGCAATTAATAATAAACTTTTGGATCTGGACAATATCTGTGTTTCTCCGCATTTAGGTGCCAATACGTTTGAATCACAGCTTAATATTGGACTAGAAGCGGCACAGCAAGCGATTGAAGCGGCAAAAGGGATTGCGTATCCTCATGCATTGAATCTTCCGATTGATGAGACAAAGATTCCTTCTTTTGTTAAACCATTTTTGGAAATGAGCCAAAAAATCGGATTTTTAGCATCTCAGATGAATAAAGCACCGATTATTTCGATCAAAATAAGTGGCCGTGGTGATATTGCACAGTATGTTAGCTCCCTTGCGACGTTTGTAACTGTGGGTGCATTGGCAGAAATGTCAGGTGAAACGATCAACTATGTTAATGCCGACTTTGTAGCAACAGATCGCGGTATCAAAATCGAAACCGAAGAGCTTCCGGGCAGTCCTGTTTATAAAAACTTGGTTACTGTTAGACTCACAACGGACAAAGATGTTATTGAGATCAGTGCTACGATGTTTAACGACGATGTCCAGCGTATCGTTGATATCAACGGTTTTGGTGTTGATGTTGAGCCAAAAGGGAACATGATTTTGTTTAAAAATACCGATGTTCCTGGAGTTATCGGTCAGGTAGGTACTACGTTGGCGGCTCATGCTGTGAATATTGCTGACTTCCGATTGGGTCGTAACAAAAGCGGTCAAGCATTGGCGGTTATAATCGTTGACTCTCCTGTAAGCGAAAAAACACTTAAAGAGCTTGCTTCTTTAGAAGCATGTATCAGCGTAGCATACGCACGACTTTAACATTTTTCTTGCCTTTTTGGGGCAGGTTTCCATTAGCCTTATACTAAGATTATTTCTTTTCTTTCGCCAAAATATTTTCATAATCGATTTTATATTTTCCATCTTTGTTTTATCTTTAGTTAAAAAATAGCAGAATCATAACTGTATTTATGATTATAATTTGTTCACTCTTTTTTGCTTACGCCAGAGCATAAATTATAATACATCATCACACAAGGAGAATTTATGGCAGGAAATGAATTGACGTTTAGTGATAACGAATTTATCGTCTCAAAGACCAATTTGCAGGGGCGTATTATCTATGGGAATGACCTTTTTATAAAAATTTCAGGCTATGAGGAAGAAGAGCTTCTGAATAAGCCTCATAGTATTTTACGGCATCCTGATATGCCTGCACTTATTTTTACGTTATTATGGGAAAGAATTCGAAAAGGTGAAGAAATTTTTGCGTATATCAAAAATAAGACGAAACAAGGGGATTATTACTGGGTTTTTGCTCATGTAACGGCATCTTTGGATAACGGTGGAAAAATTATCGGTTACCATTCTGTACGACGATGTCCGACAACAGAAGCACTCTCCGTGATCAAACCATTGTATGCAGATTTGTTGCGTGCTGAAAAATCAGGTGGTGTTAGCGCCTCTCGCCCTCATCTACAATCCATCTTAAATCAAAAAGGGGTCGATTATGACGAGTTTATCCTCTCTCTCTAGAGTTCAATATGCCAATCTTTTTTCTCTAGGAATTTTTTCAATTGCCCTTGTTGTTGAATTTGCAATCGACGGCTTTAGCTGGATTCGGATGTTTAACATTGCCAATTTTGCGCTGGCGTGGTTTATGTATATTAATCTTAGAGAGGCGCAGCAAACCATTCGCAGTGTTGCTTCTATCATTGATGGGGCTAAACATGGAGATATGGAGAGGAGAATTACCCATATAAAAGATCATGGAGAGCTCAAAGATCTCGCATGGAATACGAATAATCTTCTCGATCAGCTCGAAGTTTTTATTCGGGAGATCAATGCCAGTATCAATCATGCGAGTAAAAACCTTTTTTATCGCCATATGATTCCAAAAGGGCTTGCGGGGGCTTTTAATTATAATACAGTCCTAATCAATAAAGCCATTCATGCCATGGAAGAGAGTCATGAACACATTCAACGTGTTGCTATCAACTCAATGCTGGGGGAAATTGGACGCGGTGTTTCCGGAGGCCTTGAAGTTATTCAAAATGATCTTGAGCAAAATATTAAAAATCTTGATGAAATTGTGGGTGTGAGTCAGCTTACGGCAGATAATTCAAGTCGTACTGTTTCTGAGCTTGAAGTCATTATTAGCAAACTTTCTTCACTTATTGAACTCGTTCAGATTTCTAATGATGCAATTAATGCCCTTAACAATAAAACAAATGAAATTAATTCTGTTCTTGATTTGATTAAAGATATTGCCGATCAAACGAATCTATTAGCACTGAATGCTGCGATCGAAGCGGCACGAGCAGGTGAGCATGGACGAGGATTTGCGGTGGTTGCTGATGAAGTACGTAAATTGGCGGAAAGAACCCAAAAGGCAACAGGTGAGATCGGGATTGCAATACAAACGCTTCAGCAAGATGCATCGGATATTCAAAATAATTCAGATGAGATGAGCATCATCGCCAATGACTCTAGCAATACCATTGAAACATTTCGAGATACGCTCCATACATTCAATCGTGATGCGCTATTAACAGCGCATGAAGCAGACTTGATTCAAAAAACAACCTTTGTTACCTTGGCTAAAATCGACCATGTTGTCTTTAAATCTAATATCTTTAGCGCAATCTTCCAAGGTCATACCAAAGAGACTTTCACGGATCATCATAACTGTCGCTTAGGCAGGTGGTATGAAACCGGAAAAGGGAAAGAAATGTTTTCACATCTCCCAAGTTTCAAGATGCTGGAAAAACCGCATGAATTGGTTCACTCCAAAGCACATGATAATCTCGTATTTATAGAAGGGGGCGATAGAGTCGTTGCCAATAAAGAGGTTATTATTCAGAATTTTAAAGATATGGAAAAAGCTAGCGATGAGCTTTTAATTATGATAGACATGTTGCTAGCAGAATCAGCTGCCGAAAACCGCTCAATAGGATGAATTAGTTGCAAAATATGAGTAGTGTCTTCTTTTAGTCCCTCTTCGTTATAATTTGCCACTTTTAAAAAGCGGGTGAGTGGATGAACATCGAAGAGATAGGGGCGTTGTTACAGAATAAAAACAAGCTCCTTTCTGAAGTTTATTTTGATCTTCAGCGTGCGTGTGAAGCCAAATATGGTCCTGATACCCTTGTTATTATCGAGATTGGGACTTTTTTCGAGGTCTACGAGGTCAATAATGAAAAAATGAAGATTGGGAAGGCCAAGGAAGTTGCCGAATTTTTAAACATTCAATTAACCCGTAAAAATAAAACTATTCTCGAAAACTCTGTCCAAAATCCCCTTTTGGCAGGGGTTCCTACCGTCTCCATCGAACGTTATCTGAGCCGTTTAGTACAATCCAAAAAATATACCATCGTTCTCGTGCGTCAACAAGGTGAACCTCCTCATATTAAACGCTACATAGCCAATATTATTTCCCCCGGTACCAATTTTGATTACATTGCCGAAGTGAGCGAAAACTATATTGCTTCTCTTCTGATAGATCAGAATAACGGGGTGTATTCGGTGGGGTATGCCGCGATCGATGTCGGGACGGGTAAAACGATTATCAACGAGATTCATGGTACGAGAGAAGATAAAACGTATGCTCTGGATGAAGTATTTACACTGCTGCAAACGTATTTGACTTCCGAGGTAGTGGTGACCTTTTGCGATAGTGAGATAGTCATCGAAGAGGTAACCCGTTATTTAGAACTCAAAAGCCATCATAGAAGTAATCGAAATGAGAAGAGACTGCGTATCGATTATCAAAATGAGCTTTTTGAGCGTATCTATCAAATACGATCTCTGTTAAGCCCTATTGAGTATTTAGATTTGGAGCGTTTTGCGTATGCTTCTGAGTCGTTAGCACTGCTTATTCACACTATTATCGATCATGATCCGGCTATTATTGAAAAGATGAATCGCCCTGTATTTTTGGGTACGAATCGTTACTTGTATTTGGGCAATAATGCGGCAGAACAGCTAGGAATTATTTCGAGAGATAATGACGAAATGACGTTGTTGAAACTCATCGACAAAACCTCTACGGCAATGGGTAAACGGCTTTTACGCGAACGTCTGCTCAATCCTATCTGCGATTCTAAATTGCTCAATGAACGGTACGATCTCATTGATAAAATGGAAGATCATATTGCCCCCTTGGAAACAAAGCTCAAAGAGGTCTATGATCTGGAACGGATTCTACGCCGATTAAAGCTGGGTAAACTGCATCCCTTCGAACTCGCCTATTTTTACGCTTCATTGAGTGCTGCTGAGAGTTTGTTTGAAGACGCCAAGCGTTTGGGTATAGTGTACGATAAAAACAGTGCTGTAGAGGCACAGTTGTGTGCTACAGAGCTCAAACGAATTTTTAATATCGATTCGTGTGCGAAATATCGTCGTGATCAGGTGAATGAAAATCTGTTCAACGAAGGAATTGATCCCACTATCGATGCATTGGAGCGGTTACAAGAGACCAATGAATCGAAGTTACAACTGATTATTGATCATATTGATACGCATTTTGAGAGTGGGAGCGGTCCGTATGCTTCCATAGGATGGCTGGAGAGCGAGGGGTATCATTTACTCATGACCCGCAATCGCTACGTCAATGTGGAGGAAGCGCTGCACAACAGTTTTTTCACCATAGAGGGGACGCACTATTTTTTCCGCGATTTTCAGATACGTAAACTTAAAACGACGGTCAAACTCTCTTCTGCTTTTTTGGATGATCTTTCCATAGAAAATGCAGGGGCAAAATCACGGATGTTGGCGATGGTCAAAGAGCGTTATCGTGAACACATGGAAACGATTGAAACACGGTTCGCCCATGCTATTGAGCATTTGATCTCTTTTTTAGCCGTTATCGATGTATCGCTTAGTGCGGCAAAGGTGGCGAAACACTATCGTTATGTTCGTCCGACATTGGTTGAAAATGAGTTAAAGACATTTATTGAGGCAGTGGGATTACGTCATCCGTTGATCGAGTCACGCGAAGAAAACGGTATTTTTATCCCCAATGATCTGTATTTAGGGGATGGTGCTCACCATACCTTTGCAGATCACTCAACGCTGGAAAATACCAAAGAGGTTAACGGTGTATTGCTGTATGGGATTAACTCTAGCGGTAAATCGTCGTTGATGAAAAGTATCGGTATCGCCGTTGTAATGGCACAGGCCGGATTTTTTGTTCCCTGCGCGATGCTGCGGTTTTCTCCCGTGGATAAATTACTGACCCGTATCGTCTCCAAAGATAACCTCTATAAGGGACTCTCGACATTTGCTGTGGAGATGTTGGAGTTGCGTAACATTTTCAACCGTGCAACGGCGAACAGTTTGATTTTGGGCGATGAAATCAGTCACGGTACGGAGACGGAGTCAGCATTGGCGATAGTCGCGAGTGCTATTTTGAAGCTTCGTGAAATCGGGAGTCTGTTTATCTTTGCCACCCATTTGCATCAGCTCTCGAGTTTGAGTGAAATCCAAAAGGCACAAAACATCGTATTACTTCATTTAGGGGTTTATTACGATGAAGTCACCGATAAGCTCGTCTATGACCGCAAACTCAAAAATGGGAGCGGAAGCACTCTGTACGGATTGGAGTTTGCTAAATCGCTGCACATGGATGAGACCTTTATCCAAAAAGCGTATGAGATACGAGGGCGTATCGGGGATAAAAGCGCAGAGCTCTCACAGTTAAAAAAAGAAAAAAAGAGCCGTTATAACAGCAAGCTGTATCTGACGAAATGTGCTTTGTGTGACGAGGCAGTGGATGAAGTGCATCACATTATCCCTCAAGCCAATGCGGATGAGGGAGGATCCATCGGTCATTTCGGGATGAATCACCGCTACAACTTGATCCCGTTGTGTTCAAAGCACCATAGACTGGTACATGAGGGCAAAATTGCCGTTCATGGGTTTGTGATGAGTGAGGATGGCTTGAGATTGAGTTATAGTGAAGCATAGTGCTTCATGACGAACAGCTGAGCTTTAAATTCGTATATTGCAGTGGAGTAGGACCTGCATAGCGTTCAAATTCAGGGTGTTCATCATACGGATTTTTGGCGAGTTTCAATAGATCATTTAGCAAACTAAAATCGTCCTTTTGAGCTAAATCAATGGCTTCTTGTATAATGTAATTTTTGAGAACGTATTTTGGATTGCACTTGAGCATTTTTTCGTGGCGTTCTTGTGTAGATGAGGTATTGTTGCATAAACACTTGTCGTAGACATCCAGCCAAACGTTGAGTTGATTGGGTGCTAGGCTCAGAGTGAGAAGAGCGCTTCGATCGCCCTTGTAATGACTGAGTGTCCGAAAAAACGGGGTCATATCACTGCGTCCGTTTTCCAAAGTCGTGAAAAGTGATCGAAACAGGGTGCTGTCTTCATCGGGCAATGTGTCCAGTCCCAATTTATTTTTGAGCAGTTCGAGCAGCGTCGAGGTGAAATAGTCCCCGTATTTTTCCAACTCATTGGCAATTTTTTCTTCTGAGATGAGCGGTGAAAGAGCGCGTGCCAACTGGGCAAGATTCCAATGACCGATACGTGGTTGATTATCAAAACTGTATCGTCCCTCTTGATCGGTATGGTTGCAGATATACCCTGATTCAAAGGTGTCTAGGAACGCATAGGGACCGTAATCGATCGTAAGTCCGATGGCTGACATGTTATCGGTATTCATGACTCCATGATTGAATCCCACACTTTGCCAATGGGCGATCATTTGGGCGGTGCGTTTGACAATTTCTCCATACATTTTTGCATAGGAATCTTCAACGCCCACAAGTTCGGGAAACGATTCTACGATTAAAAAATCGGCGAGCTGTTCAAGCTGCGCGTGTTGGTTAGCGTGGAAAAAATACTCAAAACTGCCAAAGCGTATCCATGAGGGCGATAAACGCAGTACTATGGCGCCGCGCTCCCATTGCTCACGGGCTACTTTTTCATCGGAGCTGATGAGTGCAAGGGCGCGTGAGGTAGGAATGTCCAGCGCATGCATCGCTTCGCTCATGAGGTATTCGCGTATGGAAGAGCGTAATACGGCGCGCCCGTCGCCCTGACGTGAATACAGTGTTTGCCCTGAACCTTTGAGTTGAAGATTCCAACCGTTAACTAAGCCCAGATTAATAGCACGTCCATCTCCTAATCGTGGAACAAAATAGCCAAACTGATGTCCCGCATAGCACATGGCATAGGGGCGTGAGCCATTGAAAAGTTGTGTTCCGTTGAGGATTTGCGTGATATACTCAGCGCTATTTTGGTCCGATTCCAGACCCAATAGTTGCGCCGCATCTGAATTATAGCTGACCAATTTTGGATTCTTAAGAGGGGTTGGCGTCACCTCATGATAAAAGATCGGGTCAAGATCGAGGTAGGGCGTGGTGAGGGATATGTTTTCTAGTTTCATACAAAGAGTTTTACACCAAAAAACTGAAATGCTAAATCGACAGTAAAAGCAGCTCTTTTTTTTAAACTCTACTCTAGGATTCAAAAAAGAATTTTTTCTCATCCCCTTCTTTGCGCAGTCGAATATGAGTGACTTTTCCATGAGGCGACACAGCATGAATTTTTTGTGTTTTTGGATCGATAAACTGAATACGGGTATTCCCATTATACTCTTTGTGGTAAGTTACAATCGCATGCAGATCAGCGTCATAGAGCTTATCGAGCTTGTGTTCAAATGCATGTATTGCCTCCTCGTGTGCTTTGATCATGATTTTTTCATTGTGAAGAGTTGTAACAGCATGTTTGTATTGCATGACTCTAATTTTATCGGCTTTGTTTGGAAGACGATTTTCTTGGGTGGCCTTCTTGATATTTTCCATTGTTTTTTTGATGCGTACGTGCTGTTCTTGTAATGCAATCTCTTTTTGCAGGTAATCTTTGCCTTTTTGCTGTACCTCAAATTGCTTGCTCGCTAATTCGCTTTCTAAAACGCTTATTTGATCTAAATAACTGGGGATGGCTCTGGGATTGATGATGAGTTCGTTACCATTTCCCTCAATGTTCCTGATTTCTATCGATTCGAGTGCAGTGATCTTGGCATTGGAATAGAGAATCTCGATGATGACACGCTGCGCAATAATCTCCCCACCAGACATATTTTTGACATAGACGGTTTCGGCTTCTATGGTTCCGGCTTCGAGTATATTAATCGTCGCATTTTTGGCTTTTAAGTTTCCCCGATGCAGATGGATTGTGGCATTTTCCTGTACTTCAATCAACGACTTTTTATGGGTTTGTGCCCCAATGGTAACTTCGCAGGCCTGGATTTTTGTATTGCTCCCAATGGTCCCTTTGACGTCTAGCGTTTGCACATCGATATTTACTCCTGAGCCTACAGCGTCCTCGCCATCCTCTCCCTCACCGATTTTAATATTAATCTCTTTTTCTTGACCAGCTTCCATCGAACCGGTACTTTTAAAACTGGCACTTTTTAAAATAAGGTCATGACTGACTGTAAAAACACCATTTTTTCGCTCAATGTATCCTGATTTAGTAGCATAAAAACGGATGGAGTGGTGATCTTCTTCGGCGCGGATGGTTTGATGGTCGACACCAAGGGCATGTTGATATCGTATGAGCGGCTCACCAACGTAAATATGTTCCCCAGTACAGCTGCGCCCATCAATGCCATTGACAGCAAAAATGTATTCAAAAATAAGATCATCAACTTCTACTCCATCGACAAGATTGTTTTCGCGCGCTATCTTTTTATAGTGCAAAATGATGTTGTCATTGGTTGGTGGGGTAGGTGAATAAAACGTTGCGATGGGTAGACGATATGGGGCGTTGAACGGCCCCTCTTTTTGGATTTTGAGAAGCAGTGCTTTGATTTCTTGATCCAATGTCTGATCGGTAATTCCAATCATATAGCCATTGCGCAGTTTCTTACGATAAATGGTCTCTTTGAGATATTCTTGTATCCCTTTTTTTAGAGGTATTTTGGAAGTGGGATCAATAACGGCCACAATTTTGGTTCGATATTTATTGTATGCAATACTGAATCGAAGATCAAAGTGAGGGTGCGGTGCAGCTGGATAGACTCGTATTTGGTACTCTTGGCGCAATAGAAAAATTTTAGATCTAATTTCTACCTCAGTAGTAATTTGTTCGAGGTCGTCACCATCAAGCGCTTTCCACTCTTCATCAACAATTCCTTTGTACTGCGTTTGATAATAGAGCAAATCAAAGGTAAGAGCATCCAGAGAAACATGCTCCTGCAATGCAATTTTTTTCAATTCATCAGGAATATTGTAAGTTGATATTGTAATGGATTGCATCGAGCCTCTTTAGTATCTTACAAAATTATTACATCGATTTTATCCAAAAATTGTGGAATTCAAAGCTGTTTGCGGTAAAATTCGCTTAAATAGTCTTTTAAGGAATAAAGCATGGCAACAATCGGCATGGGCGATATCAAAAAAGGGGTACGCCTCGAAATTACAGGTGTTCCGTACAAAGTAGTAGATTTTCAACACGTTAAGCCGGGTAAGGGTGCAGCCTTTGTCCGTTGTAAAGTTAAAAGTTTTATGAACGGGAAAGTAATCGAAAAAACGGTTCACGCCGGCGATAAATTTGAAGTGCCTAATATTGAGCACAAAACAATGCAGTTTTTGTACGATGATGGCGATATGTTGCAGTTTATGGACAACGACAGTTATGAGCAGTTGGGTCTGTCATATGAGCAGTGTGATGATGCGATGAAATGGATCAAAGACGGCACTAACGTTGAGATGATCTTCCATAACGGCAAAGCGATCAGCGTTGATGCTCCTGAAATTATGGAACTCAAAATCGTTGATACTCCTCCTAACTTCAAGGGTGATACCTCAAGCAGCTCTAAAAAACCGGCAACGCTTGAGACGGGCGCCGTTGTACAAGTACCTTACCATGTTCTCGAGGGTGATATCATTCGTGTTAACACTGTTGAGGGTGAATACATGGAAAAAGTTAAATAAGTATACCCCCAAAAGGAGCTTTCATGTCACGTGTATTAGTACCTATTGCAACAGGTTTTGAAGAGATCGAAGCGGTGTGCGTCATCGATGTGATGCGCAGAGCAGGTATCGAGGTGATCATGGGATCGCTGAGTGAAACGCTTTTGATCAAAGGTGCCAATGGTATCACGGTTCAGGCGGACCGATCCATCGCAGGAATCACTGCGGATGAACTTGATATGATTGTTCTTCCTGGTGGCTGGGGCGGTACGAATGCTTTGGCTGAAGACAAGTATGTCCAATCTCTTCTCAAAGAGATGGATGCTAAGGGAAAAAATATCGGTGCGATTTGTGCCGCTCCGTTTGCCCTTTACACAGCAGGTGTTCTCAAAGAAGGATATACCTGTTATCCAAGCGTCGAAGAACAGATCAAAGTCGATGGTTATCAAGGGAATAAAAGTGCTGTGGTTCAAAGCGGCAATATTATGACGTCACGCGGTCCTGGGACAGCGATCTGTTTTGGTTTGGCCATTGTTAAAAAACTCGTAAGTGATGAAGCTTATGAAGGACTTCGTAGCGGATTACTTGCCGAATATTGTACGGTACTTTAGATACTCATTAGCCAAAAAAATTTATAATTACAAGAAATACATGAAGTATGGAAGGGATGATATGAAAGTTTTTTTTATTTTCATGTTTTTTTCATATTCACTCTTTGCAAAAGAGACGTTTATTTTAAGTATCTATTCTTATCATGAAGAATTAATTACCGATTTAATTTACGCATTGATGGTGACTGTAATAGTGGGCAGTTCAACGTTTATCTGGTATTTGTACCGAAGCCGTAGAATAATTGCCAAGCGTGAGGCTGATTTGGTGAGTATTTCCATAAATTTGAACAAAGCGCAAGAGCTTTCCCATCTTGGGAATTGGGTATGGGATATTAAGGCGAATACTCTTTGGTGGTCAAATGAGGTTTATCGGATTTTCGGACTTATTCCACAAGAGTTTAAGGCAACTTATGAGGCGTTCTTGGAGCGAGTCCATCCCGATGATCGTGAGGAGGTACAGGCGGCAATCAATTACGCCATGACGAATCATACTGAATATAGTATTGTTCACCGTCTTATCAAAATGGATGGGACGATACGTTACGTTCATGAAGAGGGTTCCGTTGATTATGAGGAACCCGTCAAAATGAACGGGACGGTTCAGGATATCACCGAAACATTTGAAAAAGAAGAGGCGCTGCTACTGCAAGCGCAAATATTTGATGCCGTACAAGACTCGATTCTTGTATATGATTTTGATGGAAAATTTATCTACCTCAATGAAAACGCATGGAAGACACGTGGTTATACAAGAGAAGAGATGATGGGGATGAACATCAGTGAGATTGATATTAATTGCAATCCGAAGAAGCGGAATGCAATGATGAATCAATTGAAAGAAGTAGGGTATATGAAGGCCAGAGTAGATCATTTGTGTAAAAATGGTAATCGTCTACCTGTTGAAATGTACGTAAAGCACATCACACTTAATAAAAAATCCTACATATTAGGTTCTGTCCGTGATATCTCAGAACAGCTAATCGCACAAAAAGAAATTGAGAAGTTTTCAAAGGCGGTAGATCAGATTGATGATTCTGTTTTGATGACCGATAGAATGGGGACTATTACCTACGTCAATCAAGCTTTTTGCGATCATACCGGTTTTTCAAGAGAAGAGGCAGTAGGAAATAATCCAAGAATGTTAAAATCTGGACAGCATGATATAGATTTTTTTAAGAATTTATGGAAAATCATTTTACACGGTGACGTTTTCCGAGTAACTCTTGTTAACAAAAAGAAAAACGGGGATCTTTTTTATGAAAATCTAACCATCACCCCACTGAAAGATGAAAATGGTGATATTACTGGATTTGTCTATACTGGAAAAGATGTGACCAGTGAAACAATGATGAATCAGGAGATGGAGCGTATCGCAACGATTGACAAACTCACTGGAGTATTTAACCGTCATAAATTTGAAGAACTGTATGCACTTGAAAGCGAACGTTCGCGACGATTTTCACAACCTCTTTCCTTGATCTTAATCGATATTGATCATTTTAAGAATGTTAACGATACTTATGGACATGATATCGGAGATAAGGTGCTGCAGTTATTGGTAAAAATAGTGCAAAAAAATATTCGTCAAATTGATATTTTTGCCCGTTGGGGAGGAGAAGAGTTCCTAGTCTTAAGCCCAAGTACCAATTTTGAAAACATACAAATTCTGGCGGAGAAATTACGATTAGCGATAGCTGAAGCTGAATTTCCTGAAATTTCTCATATCACGATTAGTCAAGGGGTAAGTGTATTTGAAGAGAAGGATACTTTTTCTGAGCTCTTTAAGCGTGCCGATAAGGGGCTTTATTATGCCAAAGAACATGGACGCAATCAAGTTGGTATTACTGTAAAATAAAGGATGTTTGGAGTAGTATAAATAAATTTTGGCAACAAGGCGCAGATTGTATTTGGAAAAGAGTACATCATCCCTAAGGCGTTTGATAAACGGCTGATTGGGGGGATACGCTCCGGACTGCTTGCCGAGTATTATTAAAATATCTAAACTGTTGAAATCTACTTTACCTCAAATATCATATAGCTGCCCATGAGTATTAAAAATGTACCGAAGATAATTTTTAGTGTATGCGTATCTATATGATTAACGGTACGCGCCCCTATCCAGCCCCCGATTATCGCTGTAAGTGCAATAATCAGTGCGGCACGAAAATCTACATTCCCGTTACGGTAATATTCTAAAACGGCCGCAATGCCGATTGGCGGTAATAAGACG
>JAQTOQ010000140.1 GCA_028713245.1 Sulfuricurvum sp. | reverse complement strand
AAACTTAGGAAGAGGGAAGCCGAGGGCTTGATACACAACAATCTGCTTTGGGGTATTGCTAAGATGGTCATCCCCTCGTATAACATCGGTTACCCCCATTAAGGCATCATCTACTGCTACTACGAAATTGTATGTTGGTGTGCCATCCGAGCGCGCGATAATAAAGTCATCAAGGATGTCATTGACATTAAACACGACATCCCCTTTAACTCCATCATGGACCGTGATACTTCCTTCTAAAGGAGCTTTGATACGAATAACCGCTTCTGCGCCTTGAGGAGGAGTTCCTGCAAAATCGCGATATCGATTATCATATTTTGGGCGTTCTTTACGTGCGGTCTGATCCTCACGAAGAGCTTCTAGTTCCTCTTTGGACATATAACATTTATACGCTTTGCCCTCATCAAGAAGTTGTTGAACATGCTGTTTATAGATTTCAAGGCGGCTTGATTGATATTCGATTACACCATCATGCTTCAAACCTACCCATTTAAAAGCTTCCACTATCGCCAATGCCGCCGCTTCATCATTACGGCTAAAATCAGTATCTTCAATACGCAACAAAAAGGTCCCCTTATTTTTACGCGCCCACAAATAACTCAACAAAGCCGTACGAAGACCTCCGATATGCAAATATCCTGTCGGACTAGGGGCGAAGCGTGTAACTACCATGAGAAAATCCTTTTTTACAATTGACGAATTTTAGTTAAGACTAGGTTAAATGCGGGTAAAATAGGCCATTATTTCAAGGAGCTTTGATGCGTTCACTCATACTTTCATCGTTGTTATTTACATTTGCACTAGGCGCTCCTATTGGCGGGGTTGCCATATTGGTCAAAAACACTCCAATCACTCTTTATGAAGTCACTCAAGAAATGAAACAAAGCGGAACCGATGCCACCAAGAGTGCCGATGCCCTTATTCGTAAAAAGCTTGAGCAGCTCGAAGCACAGGAAAAAAAGATTGTTGTTACCTCTTCTGAAGCAAAAGAAGAGATGCAACGTATGGCAAAGCAAAACAATCTGACAGTCGAACAATTTCTGGATGCTATGAAGACTGCACGCGGTATTAGTGAGAGCGATTTAAAAGCCAAGATCGAAGAGAGTATTCGTGGCCAGAAACTCTACAGCAGCATTGCAATGTCCAAAATGGCTCAACCGACACCTATGGATGAAGCTGATTATTATAAACTTCACCTTGATGAGTTTTCCCACCCTGATAGCTATAACGTAACGATGTATGTTGCCAATTCAGCCGAAACATTGCAAAGCAAGATCGATGATCCAATGCGTGATGTTGCCAATATTAGCACCAAAGATGAGAATATTCCTACAAAAAACATCAATCCTCAGTTAGCACAAATTTTGAATAAAATAGAAATAGGGAAATTCGGACCGGTCTTACCCAATGGCAAAGATAGTTTTATGAGTTTTTATATGAAAGACAAACAAAATATGGTCACCGAAAACCTCGACACCGTTCGTCCTCAAATTGCTAATATGATTATGGGGGAAAAACGAAGCCAAGTATTAAACGATTACTTCACACGGCTACGCCTCAGCGCAGATATCAAAGTTATTCGCTTGCCGTAATAAACCCGTCATTCCGTGCCACGACACGGAATCTAAGTTATTAAGAGAATGGATCCCGTATCAAGTACGGGATGACGAACGAGATCGTTAGCCCTGATAATTCTCTAAATATTTAGTATCGAAGTTATTGTTAATAAAGTCAGGGTTTTCCATCATTTTTGCATGAAAAGGGATCGTTGTTTTAATCCCCGTAACCGTAAATTCACTCAATGCACGGTGCATTCGTGCAATCGCATCATTACGGTCCCGTCCGTAAACAATCAATTTCCCAATCATCGAATCGTACGTCGGAGGAACGATATAGCCTGCATGAACATGGGTATCGATACGAACATTACGTCCGCCTGGGGCAATCCATTGCGTGATCTTTCCAGGACATGGTAAAAACTTAACCGGATCTTCTGCAGTGATGCGGCACTCGATCGAGTGACCGCTCAAAATAACGCTATCTTGTGCAGGAAGGACCGCACCCTCTGCTACTTGGATCATCATCTCGATCAGATCCAAACCGCTTACCATTTCTGAGACAGTGTGCTCGACTTGCAAACGCGTATTCATCTCCATGAAGTAGAAGTTTTTATCGGCATCCAAAAGATACTCGAACGTCCCTGCTCCTTCATATTTGATGTACTTAGTTGCGCGGACTGCCGAAGCATGAAGCGCAGCACGGATTTCAGGAGTCAATGCAGCTGCAGGAGATTCTTCAATCAATTTTTGGTGACGACGCTGCATAGAGCAGTCACGCTCACCGATATGCAAAACATTGCCATGACTGTCAGCAATAATTTGTACTTCGATATGGCGTGGATTTTTAATGAATTTTTCCATATAAATAGTGCCATCACCAAACGCGGTAATTGCTTCCGCTTCTGCTGCCAAAAAGGCATTTTCAAGGTAGCTTTCATCTTCGACAACACGCATACCACGTCCGCCTCCGCCAGCTGCTGCTTTGAGAATAACCGGGTAACCGACCACTTTTGCACGCTGGGCCGCATCAGCAATATCATTGATAGAACCATCAGACCCTGGAACTACCGGAACGCCTGCTGCGATCATGACATCTTTGGCTTTTGATTTATCCGACATCATCACCATAACTTCAGGTGTTGGTCCGATAAATTTAATTCCATGATGAGTACAAATCTCAACAAAATGCTGATTCTCACTCAAAAACCCGTATCCTGGGAATATCGCGTCACACCCGCTAATTTCTGCAGCAGAAATAATCGCTGGAATATTAAGATAACTTTGTGAACTTGGAGCAGCCCCGATACAAATAGCGGCATCCGCAAGCTTCAAATACGAAGCATCTTTATCCGCAGTCGAATAAACGGCAACCGCCTCTTTACCCATCTCTTTGATCGTGCGAATAGCCCGAAGAGCAATTTCTCCTCGATTTGCAACGAGAATACGTTTAATTTCTACCATGATTAAAGTTTCTCAACCGCAAAAAGGGGCATATCATATTCAACCGCTTGTGAATCCGAAACCAAAACGCTAACAATTTTACAATCAAATTCTGCTTCCAGTTCATTCATGATTTTCATCGCTTCTAAGACAGCAATAACTTGACCTTTTTTAACGCGGTCGCCCACTTTAACAAATGGTGCGGAATCAGGGGATGGAGCCGAGTAAAATGTTCCCACCATTGGTGACAAAATAGCATCACCGATAAGCGCAGGCGCTTCACTAGAAACACTTACAGGAGTAGCAGACACTGCAGCAGGAGCAGGTTGCACTGCCATAGGTGCCATAACAACATCTATATTCTTCTCGAGTTCGATCGAAAATGCTTCTTGCGTAATTTTCAATTTTGACAAACCACTTGCGTCAAAATCTGACAAAAGGCTTTTAATTTGTTTCATATCCATAATGGTATGGCTCCTAAAAGTAGGGTAATAGATGTGTTATACTACCACAAATAATTTTAACAATGGATAAGTCAATGGGTCTAAAAAGCGATGGATGGATACGAAAAATGGCATTAAATGAGGGAATGATTACCCCTTTTTGCGAAGACCAAGTAGGAGTTGGCGTCGTTAGTTACGGACTTAGCTCCTATGGGTATGACATTCGTGTCACCAATGAATTTAAGATTTTCACCAATCTAAATTCAACCGTTGTTGACCCCAAACATTTTGATGATGCCAATGTTGTTGACTTTATTGGTGACGTTTGTATTGTCCCACCCAACTCATTTGCGTTGGCACGAACGGTTGAGTATTTTAAGATTCCCAGAGATGTTCTCGCAATATGTTTAGGAAAATCAACCTATGCACGCTGTGGTATTATTGTAAATGTCACCCCATTTGAACCAGAATTTGAAGGGCATATCACCATAGAGATTTCCAACACAACGCCACTTCCCGCTAAAATTTACGCCAATGAGGGAATTGCTCAAGTATTGTTTTTACAAGGCGATGAAGTCTGTGAAACGAGCTACAAAGATAAAAGTGGTAAGTACCAGGGGCAAGAGGGAATCACCCTTCCACGTATTTTAAAACAATAAGTGGTAAAATTCCAAAAATCAATCTCGTAAGGAACCGCCATGTTACATGAATACCGTGATATTATCACACACATGAAAGAAAACAATGCCGCAAATGCTCACTTTTTGAAAATATTTGACAAGCACAACGCTCTTGACGATCAAATTGCAAAAGCTGAAAACGGTGAAACTCCAATGACAGATAGTGAGATTGAAGGGCTTAAAAAAGAAAAATTATTGCTAAAAGATGAAGCATATGCTTTAATCATCGACTACAAAAAGACACACAACCTTTAATATCTGTGAAGCCTCTATCTTGAGACTTCACTTCTTCCCTTTTCCTTTACCCTTAGTTTGAGTCAACTTTTAGGTTCCCAATGTTAGTATTGTTGCCATTAAATATAATTAATTTTAATTGCAGGAGTATTCATGGATAAAAATTCGTCCTTCAGTAAATTGGCCAATTTCGGTCGTA
>JAQTOQ010000139.1 GCA_028713245.1 Sulfuricurvum sp. | reverse complement strand
GAGGGCTACACAGGCGAAACATTTTTTATTCTACATTATCAAGGCAAAAATATCGAAGTTGTTTTAAGAAGAGTAAGTGAGAAAAGTAGTGTCAAGCTTGCAGATAATCCATTTCGTGTTGTATGGAAACTTGAGCGCATAAATAAGGATGATTTGAAAGGTTTTGAATATCAAGAAATATTGAAATTACTTAAAGAAATACTATATACCTATGGATGGCAGGGGATGGGTCATAAAGAAGTCCCTCAAAAAAACCTGCTCGTAGAGCTAAGAGCTTAAGGAGGAGAGGATTATGGGATATACAGTAGAAAATGCTAATTTAGAACTACAAAAGATTATTAGAGGTGATAATCCTGCTACAGAAGCAGAACTTAGAAGAATCATTAATGAGCTCGATGTCAGTGCAAGCGGAAGTAAGACTATTCTTTACAGCGGTATGGATAAAACGACTATTACAGACTTGGTAAATGTTGCTGAAAACCGAATGATTAATAAAACAGCGGCGTATGACTTTTTAGATGAGATAAAAAATAATACTTATTTTGCAGATGCTTGGAAAAAAGTATATGGAGAGGCTCCAGATTGGAGTAGTTACACTACTAAAGCCGGACAATTCATCGGCGGCATCGATGGTGAGCCACGAACCCCCGGTGCATGGGATACTATTTCTCGTAATTTTGTAAAAGAGACCACAGGTGAAGTAATAGCACTCGTTGGTGATGATGCACTGACAAGCAGGGTTTATTTTCAGACAGAACTCGAAGCCATGAAAATTGCGTCAGGTATTACCAATGTCAATGGCGTTCCTAAGACCGATTATATTGAAGCAATATCTCATGTAGATACGATTACGGCAATCAAAGAACTAAAAATAAATACCTATACAATACGGGTCAGGCGTTAAATGTAAATGGAGTATAATTTCTACAATACCAAAAAACATAACAATACGGGTCAGGCGTTAAATGTAAATGGAGTATAATTTCTACAATACCAAAAAACAAAGGTTAAATGATGCCAAGAAGACCTAGAGTAGAGCTTAGTGGATTTCATCATATTATCAACAGAGGTGTCAATAAATCTGATATTTACATGTGTGATGAGGATTATGAGATGTTTTTGATGATCGTGTGTAAAGCGTGTAAGAACTATAGAGTAATTGTGCATGATTATTGTTTGATGAGTAACCATTACCATCTTTTGGTTGAGTGCGAGTTGGAAAACCTATCTTTATTTATGAAACATATCAATAGCAATTACGCTATCTATGTGAACAAAAAATACAAACGAAGCGGTCATTTTTGGCAAGGACGGTTTTATTCACGCTATATCAACAATGATGCGTATTTTTACACATTGGTAAAATATATCGAACAAAATCCTATAGAGGCAGGGATGGCACAAAAAGTGGGAGAGTATCCTTATACGTTATTATGGGCAATAAAAAATAAAACGCCACTCATCGAATGTGCTGTACATTCCAAGTTGATCGATGAGATTAAAGATATTGATCTGTTTGTAGGCATATCACTGAATGAAGAAGATATGAAAACACTGCACGCTATTGAGAAACAAAAAACTGTACTCAAAGAGGATGCGAAAAGTCTTGCATATACCAAATCACTCGACACTCATTTCAAAAATATCACGACGGCTCTTTTAAGGGATAAAGCAATAGTTGAAGCACTAGCGGATGGATATACTCAGGCGCAGGTTGCACGTCATTTGGATATTTCAAGAGCACGTGTTTCACAGATGGTAAAAAAAGTGTAGAGATAGTTAATATTTAACGCCTGACCCTAAAAAATATATGATTATAGTATTTTTAATAGCGAATAGTTTACAATACCCATCCAAAATACACTAAAAGATGGTGAATGACCGAAAAAAAGTTCTACCGACCGAATGTGGCGGCGATTATTGTTTCTCCCGAGTATCCCGAGACGAAAGATGTTTTTATCGCCGAACGCAATGATTTGGTGGGAGTTTGGCAGTTTCCTCAAGGGGGGATTGACGAAGGTGAATCGAGTCAAGAGGCGCTTTTTAGGGAACTTGAGGAAGAGATCGGTACTAACAAAGTAGAGATCATTGCCGAGTATCCTGAATGGATTGCGTATGATTTTCCTCCTCATGTCGCAGTAAAAATGGCTCCGTATGCAGGTCAAAAACAACGCTATTATTTGGTGCGCTTGAAAAAAGGGGCTAAAATCGATTTGCATACCAAGCATCCTGAATTCAAAGCGTACCGTTTTGTTGCGATTGATGAACTGCTGGGTCATATCGCCCATTTTAAAAAACCGGTCTATGAACGTGTCATCTCCCATTTTAGAGCCAAGGGGTATCTGTAATGCTAATTGTTCAAAAATTCGGAGGCACCAGTGTCGGTGATTTGGAGCGTATCCAAAATGTCGCCAATCGTGTCTCTCAAACACTTAAAGAAGGGCATCAGATTGTTGTCGTTGTATCGGCTATGAGCGGTGAAACCAACAAACTAATCGCGTACGCGGAACACTATACGACGACACCGGAACGGAGTGAAGTCGATATGCTTTTGAGTTCAGGAGAACGGGTAACCGCCGCGCTTCTTTCTATTGCGCTTAATGCGATGGGGCACAGTGCCACCTCTATGAGCGGCCGTCGTGCAGGGATTGTGACGGATAATATCCACACGAAAGCACGGATCGAGAGTATTGATCCTAGCGCAATGCGTGCAGAACTGGCCAAGGGTAAAGTCGTTGTCGTTGCAGGATTTCAAGGAGTAAGCGAGAGCGGTCAAGTAACGACACTTGGACGCGGTGGCTCAGACCTTTCTGCTGTTGCTCTTGCAGGAGCTTTAGAAGCGGATTTGTGTGAAATCTATACCGATGTTGACGGTATCTACACTACCGATCCGCGTATTGAGCCTAAAGCGAAAAAAATGGATCGAATCAGTTATGATGAAATGCTTGAACTCGCTTCTCTCGGAGCAAAAGTACTCCAAAACCGTTCTGTCGAATTGGCAAAAAAATTAAATGTTAACCTCGTAACCCGTTCTAGTTTCAGTGAAGCGGAAGGGACACTTATCACAAAGGAAGAGAATATTATGGAAAAACCACTTGTTAGCGGAATCGCTCTCGATAAAAACCAAGCACGCGTGTCTCTCAGCGGCGTGATTGATCGCCCTGGAATTGCTTCAGATATTTTTACCCGTTTAGCTGATAATAGTGTGAACATCGATATGATTATTCAGACTTCGGGACATGATGGCAAAACCAATCTTGATTTTACTGTTCCTAAAACAGAACTTTTGGATGCCAAAAAAGTGGTTGAAACTTTCATCGCCGATGATGAGATCAGCGAAGCGTCGTATGACGAAAATATTTGCAAAGTCTCCATCGTGGGTGTCGGAATGAAATCACATACAGGTGTAGCGGCAAAAGCGTTCCAAACGATGGCACGTGAAAACATCAACATCATGATGATTTCAACATCCGAGATCAAAGTATCGATGGTTATCGATGAAAAATACGCGGAGCTTGCAGTTCGATCGTTGCACAGCGCTTACGCATTGGATCAATAAGTGCGCCGTTTTGATCAATGGACATTAGAATCGATCCGCTCCGAAGGGGCATCGATGAGCTGGTTCGAAGAACAGCGCTTCGAATGGACTCCACAAATTGCTAATGCCATGGATCAGGTTATGGGAGGGAAAAGTATTGTCCTCATTACCGATCATGACCGGAAATGGTTTTCACACTATATTACGGCATCTTTGAATAAGCGTACCCCTGATCGTCCTATGCTTCCGATCGTTTGCATTGATGCATTGTACCCCCATTATGATCATTTAAGCGGCGGTGAGTCGATTGATATGCTCAGTGATATGCTTGATATCACCTTTAAAGGTGAATATCTTTTTTGGTACATCGGCAAAGGGGATGACCATCGTGCGGACATCGCGAAGCGCAGTACCAACTCGTTATTGTGGATCATGGATGAACGATTCCAAAATGCATTAGTATTGCGTTCACACGATACCCTAATTGATATCAAATTGTTGCAGCTTTACCGGCTTTTTGATAAAACGCTCAGCGCCGTGCTGTTTGGGGAGATTAATGTTCGCGAATGAACGGGGTGGAATTCTTATCACCTCTGAAATGGAAGAGCGAGCCAGAACAATAGAGGAATCGTTACGTCCCCTTCGCAGCATTACATTTATGCGTGACGATTTTAAAATCGAAGACGCCAAAGAGGTCATTGCTGAAGCGTATAAAAGCGAAGACAGTACCAAAACATTGATTTTGGGAGCTAAAAGTTTTACGGTTCCGGCTCAAAATGCCCTGTTGAAAATCCTCGAAGAGCCTCCTCGCAACATCGTTTTTATCCTCATCGCACCCAATAAAAGCACATTTCTTCCTACGGTACGTTCTCGTCTAAGTCTTACTCAAGAGCATACCGAACGTATCTATGAATCTTTGCCGATCACGCTAAAAAATCTCGATCTTTCAGGATTATTTACCTTTGTGAAAGAGTATGACCGTCTTAAAAAGCATGATGCAAAAGCATTGATTGAACAACTCATGCATCAGGCTATTCATAACGAAAAACTCCCTCTTAGTTCAGCGCAGCTTGAAGGGTTTGATAAAGCACTCC
>JAQTOQ010000010.1 GCA_028713245.1 Sulfuricurvum sp. | reverse complement strand
AGTTCTTTAAAAACGGGCATAGGGATTTATCCTTGATAAAAATTGCGAAATTATGGCATAACTACGGATAATAAAGGTTGCATAATTAGTTAATAGGGCAGTTGATATAATTGCGTACTTATTTTATAGAGGGTCATTTATGGCAGTAGCTTCAAAAGCGTTTCATTCACGAACGGTCATTCTGGCTGTCTCACTTTTTTTGGTTCTTTTTGCCAACGGTTCATTTTTTAACCACGTGATTGAGACGTATGGTCTGACATGGACCATGGCTCCAATGCTTATCTCTTTGGGAATTATTTTAACGGCAGTTTTAATGATCGTTTTTACGTTATTTAGTTCACGCTATCTTCTCAAACCTTTTTTAATTATTGTTTTATTGCTCTCTTCGCTGAGCGCGTATTTTATGAACACTTATGACATTATCGTTGATAAACTTATGATCCAAAATATTTTGGAAACAAATATGCATGAATCCATGGATTTATTGAGTATTCAACAAGTGCTGTACTTTTTATTTTTAGGAGTTCTTCCTTCCTTGGTTGTTTATCGTATAAAAATCAAACCGATGAAGTTTAAAACGGCTTTTGTTGAGGGGATAAAAACTATTGTGGTCGCGCTTGGGATGTCTGTGCTTTTGATTTTTGCATTTAGTAAATTTTATACCTCTTTTTTCCGAGAGCATGCGCCGTTACGTTCGTATACGAACCCTGTCAATTATCTCTATTCTATTGGAGAGTATGTCGGTGAAGCTTATTCACATCCCGTGACGGGACTCAAAATACTAGGGCAAGACGCTCATATAGTTGCGCATAATGGACCAAGAAAATTGGTTATTTTAGTTGTTGGCGAAGCAGTACGTGCAGATCACTTTTCCCTTAATCCGTATGTCAGAGAAACCACGCCATTGTTGAAAAAAGAGGATATAGTCAATTTCCCACAATTTACTTCCAGCGGTACGGAAACCGCTGTCTCTGTTCCGTGTATGTTTTCGTGTTATGGAAGAGAAGTGTATGATCGAGATATTGCACAGCACACTGAGAATGTGTTGGATGTATTAAAGCATGCAGGGGCTAATATCCTGTGGAGGGACAATAACTCGGATTCTAAGGGAGTCGCAGTTCGCTTGGAGTACGCAGATTATAAGACTCCTGATAAAAATACGATGTGCGAGGATGGAGAGTGTAGAGATGAAGGAATGCTTGTAGGCTTACAGGAGTATATCAATGCTCATCCGACAGGGGACATCGTGATTGTTCTGCATCAGATGGGCAATCACGGCCCTGCCTATTATAAACGTTATCCAAAAGCATTTGAAAAGTACACCCCCGTGTGTAAAACCAATCAGCTAGAGCAATGTTCACAAGCCGAAATCACGAATGCCTATGACAACGCGATCCTTTATACCGATTATTTTCTCTCAAAAGTCATTGGATTGCTCAAAGAAAATGACAAACAGTTTGGAACCGCGATGTTTTATCTCAGTGATCATGGGGAATCGTTAGGGGAAAAGGGCCTTTATCTTCATGGTTTTCCTTATGCGATAGCTCCTGATGCACAAAAACATGTTCCAGCGGTGATGTGGTTTGGTAAGCAGTTCAAAGTAAATAAGAATGCATTAAAGAAGCGCGCAGCACAACCATACACTCACGATTATCTTTTCCATACGATGTTGGGATTTATAGAGGTCAACAGTTCCGCGTATCATTCCCAACTGGATATTTTACAAGGGACTTATTAGAATTTCATATAAAACTGACTACCATAGCAAAAAAAAAGGAAGCAAAATGACAAAAATCCTCTTAGCTCTTGGCGCAGCAGCACTTTTATTGACAACGGCGGCATTCGCTCAAGAAGCACACACGGCAACTCACGAAGTTCATTGGAATTATGACGATCACGGTCCTGCAACATGGTGTGATTTTAGTGCATTGTGCAAAGAAGGAAAATTACAATCTCCGATTGACATCGTCACAAAAGATGCTGTAGCTATTTCGGCAGTAAACGTTATCAAAATGAACGAAAGTACAGAAGCTAAAAGTCAAATCATTGACAACGGTCATGCGATTCAAGTAAATATTGAAAACGGCGGAATCATTACCGTTGACGGTGTGGATTATAAATTGGTTCAATTTCACTTTCACGGGAAAAGCGAAGAGAAGATCAATGGAAAACAGTCTGATCTAGTGGCTCACATGGTTCACAAAAGTGCATTTGGTAATCTGTTGGTTATAGGGGTTTTGTTTAATGAGGGTAAAACAGCCAATGCTATGTTAGACACTGTTATAAAGGGCGTCGGAACAAGTGGTACGATGAATCCTGCGGCATTGTTGCCAAAAGACACAGAACACTATTTCCATTTTATGGGCTCTTTGACCACTCCTCCATGTAGTGAAAATGTCAAATGGTATGTTATGAAAGAAGCACAAAGTGCTACAAAAGAGCAAATTACTGCTATGCGCAAATATTATGATCATAACTATCGCCCGACACAAGAGTTGAACGGACGTAAGGTTGAATCTAAATAGATGGTATAATCTCTCCCAAAAAATGGGCTGAGATTGAAATACTTTTTTCTATTACTCCAAAGCGTCTGGCTTTTAGCCTCGACGCTTCATCTTAGCACCTCTTCCAATCCTGCACGGCTTAACCCCCTTATCGCTACAGACTCGGCTAGTTCTTCGGTAGCGGGATACATGTTTAATGCCTTGGTAAAATACGACGAAAGCGGAAAAGAAATAATTGGTGATTTGGCACAGTCATATCGTTTTATCAGCCCGACAGTCATTGAATTCAAATTGCACCATGGAGTAAAATGGCACGATGGCAAACCATTTACCGCTGCAGACGTGGTGTTTACCTACGATTTAATCCGCTCACCCAAAACTATTACGCCGTATGCAACCGATTTTCGTGTGGTGAAAGAGGTCAAAGCAGTTGACGAGTACACGGTGCGTGTGACGTATGAGAAGCCGTATTTTAAAGCATTGGAGATATGGATGATGGGAATTGTTCCGCGCCATATACTTCAGAATGAAAAAGACATTATGGGCTCGCAATTTAATACCCACCCAATTGGTACCGGCCCCTATATCCTCAAAAAACTCGAATTTTCCAAGCAGATTGTGCTGGAAGCTAATCCCGCCTATTTTGAACACCGTCCAAAAATTGATAAAATTATTTTTCATGTGATTTCTGATCCGATGACCCGCTTTTTGATGCTTAAAAACGGTGAGATTGATATTGACAGTTTGGATTCGATGCAGTACGAGCGACAGGTCAAGGCTGATTTTCACAAAGCTTTTGCCACGATTGAGTTACCGTCACACAGCTATACGTATCTTGGGTTTAATTTACGGCTTAAAAAGTTTCAAGACCCTAAGGTGCGCGAAGCTCTTTCGCTCGCGATTGATCGTCAAGCACTTATTGATATTTTGTTTTTAAATCATGGAAAGATTTGTACAGGTCCATTTTTGCCAGGAAGCAAGGGATTTAACGATCAGATAAAAGCACCCAAACGGAACCTTGCACGTGCCCGCGTACTGTTAAAGAGTGCGGGATATGATCTTTCGCACCCATTGTCGTTTGAAATAGCAACATCTAATTCCAATGCGATACGTCCCTATGCTGCAGAAATCATGCAAAGACAGCTCTTGGAAGTAGGTGTAAAAGTAACACTCAAAGTTATGGAGTGGCAAGCATTTTTAAACACAGTAGTGATGCCCAAAAAATTTGAGACGATACTATTAGGTTGGGGATTGTCATTGACACCCGATCCCTATATGATTTGGCACAGTAAAGGGGATGTCCCGGGTGGTTTCAATATGATAGGTTATCATTCAAAAGTCACAGATGAACTTATAGAGAGGATGGAAGCTTCTACTGAAAGCGAAAAAATTGCAAAACTACAACGGGATATTTTTGGACAAATTGTTGCCGATAACCCGTATCTCTTTTTGGTAGTACCTAATGATATACATATCTATAATCGAAAAATAACGGGAATTAAGCCGAGCATAAACGGCATATGGGAGGACTATATAAATTGGGAGAAAAAGTGAAAAAAATAGTATTGTTTGATTTGGATGGGACGCTGATTGATTCAACGGAAGCGATTTTAGAGAGTTTTCATCATTCTCTGAGAGAGCTAAACCACACAGTTGATTTGGAAGATGAGGCAATCAAAGCGCTTATTGGACATCCTCTGGACGTGATGTTTGCACGTTTAGGATGTGAGAGTACCAAAATAGATAAACATGTCTTTGCCTATAAAGAGCATTATCGCACTATCTCAAGAGCTAAAACATTTTTACTACCATATGCAGCAGAAGCGATTGAAGAGGCATCGAAGCATGCACGCTTAGGAATCGTTACGACAAAAACAGCCCGTTATTCGAAAGAATTGATGGAACATTTTGGTTTGATGCATTATTTTGAGGTCTTGATCGGTCACGAAGATGTGGACAAGCATAAGCCGCATCCTGAACCGATACATAAAGCGTTGGAGGGGATGGAACATGCATTGGAAACGGTTTGGATGATAGGTGATACCCGTCTTGATTTGGAGGCTTCTCAGCGTGCAGGAATCAACGCGGTAGCTGTTTTGAGTGGGTATGATAATTTTGAACAATTATCTACATTTAAATTCATTATAAAAGAAAATGCGCTCGAAGCAGTGTGGCATATCATAAAGCACGGATAAAGTAACACTTTACTCTTCGTTTTTAACCTTCCAAAAAGTGAAAAGCTACATTTAAGAGCAACTTTTATAGAATATACGTATTCATAAGTTTCAACTTTATAATTTAAGTAATAAGGAGAGCTCATGCTCGAAATTCGATGGCATAGTCGTGCTGGACAAGGTGCTGTAACTGGTGCGAAAGGTTTGGCAGATGTAGTATCAACTACCGGTAAGCATGTTCAAGCGTTTGCATTTTACGGTTCTGCAAAACGTGGAGCTGCGATGACGGCATACAATCGTATTGATGATAAAATTATCATGAATCACGAAAAATTTATGGCGCCAGATTTTGTGCTTGTTATCGACCCTGCTCTCGTTTATGTTGCTGATTTTACGGCGAATGAAAAAGAAAGTACGGTTTATATCATCACTACACATATGACTACTGCTGAACTGGTAGCTTCTCAACCGAAGCTTGAAGGTAAAAAAGTATTCACCGTTGATTGTATTAAAATTTCGCAAGAGACAATCGGAAAAGCGATCCCCAATACACCAATGCTTGGTGCATTGATGAAGGTTTCGGGTATGTATGAGATGGACTTTTTCAAAGAAAACATGATTCGTGTTCTCAAGAAATTGCCTCAAAAAATTATTGACGCCAACATGATCGCGATTCAACGCGCTTATGATGAAGTAAAGTAAGGAGCCTAGAGTGGAAAAAGCAGGATGGGACGAGTTTGAAATCGGCACAATTCTTCGCACATTTGATGGAGCGATACAAAATATTGCCACAACATTGCCAGAAGACAGAGCATATTCACAGTCAAGTTCGTTTAATGCGAGCGTAGCTGATTGGCGTATAGAAAAGCCTTTGTTCAACAAAGATTATTGTATTGATTGCCAATTTTGCTGGGTTTATTGTCCGGACATATCAATAATTGCGCGTGATAAGAAAATGATAGGTATCGATTTCGATCACTGTAAAGGATGCGGAATTTGTGTGGAAGTATGTCCAACCAATCCAAAATCATTATTGATGTTTTCTGAACAGCAAGATGAAGACATTGCATTAGAGCAGTGGCCTAAAAAAGAGAAAAAAGAAAAAGAAACAGAAGTAGGGGAAGACTAATGGCTGATACCATGGAACTACGAGACATTGAAGTCTGGGATGGAAATATGGCAGCAAGCCAAGCGCTTCGCCAAGTTCAAGTTGACGTTGTTGCCGCTTATCCGATTACACCGTCAACGCCAATTGTTGAAAATTACGGAAGCTTTGAGGCAAACGGCTATGTTGACGGTGAGTTTGTTATGGTTGAATCTGAGCATGCCGCAATGTCGGGCTGTATCGGTGCATCTGCTGCAGGTGGACGTGTAGCAACCGCTACGTCATCACAAGGTTTTGCATTGATGGTAGAAACATTGTACGCTGCATCAGGTATGCGTTTACCGATTATCCTCAATGTCGTAAACCGTGCAATCGGTGCACCATTGAACGTTAATGGTGACCACTCGGATATGTACCTAGGGCGCGACAGCGGATGGATTCAATTCGATGCATATTGCCCGCAAGACGCATATGATCTTAACTTTATCGCGTTTAAAGTTGCAGAAGATCATGATGTACGATTACCTGCTATGGTTCACCAAGACGGATTTATGACGTCTCACACCGCGCAGGGTGTACACACTATGACTGATAAGCAAGGATTTGCTTTTGTTGGTGAATTCCAACCAATGAATGACATGCTTGACCTTGATCATCCGGTTACTCACGGGGTTCAAACGGAAGAAGACTGGCACTTTGAACACAAAGCACGTCAGCATCATGCTCTTATGACAATAGCTATGTCAAAAATTCAAGAAGCATTTGATGCATTTGAAAAATACACAGGACGTAAGTACAATCTTGTAGAAACCTACAATGTTGAAGATGCAGATGCAGTCGTTGTTTGCATGGGCTCATCAGTTGAAACAGCAATGGAAGTTGTTGATGAACTACGCGCAAAAGGGATGAAAGTTGGTGTTGTCGGTATACGAGTATTTCGTCCATGGCCGCTAGAACAACTTGCAGAGGTTCTAAAAAATGTGAAAGCTATCGCTGCATTGGATCGTTCAAGCCCACATGGAACTGTCGGTATGCTTTTCAATGAAATCGCTGGAACAATGTTCAACACAGGCACAAAAGCGGTATTGACCAATTATATTTATGGTCTTGGCGGACGCGACTTGACAAAAGCACATTTGGTTAGTATTTTCAATGACCTAAAAGCAAATGCAGATGCGGGTAAGCTTACTACGCCATTGCAACAATATATCGGTCTTCGCGGACCGAAACTTTCTTTTTTCTAAGGAGTAGATGATGTCAGAAATTAAAAAAATTAAAAACCTAAAAGATTTTTCTACCTCTTCAGACCGTTTTGAGGGTGCAAACCTTCTTTGTCCCGGTTGTGCGCACTCGATTATCGTTCGTGAAGTGTTGAATGCTACGAATGACGACTTAATCCTTGCAGCATCAACGGGTTGTTTGGAAGTTTGTACTTCGGTTTATCCGTACACCTCATGGGATGCTTCTTGGATTCACATCGGATTTGAAAATGGTTCGACTGCGGTTGCAGGTGCGGAAGCAATGTATAAAGCACTCAAGAAAAAAGGTCGTTTAAAGCAGCCTGACCGTAAGCCTAAATTTGTTGCTTTCGGTGGTGATGGCTCAACATACGATATTGGATTCCAATGGATTTCTGGGTGTTTTGAACGTGGACATGACATGATGTATGTATGTTTGGACAATGAGGTCTATGCAAACACGGGTGGTCAGCGTTCATCTTCTACTCCTATCGGTTCTTCTACGACAACAGCACCTGCTGGTCGTACAAGTTACGGTGAGAAAAAGAATAAAAAAGATATGTTAGCAATTATGGCAGCACATGGTGCTCCGTATGTTGCTCAAGTTTCTCCTAGCAAATGGAAAGACATGGTTGCTAAAATCCAAAAAGGGTTTGCAGCAGAGGGTCCAGTATTTATCAATGCTATCTCTCCATGTACAACAGAGTGGAAATTTGCACCTGAGGATACGATCGCTATTACTGATTTGGCAACCGATTCTTTGGTTTTCCCATTGTATGAGATTATTAATGGTTCTGAATTAAATATTACCTACCGTCCTAAAAATATCATTCCCGTGCGTGATTACCTTGGTGCACAAGGGCGCTTCAAGCACCTTTTCACCAAGCAGTATGAGTACTTGATCGGTGAATGGCAAGATCGTGTCGATGCAAAATGGGAACAATTGCAACGTCGCGAAGAGGCAAGAGTCTAACTCTTTCCTCCCCGCCTCCTTTTTTTCTTCAATACTTTCCTCTCCCTTTTTGGAATCTTATTTGCTTTATTATGTTAACTAAATACTTGGATTAACTATGTATCGTATGACCTATAATAATAAAGGCGTCACTGGCTGTTCCGCACGCGGGATCGCAAAACGTGAAAGTGAAGAAGAACTTCGTATATTAGCTGAACAGCTTAAAGACGCAATCTGCAATATTCACATTGAAAAAATCAACAACCTGCAAGACGAGCATATTCCTATGGATCTTTTTGAAAACACGAAAGAGCTTAAATGAACCAATATTTTCTCGTTATCGATGCAGGAACTGGAAGTATCCGTGCCATAATTTTTGATACTTTTGGAAAGCAGATCTCGATTGCACAATATGAATGGAATCATTTGCCAGAAGAGGGTATTTTTGGATCAATGGGATTTGATTTTCGTGCAGGATGGGAGCTTGCCAAAAAGTGTATCAAAGAATCCATTGCATATGCCAATATTGATGCAAAACAAATTATAGCAGTATCTGCATCGAGTATGCGTGAGGGGATTGTTGTTTATGATAAGGATATGCATGAGCTATGGGGTGTTGCAAATGTTGATTCACGTGCCGGTAGTGAAGTAGGACAATTAAAGCGCATAGATATAGAAATGGAGCGTGAGTTTTACAGATCCAGCGGTCAAACATTTGCCCTGTCAGCAGCTCCTCGACTTTTATGGTTAAAGAACAATCGTCCATCTTTGTATGAAAAAGCAACTTCTTTTACAATGATAAGTGATTGGATACTCTTTAAGCTAAGCGGTGAGCTTGCATGTGAGCCTTCAAATGCAGGTACAGCTGGAGCATTTAATCTCTCGACGAGAAATTGGGAGAAAGAGCAATTTGCTAAATGTGGGTTGAAAGATCTGTTTGTTCCTATTTTAGAAAGTGGCGACGTACTGGGTAAAATTTCAAAGTCTGTCTCTGATGAGACCGGACTAAGTACCAATATACTTGTGGTGATGGGTGGCGGTGATGTACAAATCGGTACGGTAGGTCTTGGAGCGAATGCTTTAGGGGATGCCGTTGTATTGGGCGGTAGCTTTTGGCAGCAAGTAGTTAATGTTCCTTCTGATGCACGTTTGAGTGATGATATGTTGCTGCGCGTTAACCCTCATGTAGTACGTGGTATGTCACAAGCGGAGGGAATTACGTTCTTTACAGGGCTTGTTATGCGATGGTTTCGCGATACACTTGGTGGTGGAAGAAGCTACGGTGAACTGGAAGCGTTGGCCTCTAAAATACCCGTTGGTTCTCATGGAATACTCCCTATTTTTAGCGACAGCATGAAGTATGGCGAGTGGATACATGCATCCCCATCGTTTGTTGGACTTGGAATTGATCCAGAGAAATACAATATCGGCTCCATATTTCGTTCCCTTGAAGAAAACGCGTGTATCGTCAGCGCCATTAATCTCGATAATATCAAAGCGTTTAGCGGCGTATCGCCAAAGTCTTTGATTTTTGCAAGCGGTGCATCACAGGGACCGCTTTGGTCACAAATATTGGCAGATGTCACAGGATTAGAAGTCAAAGTCCCGGTGGTCAAAGAGGCAACGGCCTTGGGTGTAGCAATGGCGGCAGGTATCGGTGCAGGTGTCTACGCTAGCTTTGAAGAAGCAGGCAAGAAGATTGTTAAAATGGAACGTTCGTATCAGCCAAACTTAGAAAACTTTCAAAGCTATCAAGAGGTTAAAGAAAAATGGGTCCGTGTCTACACAAAACAGATGGAATTGGTTCGTGAGGGTACGCTAGAGCCTATGTGGAAGGCGCCAGGAGTTTAAAGCATTTAGTAGTTAATTGAAAAGTTGTGAATGTGACCCAATACGAGTTAATTTTAAAATATCGTCCTCTATGCAATAAATGATGAGCAAATCTCCTGAAATATGGAACTCGCGAAAATTAGTATATTCACCCAAAAGCGGATGATCTTTTGCTTCAGCAGGAAGCGGCTTACTGTCTAAAAGAGTGGTAATGTATTTCAAATATTTTGCGTAATGCAAATCAGACATTTTTATTTTTAGGTACTCTTTTTGAAAGATTTTAGTTCGAAAGAGCTGCACGTTCACTCTTTAAATCGCTCAAAGTAACAAAATCCCCTTTTAATTCTTTTGCTTCTTTCATTGCAGCAATTGTCTGTTTGTTTGGGATTTTTGCATCAAAAGGAAGTCCATGATTGAGGACAACCATACGATTAAACATATTGATAGCCTGAGAATAACTCATGCCAACAAATTCTAAGATTTTACGCGCTTGTTTATAATCATCTTCTTCGAGTCGTATAGTTGTTTGTAGCTTTGACATAATAGTTCCTTTTTGTATATTGTATCCCAAATGGGATATATATGTCAAATCCTGGCACTTTGGTCTTTGGCGGAATAGTGATCCTAGTATGAGATAATTTAGTCAAAATTGATACTGGACTACAGTATAAGAATTTACCGCACAATCAAGTTTTACCACGTGTTCCGCAACATATGGGATCTCTTCTTGAAGATGAATTACGCGGATTAAAAGAGTATTAATGAATTCAAGTACAAAAAGGAGAAAAAAATGAAGTTAAATTAGCATTTAGTAGTGCAAAGCCATCAGGAGCCACGCTCATGTGTGCAGGAGGTGGAGGAGCTTATTTACGCCTACTAAATGGAGGATACAGCTACGTACTTTACACCGGAATTGGACGTGGATGGGAAAAAGAAGGGCTAGCATTAAAAAAAAATGGTCATCTTATAAAGAACTTCGAGGGTAAGTCCTCTGCCATTTCAGAAATCGGATCGAATCTTTTTGAAAAATATCATATACCAGAAGATGAAGGATTTGATATTCCTTGATTCTATAAAGAAGGAAGGCGCCAGGGATTTAAAATCCGTAGGCTGCTTCGGCTAAAGTTTCTAAATCCTCCGTATATTTATCCTCAACAAACGGTTCATAGCTTGCTTTGTAATAGGCATAATGTTCTGTGTGTTTATGTCCCTCTAACGACTCATCATCTGCCCATGACTCTACGGCAAAGAATTTTTTAGGATTGCTTTGGGACTGGAAGATGTAGTAGAACAGACATCCCGGTTCTTTGAGTGAGGGTGCGACCATATCTTCAAGAAGTTTTTTTACCGTAGAAATATGCTCTTCTTTAGCGATAAAGATTACTTTTTTGGTGATTTTCATTTTTGTCCTTTTTTTGGTTTGATTTTTTGTCATACCGTACTTGATACGGTATCTACAAATAACAAATGGATTCACTGACCGTGGCACGGAATGACGGGAGTGTTATTTCTTCAATTTTGCCTGCTCTAATTCCCAATATTCCATCTCAAACATATCTGCAAGCGAGAGTGAGGTCCATCCTCCTAGCTGTTCGCTAGAGAGAATAGCGGTGATGGTATGGCAAATGATATCAGCAATGATAGCGGCCTCTTTTTCATCTTTTCCAAGGGCAACCGCACCTACACCTTTGATGATAGCGTATCGAGGAGCAAGGTCCAGGCAGATATGGGAATTATTGCTGTATTTGTCAAAATAGGCTTGATATTCTTTGGTAAATGTCTCAATTCCTTGCGCAATGTCCTCTTCAATGATCGCGGGAAAAGGTTTGATACGAATAACGTGTTCAGGGGTGAGTTCCCCTTGTTTCATCAAGCGTTTTAGATGGGGAAATATCGAGAGCAATTTCGCGCGAGGAGAATCGATGGCTATGGGGAAAATAGGTGTTCCTCGAACTTTGGAGACGGCATCGGCAATTTGCTGAATCAATTTGGGATCACTTTCTCCCGGGCAATCACGGCATGGCAGGGTAACATTCTTCTCAAGATACTCTTCTGCTTTGGTGACAATCGCAATCATTTTCTCATAGGCTTTTTTGGCATCGTTGTCAAAAGTAAAGACGCCGTGATTGAGAAGGATAATTCCATCAAGAGTATTCCAATCGATTTTTTGAGTCACGTCATAAATATGCTTTGCCAGTAAAAATCCCGGCATGACATAGTCAATGAGGAGCATGTTCGGTCCATAGATCTCTTCCATCAATTCTTTGCCATTTGGAGTATTGGTGATGGTCACAACAGCATCAGCATGAGTATGATCGACAAAATCAAAGGGGATGATGGCGTGAAAGATCGCTTCGATGGAGGGATTTGGGAAGCTTTGATCGCTCATTGCTTCGCGTTGTTCCTTGACCATTTGGGTGTCGCTTAAGCTCTCACGTTTTGCCATAGAAATGAGGATTTCTAAGTCTACAGGAGAAAACCCGCCCTTTTCAATCGTATCGAGATTCCAGCCAGAGCCTTTGACATACAAAATACCATCCATCTTGACAGACGTATTACCGCCGCCATGAAGTACTAACTCTTTGCTTTGACCCAGAAGTTTGGACGTATAAACCCGCATGCCCAGCGGATCATTGGAATACTGTTGAGTGATGGTGTCATCATAGAGGCTTTTCATTATTTGAGTTCCTAGTATTAGTGGTCAAATTATAGCGATGCAATGGTGAAATGTGTTACTATTACTCTAAATAAAGATGAATATTTAAGGATTACTATGCCATTACTCGACAGCTTTACAGTAGATCATACGATTATGCCAGCACCTGCTGTACGCCGTGCCAAGGGGATGAAAACACCAAATGGTGATGATATCACTGTTTTTGATTTACGTTTTTGCCGTCCGAATGAGGCGATTTTGTCACAAAAGGGGATTCATACGCTTGAGCATCTGTTTGCCGGATTTATGCGTGATCACCTCAACTCCGGTAAAACGGAGATCATTGATCTCTCTCCAATGGGATGCCGTACCGGTTTTTACATGAGTGTTATCGGAAGCCCAAGCGAAGAAGAAGTTGCGGATGCCTGGGAAGCGTCAATGCACGATGTTATCGCAGTTGAGAGTCAAAACGATATCCCTGAATTGAATCTCTATCAGTGCGGTACGTATTCGATGCACTCATTAGCAGATGCAAAAGCGATTGCTGCAGAAGTACTACGCAAAGACATTGATATTATGGATAACGAAGCGTTGAAGCTTGATCTATCAAAAGTCAATCACTAATGCTACTCCTGTTGCCAATGAGCGGAGACGATACGCAGGAGTCAGAGCTCGTATCCATCAATGAACTGTCGTTTTGGGCAACGGTGGAAATCGAGGAAGGGCGCGTCATAGAGATTAATTTTTATAAAGACCGATCCCAAATCGAGGGGTGGTTAGATGCCGTTATTGTTATTGGGAACTACGAGCCGATTATGGAATTTATCAGTAATCAGACAATGGTCTTAGTGGCGCACACGCAACGTACTATCGACGATGTTGTGGAAGCCTATTTGTTTAGAGAGCTGCACGATTTGGCATTATGATTACGCAGCTTCTCCATCCTACTCCCTGTACGAAGATTATGGTTTCGACCAGGCATTTGGACCCTCTGATGGAGGAGCTAAGCTCTTGTTTATCTCCCTACACTGGGAAATGGGTGGTAGAATTATTACAACTTATTTTTAAAGACAAATGATAAAGGGTATTTATGAGAGTTGAAAGAGTTGTTGGACTGTATATTACGGATGAGGATAGGTACAAAAGATATCGAGAAGGAATGCTTCCGATATTGGAAGCATTTGGTGGTGGCTTTAGCTATGACTTTAAAGTTTCAGAAGTTCTAAAAAGTGAAGTTAAAGAAAAAATAAATCGCGTTTTTATAATCTATTTTAAAAATGAAGAATCGATGAATCTCTTTTTCTCTGATACAAAATACATAGATATAAAAGAAAAGTATTTTGTATCATCCGTTTCAGACGTAACAAAAATAGCAGAATATTACAAATAAACAATCATAAGATGAATTGGGTACAAAGCGACGACGGGAGTTATACGGCGTATTCTCCCGAATATGACGAACACTATCACTCTACCAAGGACGGAGCATTGAGTGAATCGTTGGTCAAGCATGTTCAACCTGCCTTTTTGCTCCATCCCCATAAAAAGCATCTTAAAATTATCGATATTTGTTTTGGGTTGGGATTTAATACTCTTGCCACTTTGTATTATCGTGACATGTATTTCCCTGACACAACGATAGAGATTTTTTCGCCTGAACTCAACGGAGAACTGGTCGCTTCTTTGGTTACGTTTCCTTACCCTGAGAGTTTCAAACCGTATTTTCCAATCATTGCTTCGCTTGTCGAATGTGGGTTTTATGAAGATGAAAAAACGAAGATCACCGTTGTAATTACGGATGCCAGAATCTTTATGCGAGAACTCCCAGAAATTTGGGATGTGTGTTATCAAGATGCCTTTAGCCCATCCGTTAATCCGCTGCTATGGACTAAAGAATATTTTGCGGATATGGCACGATTGATGGGGGATAAGGGAATTATTACTACCTATTCTATCGCTCTGCCCATACGTATGGCACTGCATGAGAATGGTTTTAATGTGTATCTAAATACAGGTGAAGGGTATCGCAGCGCCACTGTTGCTACTAGACGCTTACTCTGTGAATTTGAAAAAATCGATGTGGAGCACAAGATGAAATGCAACCCTGATACGAGGTCACTTGGGGATGATCAAACCTTTGCCCAGTGTATGACGAAATAGTACGTACGATACACCCGCTAATGCACCTTCAAATCCCACAAAAGCACTTAACTTAACATACGCAAAAAAATCGATGCCAAGATTGATAAACACAGGGGCGCTTTGGTCTAGGATGAAAAGTCCGAAGAGTAGATGAATCCAACGCTCTTTTTGTTTTTCGCTAATGGTGGAAATAAAACCTAAAAAATGCAGAGTTCCCATCAAGGCAATAGCAATGAATAGCGTATGAGGTAGCAGAGTTTCGAGCAATCCATGCAATGATTTTTGAGCGTAGTAGTGACCAATAGCATGAGGCGTCCATCCTACTATAGTGGCAAAGACAGCACCGCCAAGAAGGGATTGCAAAACTACCAAAGCAATAAACAACAGGGCTAAGAGACGTAAGGATTGATGGTGCATTTAAAATCGTTTACGCAGTAGTAAAATCAAAATATCCAGTGCGCTTCCTATCATCAAGAGATGAAAGAGCACAAACCCACCCCATGCGAGTATGATGGCAAAGCTCCCACACGTAAGTGATGCCAGTAGTCCCACTGGATAGAGCAAAAGGGTCATCACTCCTGATAGAAGAAGAGCCATTTTAAGCTTTTTTGATCGTGACGTGCGCATGAGCAAAGCGCTGATCAATATGAAAAGAAGAATCAGCTCAAACAGTTCCGTGTGAAGGGTGAGCAACAGATCTTTCATTGTAAGAGGTTCGATAAATTCTGCTTCATTTCCCAAAATATGATTTATCCATAGTTCGGGAGTTATTCCAGAATCTATGCTTTTTGCGACAAAGTTGAGCATAAGTGCGAGGATGAGAAAAATGACCATCCATAATACACTAACGTACAGCGCACGGTTGTCGATGAGTTTTTTAGAAACTATAAACTTCATGGATCAGGGCTTTACAATGGTTAAGAGTGCCAAGGCAGCACGTGCTCCATCCGTAATTGCACGAGCGGACAAGGTTGCTCCTGTGGTAGTAGGGATGTCTTGATTGAGTTTGAGGGTATTGGCACTACTTTTTTGATCAAAGACATTGAGCCATGTTGCCGTTGGGAGATATTCCATTGGTTCGTTGAAGGCGACGATTTCGATCGATTTAATTTTGGTATCCGTACCGATGAGGTACAGTGCAACGGCGGTTTTGGTACGCACTTTTTTGTTCATCAACACGCCATAACCGGCCGTTTTATCCCCATTTTTTGCCACGTAAATACGATAGAGTTTGGAATCGATGGGTTGCTGTGAGCTTTTAATCAGCTGTTGCAGTTGCGCGTCACTGAGAATGATATTTTGGGTATCAACAGTTTTACTTGCAAAGGTACGCTGCGTGAGGGCAATGGGATCGCCCATGATTTGGGCGAAACTGTATGTGACACAGAGGAGAAGAGTTAGAGCTGTTTTAATCAAAAGATAAATCCTAATCCAAACGAGTAGATACCTTCGTTATCCGCTGTATTGACGCTGTTTTTATTGTGGCGCAATTTATACTCCCCTTTTAAGACCACTTGCTCGTGTGGGAAATAGTTCAGACCGTAACTGTAACTCTGTGTTGTTCCAAATGAGCTTCCATCGGTGATAGAATCTGCCAAATTGTAGTTCTCATACTGGAAAAAGAGCGGTAATCGTGTACCCGTTTGTGTAAAATATGGTAAGACATTATACTCCATATTCACATAACCGCCATGGGCTGATTGGGCATGGGTTGTTGCAACGACTGTTGTCCCTCCAACGGTATGGGATCCTAGATACGAATCGGCATGGGTCAAATTGGATTGGGTGTAGAGCGCTTTGATTTTAAATCCGTCTTGTTGGTATTGGGCATGCGCATCGGCGATGGTTAAACGACCTTCTTCCAGACCATTGTTTGAGGGACCTGCTTTTCCGGTATAGAAACTTGCACCCAAGAGTAAACCATTGATTCCGGTGTAATCAAGACGTGCAACCCCCGCTAAATTAGACGTTGCATTGTTGGTTTCATTGCCTCCACGGCGTCCGTCACGGATCCAATTTTTTCCAAAAGTATCGGTTTCGGGTGTACCATCGTGATTGGCAAGACCCATATCCAATGCGACTACTGCCCCTGCTGCATAATTGAAATCATGGCTCTTTCCATAAACCGTAAGCCCATTTTCATGCCATGTAGAAGGAATGAGATAGGTCTCAACATCCGCGCGTCGGACGGTGTTGTATAAAACAGGCTCATGATTTTGATTGAGCAGACCCATCGGGACAACTTGTTGCCCTATACGGACATTAAACTCAGGGTCGAGTAAAAAATCAATGTACAGTTGTTCGAGTGCAATTTCTTGACCGCCGTGTTCGATTTCGATTTCAGAGTTGAGGATGATGGTGTCGCTGAATTTGTAGCCGATGTACGGAACAAAACGGTAGGCTTCACTTTCTGCAGCACCTGCATGTACGGTGTCGGAGTAATAAAGCTCGCCGTAACCGCCAATAGAGAGTGGATTTTTGGAGTAGTATACTTTGGATGCAGCAGCACCAAGTCCGGCTTCGGTTTTTGTCATATCTACACTGCCAAAAGAGGTAGTATTTTGAACGTTGATGAGTTCATTGGTGAGCGTGTTGGTTTGCTCGACTTGTTTTTTATCATTCGCTTCAAGTGTTGAAAGACGTTCGCTCAGAATTTTTAGCTGAGTTTTAAGATCGCTGAGTTCATCAGCGCCTAGAGTAGTAGTGAGAGCCATTGCCGTAACGGCACTAAGTATGAAAGATTTCATCGGGTTTCCTTAATGATAGTGATTATTGATTCTGAAAGTATAAAAGAATAAAGCTGAAAGTAAAATTAATAATGAAAACAATTATCATTTGCTTTATTCAAGATTGGTCGTGTTATACTTTTATTATGAAAACACTATTTGGACTACTGATTATGCTGTCATTATTGTCGGGAGCACAGCGAACGCAGCTGCATATGGGTACATTGATTAGTGTCAGCGTTGTGGAAGACAAGCTAAGCGATGAGATCTTTGCCCTTTTTTCTGATTTGGACAATCGCCTCTCGACGTATAAGGGTGATTCCGAAATTTCATCCCTTAACCATAATCTTGAGTTAAATGTTTCTGACTTGACACGTAATATTTTGGAACGCTCTTTGGAAATGTATCGTCTTAGTGATGGGGCATTTGATGTGACTATTGGTTCCGTAACCCACGGTGTCTATCGGTTTGGCTACGATAATCAGCATTTGCCCTCCCAAAAAGAGCTGCAAAATGCAAAAAAATTGGTAGGCTCAAATCAGGTGAACCTAGAGGGAAACCATGTAAAGCTTCTTCCTGGAATGATGATTGATTTGGGTGGAATCGGCAAGGGATATGCAGTAGATTTGGCTATAAATCTTTTGAAGCAAAAAGGAGTTTCCAATGCGGTCGTGGCTGCATCTGGCGATATTGGGTGTTTAGGAGAGTGTGTTGTCAACATTCAAGATCCGTTTTATACGCAAGGGTATATTGCCACGATCACGTCGACGCTGCCACGTATGGCTATCAGCACGAGCGGCAATTATGAACGTTATATCAAAAACAAAACCCATAACCACCTAATTGATCCAAAAACGGGGAAGTCGCAGCAACGCTATGCCTCTATTACTCTTATCGACACGGAGGATAACACCAGAATCGATGCTCTTGCCACAGCAGTTTCAGTGATGAAAGAGAGTAAAGCGATTGCTATGTTGGAGAAGTTGAATATCGCTTATGTATTGATAGGGAATGATGGTACGATGATTAAAAGTGCAATGCCGCAAGAGGTGTTCATTACGTATCAATCACTTTTTAATACAACGAACTGATGCGTTCCACATCATTCCAGCTTAGACTGCTTTGCTTGGATGTGTTCATAATATGATGCATGTAACGAGCAAAGACATCGGTTTCGATATTGACGCGTGTCTCTTTTTTGTATGTTCCAAAGAGGGTTTCACGCATTGTTATGGGGATGATGGTGAGACGAAAGGAATCTTTCATCACCTCGTTGACTGTTAAACTCACGCCATCAATAGCGATAGACCCTTTTGGCGGGATAAGAGTGATAAATTTTGGATCAACGCTGATGATGACATCAAAGCTGTTGCCGTTGTCTGTTATGGAATCTACGGTGCCGATGGTGTCAATATGCCCTTGGACAATATGCCCCTCGAAGCGATCTCCCATCATCATAGCGGGTTCGATGTGGACTTGCCCTTTGAGCTTTTCAGTGGCGATGTGATTGAGGGTTTCGGGTGAGAGTTCGACAGTAAATCCATCGCTCTGAATGCTGACGACCGAGAGACACGTGCCGTTGATGGCGATAGAGTCTCCAATCTTGGCTTTATGATTTGCTTTGAGACTAAGGCGGTTGCCCCCGAAATCTTTAACACTGGCCATCTCGCGAATCAATCCTGTAAACACATCATACCTTTTTCAATAGTCTCAAATTTTCCTGCACTCCATCCCAAAAATGCAGCATTTAATCGTATCATTTTAGCGAGATTTTCATCGGGATGGTCCATTAGCTCCTGCATTGCCTCCAGACTCATTGTTTCTTTGGCGCTGATTGGCTCGATACCAAACTCTTCGGGATCGATATAGTGTGTCGTTATTTCCCCATTTTGTACGAGTTTGTATTTTGTTTTTTTGAGAATTTCCGGCGTTCCCTCGTGCCCTTGGACGATGAGGAGGCGTTTATAGTGCTTGGCATACAGTGAGGCATACAGATCAAAATAGGGAGCGTGGTGCATTCCGATGAGGGCTATTGGAGCTAAAAAGTTAAGTTTTTCGAGGGTATTAAATGCGGTGCGTATACCAATATCGTTACGCAACGTGGTTAACTCGTTTAAGCCTTTGAGTAAATCATAGCGATTGTGCAAGGTGACGTTGGGAGCAATGTTTTTAAATTGCTCTAACGTGACACCGTATTTTGGTCCCAATGGGAGATCATATACGGTATGTACTTTTAGATCGCCAAGAAGTTCAGCGGCTTTCATCATGATGGGAAAAAACTTCACTTTTCCATCGAACGGATATCCGATCTCGATACCTGTTGCGGTGAGGGAAGCTTGTTGACGTGCGAGCCAATCAACGCATCCGCTCAGCTCTTCATTACTCTCGATTTGCACGCGCCACCCTAGTAAAAAGGCACTGATAGCAACATCCGGAACAAGACGCCCTACGATGAGCTCAAAGGCATCGCTCGTTTCATCACGGCTTAAATGACGATTCCCTTTAGGTCCTGTTCCGACACAACGAATGTATTCTAAAAAGCGGAGATGTTCAGGAGTAAAAGAGCTGTTAGTACGTGTTACCAAATGATTTTCCCCTCTTCTTGCAGCCCTTGGATAATATGCTTGGCTTTTTCGTGTCCATTGTAGGCGGCTTTTCGGCACCACTCCAGGGCTACATCATGATTTGCATCGCATCCCAGACCTTGATCGTACATGAGTCCTAGATTGTATTGTGCTTCTGGGAGATTCATAGAGGCGCTACGGGAAAAGCAGATGAATGCTTTGTTGTAGTCTTGTGGCACGCCATGCCCTTCTTTGAAAAGGACACCTAGATTGTTAAATGCACCACCATGCCCACGTTTTGCCGCTTCCTCGTACCAGAAGGCCGCTTCGCTGTAGTTTTGTATACACCCTAGTCCATGCTCTAAACTGTGTCCGGCTTCAAATTGTCCTTGGGTAAATTCGAGTATGGCGGAACGCATAAACAGCTCATAGGCTTTGAACTGATCATGAGGCACACTCACTCCATCGGTATAGAAAAGCCCCAGATTATAAAGAGCAGTTGGTTCGTCTAGCTCACTGCCTCGGATGTAAAAATCACGGGCTAGGTCAAAATCCACAGCGACACCAAGCCCATTTTGGTAAATATAACCCAATGAAGCGATAGCAGTAGGGTTATTTTGATCGGCCAGTGTTTGAAAAAGAGGGAGGGCAGTTGCGTAATCTTGGTTATTAAAAGCGGTAAAAGCGGCTTGTATCATTGTATGGTTGTACCTATTTTTAGGAAATTATAACGTGCGGATCTTAACGTCTGACTTTTCGCTCTCCGCGATTTTTTTCTTTAAGTTTCGTAATAACATCTTTCATCCGCTCTTTTTCTTTTAAAAGATCATCACGAATCAGATGCTCTTCGTCTCCATCGATAGAGGGATCGTAATTAATAGGGGAAGAATCGTACTCCTTTAGGCGTTCTTCGAGTGTTTTTGCTTGTTCTGTGTTCATGTTTTGGGACTGCCATCAAAAGGTTTTCTTAATTGTAGGATGATTTTCCTTTTGTTTTTTATAGGTTTCAACAATGAAGGTTATAATTGCACTAATAATTTATATTAAAGAAGCAATAATGACTTATGACGTTATCGTAGTCGGTGGTGGACATGCAGGAATCGAAGCGGCACTTGCGTGTGCGCGCATGGGTCAGCAGACGCTAATGATCTCAATTTTGGCCGAACAAGTGGGGGCTACGAGCTGTAATCCAGCGGTAGGCGGTTTGGCAAAAGGGCATTTGGTACGAGA
>JAQTOQ010000138.1 GCA_028713245.1 Sulfuricurvum sp. | reverse complement strand
GGGCGACTGAGATAGATATAAAGTAAAATTATTGATTGTTTGTTTGTAGTGGGTGGTAGCAAGAGAGGGACTCGAACCCTCGACCTCCGGCTTATGAGACCAGCGCTCTAACCAGCTGAGCTACCTAGCCATCTATGTGTAGTATAACAAGGTCGAAATTATAGTGATACATAACTTATTATTAGCTAAAACATAAATATTTTTTACATAATCTAATAACTTACGAAAGATTATATCACTATAGCTCATAAACTATGAGTCAATAAGACTAAAGTTATTGACAATTAATGTGTTCTCGTGTACAATCGCGCATATAAAAATTAAATACAATCAAAGGAAATGCTATGAACTTTCAACCGCTTGGAAAACGCGTATTAGTCCAACGTCTCGAAGAGGCGACCACAACTGCATCAGGTATCATCATCCCTGATAATGCAAAAGAAAAACCTTCGTCAGGTACCGTCATTTCTGTCAGTACTGAAGTCGAAAACGTCAACACAGGCGACACTGTCGTATTTGGTAAATATGCTGGGAATGAGCTCACTATTGAGGGTAAAGCGTATTTGGTCATCGAAACTGATGATTTATTCGGCATTATTAAATAATTAACCAAACATATTAAAGGAACAACAATGGCAAAAGAAATTCATTACTCAGACGACGCTCGTAACAAATTAGCAGCGGGTGTACAAAAACTCACAGATGCAGTCAAAGTAACAATGGGGCCACGTGGTCGCAATGTTCTCATCCAAAGAAGCTACGGCGCTCCTATGATCACCAAAGATGGCGTATCGGTTGCTAAAGAAGTAGAGCTAAAAGATCCTCTTGAAAATATGGGTGCACAGCTCGTTAAAGAAGTCGCTTCAAATACAGCTGATGAAGCGGGTGATGGTACAACTACGGCAACTATACTTGCCAATGCAATCTTCAAAGAAGGTCTTCGCAATATCACAGCAGGTGCAAACCCAATCGAAGTAAAACGCGGTATGGACAAAGCAACTGAAGCAATATTAGCAGAGCTAAAAACGGCTTCTCGTGTGATCAACGATAAAAAAGAAATAGCACAAGTAGCAACCATCTCTGCAAACTCAGATGAGCGCATCGGTGCAATGATCGCAGAAGCAATGGACAAAGTAGGCCGTGACGGTGTTATTACTGTTGAAGAAGCAAAAGGGATCAATGACGAGCTCGATGTTGTTGAGGGTATGCAGTTTGACCGCGGTTACCTCAGCCCGTATTTCATTACCAACAGTGAGAAAATGACCGTTGAATTGGAACATCCATTTATTCTTCTGTTTGACCAAAAAATCTCAAACCTCAAAGATTTATTACCGGTACTTGAGCAAGTACAAAAAAGTTCACGCCCTCTTCTTATCATCGCAGAAGATGTTGACGGTGAAGCGTTGGCAACATTGGTTGTCAACAAATTACGCGGTGTGTTGAACATCACTGCGGTTAAAGCTCCGGGATTCGGTGATCGTCGTAAAGCAATGCTTCAAGACATCGCAGTTCTTACTCGTGCTCAACTCATCAGCGAAGAGATCGGCCGTACATTAGAAAGTGCAACCGTAGCAGATCTCGGACAGGCGTCACGCGTCGTTATCAGCAAAGATAACACCACTATCGTTGATGGTGCCGGCGATAAAGAGGCGGTTACTTCTCGTATCAAAGAGATCCGTACACAAATCGAAAGCACAACCAGTGAATACGACAAAGAAAAACTCCAAGAGCGTCTTGCAAAACTCGCAGGCGGCGTTGCGGTTATCAAAGTTGGTGCAGCAACAGAAACAGAAATGAAAGAGAAAAAAGACCGTGTTGACGATGCTCTTTCAGCAACCAAAGCGGCTGTTGAAGAGGGAATTGTTATCGGCGGTGGTGCGGCACTTATCCGTGCAGCAGCAAAAGTAAAACATGATCTCATCGGAGACCAAAAAATTGGATGGGAGATCATCCTTCGTGCAATCACAGCACCTGTAAAACAAATTGCAGAAAATGCAGGTTATGATGCAGGTGTTGTTGTCAACACTATTGTCTCTTCTACTAATGAAAACCTTGGCTTCAATGCCGCAACAGGCGAATATGTCGACATGTATGAAGCAGGGATTATCGATCCCCTAAAGGTAGAGCGTGTTGCACTTACTAATGCGACATCGGTTTCTAGTATGCTTTTAACTACTGAAGCAACAATCCATGAAGTCAAAGACGACAAAGCGTCAATGCCAGACATGGGAGGAATGGGCGGAATGCCTGGTATGGGAATGTAATCCCCACCTATAAAAATTCTCCGCGGTCCATTTTCATCAAAATTATAAAAATGGACTCAGCGGGTTATTCTACTACAGCCATTTCTTCTTCTCTTTCTTTTTTCTTGTACAGCTTTATCTGCTTTTTTATCTCTTGTTTGAGCTCTTTTTTAAGCAAATTTTTGACTTGCTTTTTCACCATTGTTTTGATTTTCTTACTCATCTCTAATCCTTTTTTATTAACATCGGATTATGATAGTCCATGACTACTTAAAAGAACTATTAAGAGTGTATTTTTTTATTCTCCCATAACGAGTGCAATAGCGCAATCGAGATCAAACAAACTCCAATCGTTCCCGTCACCACTTCCCCTACTTCTATCGTGATCTTCATCAACATAATCATCGCCAAGATACCAATTGCGTAATGAGCTCCGTGCTCTAGATACTGAAACTGCGAAAGTGTTTTATGCTCCACGAAGTACAAGGTAATGCTACGCACAAACATCGCTCCAACCCCAAGTCCGATCATAATGATGAAGATATTGCTGGTCAATGCAAACGAACCAATTACACCATCAAAACTAAAGCTCGCATCCAATACCTCAAGATAGATAAATCCTGCCAAACCGCTCTTAATCGTATCGGATGATAGAAAATGGTCTAGCATCCCCAACAACGAATGCAAAAGCACACCATACATAAATGCCAATACTACGCCAAAGTCATGCGTCATATGCCCCAAGGTAATTCCTACGATGATTGCCGTGATCAGTTCGATATTTGCAACACCTGAAAATTTTTCAACGATTTTGGAACCCTCTACAAATTTCACCCATTTGATATCACGCTCTTCAAAAAAGAAATCCAAAAAAACCATCAACAAAAATGCTCCACCAAAGGCGAATATTGTTGTTTCGGTACTTTTCAAAATGCCCTCATATCGAGCTGGTTCATGGATGGCTACTTGCAATGTCTCCGAAAGACCCATTCCTGTAACAATCGAAACAATTGCTAGAGGAAAGAGAAGTCTCATCCCAAAAACGGCAATCGGCATACCGAAGACAATAAAACGCTTCTGCCAAATAGGATCAAGAGTTTCAAGCACTTTTGCATTAACTACTGCATTGTCAAAAGACAATGAAATTTCTAAAACAACGAGTAAAAGAGTAATGTAAACAGCAGCGGTTCCGCCTAGATAAAAAGAAGCAATCAGACCCAACGCCATAATCACGAAAGAAGAGTAGAAATAGCGCATTTAATCCCTTATAAATACAGATGCGCCATTATAGACAAAATAGTCTATTAAAAATATTTATTTGTGCCGAGAAAAGCGGAGCTGTTTTCCAAGTTTTGCTTTTTTTGTTCGTATAAAAAGCTTTGCTTGTACGTAGGTTTTTAGGTGTTTGCGCGATGGGGTATAAGAACACAAGGATTTGGCTCTTTCTCGAAATATTGGGATGTAGCGAGCATAGAGATATTTGTATTTCCCAAACGGCGATGGCGTAACGCCCATCGATAAAAATATCTCATCTAATCCTAATCTCTCTTCTTGTGTTAAGCAACTCATACTTTTACCTCTTCAATTTATTTATTTTTCGTACAACCCTGATGATTTCATCATCTTCCAGCATCCCAAGCATCTCAAGAATCGCTTTAGCGGATTGGGGCTTGGTATTGCCCAGTCTCCAATCCTGATAGGTGCGCATGGATAATCCAAGCTGCTCTGCCATCTCTTTTTGAGAAATCTTTTTCCCATTTCGCTGTGCTTCCACTGCATTGTGTAAGAGATTGAAAAGATCATTTGTTTCCATTGAGATATTATACGTTTAATAATATAAAATGACTATTAAATACAATAAAATATTATTTATAATTACTATAATATTTATTTTTACGTATAAACAATACGTATTGTTTATTTATATATTAATTTATATTGGTATTTCTATATATATTATGTATTAATTGTACGGTATGTCGTATATATATTAAAAGAATGTTTTTAATTGACAAAGGTCATTTGTATGGGTAGTGATAAGAAGAAAGAGTTAGAGAGTAGAGGAGGGCATCATGCCATTGAACGAGAGATAAACGGAAGCCTTTATTCACGGGTAGTACTTCATGTGCGAAATAGAATTGCTTAAAAAGACGAGCATATCGCCCGCTTTTGGCTGAACTTTTATTGGGCGACCTTGATCGTCGAACAGATAGTTAGAAAGAGGCTCCCTCGTTATAACCAAGCACTTGCAAAGGAGTAGAGCGGGTTAACTAAAGAGCATCAAACCGTGCTTGATATAAAGAGGTGTATTCGAGAGGGAGTGTGTAAATGGCGGTATATTTTTTTGATACAGACAGCTCTATTGCTTGTCCGTCACAATATAAAGCTGCTCATGTCCTAGGCGCTTAAGGACATCCATCACTCCGACAAAGTTTTGAAATGCGGCATCTTTATCGCTATAAAGCACCACCGTCATTTCACGACCTCCGGCAACCACTTTTTGTTCAAACTGCT
>JAQTOQ010000137.1 GCA_028713245.1 Sulfuricurvum sp. | reverse complement strand
GCGGTAGGTATACTCGATTTGCTTGGTATCTTCGAGTATTTTACGCCCTTTTCCATAGAGCGAGACCGAGGCAATAAATGCTTCAAACAGATCACTGCGGGGGCGTGATTCAAACAAGCTGTGCTGCATGAGTGCGCGCATCTCTTCACCCGCTTTGTAACGTCGGTCGTGCCCGCTTAAATCATCGGCTATTTGCAGGGTCGTGGGCTGACAATAGGTGAGAGTGATGCGCGGAAACCATCGGGTAGGGTGATTTTGGTGCATACGCGACAACGCACTAAAGGTTCCACCGTGGATGATCACGGGCAGTATGGTCGCGGCGGTTTTAGCAGCTACAAAGGCACTTCCTTCGTAGATTTTCATCAAACTTCCTGTTGTGGTAATACGACCCTCAGGGAAAATAACGACAGGACGACCACTCTCGACGAGTTTAATAATCGCTTTGATCGCCATGGGATTGGAGGGGTCAACCACGAGATATTCACCCATGGACATAATCAACCGCAGCAGCGGATGTTGGGCGATTTGCGTATTGACAACAAACACAGGAGAGACAGGCAGCATAACCCCAAGTATCAGCCCATCTAAAAACGACTGATGATTGGCGATGATGATCGTATGCCCATTTTGATCTTGGTATTCGCCTACGACTTTAATGCGAAAAAGAAATTGCAAGAGTATTTTTAAAACCGATTTGAGCATCAAAAACCTTAGACATTTTTATGTGCTAAGATTATAGTAAAATAGACCTAAACAAAGCAGACCAATTGCTAAAAAAGGATCAGTCGGTGATTATCTATATTCATGGTTTTAAGGTTCGTATTTAAGGGGATTTGTGGATGGTGGACCCTAGCGGGATCGAACCGCTGACCTCGTCGCTGCCAGCGACGCGCTCTCCCAGCTGAGCTAAGGGCCCAAAAAGAGATGCTTTTTGGAAAGAAGAGGAATTATACGCAGTGTGTTCTTAATTTACGGTTCAAATGGAGATAATTTAAAGTTTTAAAATCGCAATGCCGATATAGAGTGAATATTCCCGCACATGCTTGGCGGAAAAAGGGTTGGGTATGATTAAAAAAATGGTTTTGATAGCGGCAATGGGTGCGATAGGGCTTCTTTGGGGTTCAGGTGATGTAACGATTCAAGTTATCAATGCGGTAAAAGAGAAATCCATTACGCATGATTTTGAGAAGAAATTAGAAAAAAGTGGTTTGGCTGTTCATAAAGTGGTTGAAGGTGGTCGGTATATTGTCACATTGGGAAGCTATAAAGATGAAAAATCGGCACAAGCGGCGTTGAAAAAAGCACGTACGGTTGTGTGTGCGGGTGCTTTTATTCGTCCCGTAAAAAGAGATCAAGTCGCGATGACATCACATGAATCCACTAAGAGTTGTAAAGTGATAGCAACTACGCACGAGATGGCAAAAGTAGAGACGCCTGTAGCTTCGCATAATGAGAGTAAAGAAGCCATGGCGGCTGTAGTGCCGAAAACTGAGCATGTAGTAGTCGTGGAAGTGAAGCCGGTGATAGTAGAGGTGAAAAATACACCTGTTACGGCAGCTCCTGTTGTTTCTCCAGCGGAAAAAAAGGAAGCGTATCGAAACGAAATTTCTGAAGCGATCAGTTACTACAAGAATTCACCGTACCACCGATTTGAACCGGTGATGCTGCAACATTAATTAAGCCTCTTTATTAAGAGCGCTGTAAAGACAGTCGAGGTCGATACGGTGCATTTTCTTCGCTTGCGCGTGGAGTGATTCAAAGAGCTCCGCACTGTTTTCGCCATTAGTAGGGTAACACACTGCGCTAGAGGCGATAGGAGTACCAAGTCCCTCTTCTACCATTCGCTTCACAATATCTGCGCCATAACGGTCGGTATACGGCATGATGAAAAAGTAGTAATCTTTATAACGGACGATTGAATCCGATGTTCTGAAAAACGTAGGAAGCTTTCTGTCGATTATTTCTTGGGATAGCCCTGTGAAGTCGCAAAAAAGAATTGTAAAACTCTCCGAACGATTTTCATCGAGTCGATACGCCATACCAATATTGAGATCAATCAACGCCGCAAAATTGTAAAATGAAAAAGACACACCCGCCATACTAACTCCTATGATTACATTTCATAGAGTATAACGTTAATTCTTTTAAAATGAATTACATTGGTAAAGTAAAAAAGTACGCCAATCCATAATAGACACTGTACAAACCATAAACGAGAATCGCCAATGCTGCGATACGGTTCATGGTACTGCGAAAAGCAATCTCACGCATAAAGTTGATCGATTGTCCCAGTGCTAGTAGTGCGGGAACCGTAGCGAGTCCAAAGACCGCCATAATCGCACCACCTGTGAGCGGTGACGCACTGGCCGCCGCTTTGGCCGCGAAGAAAAAAACAAATCCGCAGGGAAAAAATCCATTCATCATCCCCAAAGCAAAAAAACTGCGGATGCTCTTGCTGCGTATCAGGCGTGAAAAGAGGAGTTTAAAAAGAGGCATACTCGAAAAAGATTTCTCCAGCGAGTGGATGATGGAGGAGATACCCAACATCCCCAAGGCTGTGATAATCATCAGAGCTCCTGCTAGCAAAAACAGCGTACCGTGAAACTTGGGGGTAATAAGAAAGAGTGAACCCAGTGTTCCGAAAAAAATACCTAAAAGTGTGTAGGAGCTAACGCGACCAAGATTGTAGGCACTGTGACGGATGAGTTGAGAAGTACGGCTCATAGAGGCATCAATCTTGGTGGAGCTGTAGGCGAAGATAAAACCGCCGCACATACCAATGCAGTGACCGAAGCTGCCTGCAAACGCAATCGTGATGATCGCCCACCATTCTATTGAACTCATAATGCCCCTTAACACTTTTGTAACAAAGATATGCAACAATAGCACGAAATGATTTAAAGGACCCGTCAATGAAAAATATTTTATTTGTAATAATCGCAATGGTTGCAGTAGCAAGTGCAGATAAGCTGGTTAATCTCAAAATTGATGGTATGACGTGCTCAATGTGTATTGGTGATATCAAGAGCTCTGTTGGCAAAGTAAAAGGGGTAAACGGTACGACGGTTTATTTAAAGGAGGGGCGTGCACAGGTAAAAGCGCAAAAAAATGCAAAACCTGAAGAAATGTGCGACGCGGTTAAAAAATTAGGTTACGGCTGTACGGTCGTTAAATAAAATATTGTTGAGCGTCGTTGCGGCTTAGGTCGCACGCAGTTGTTATTGTTTCTTTCCCAAACTCTAGCGCTTGCTCTCCCTCAAAATCAGGCTTACAGTAAGCCAATACTAACTTTGCCGCCAATGTTTTGTCTGCTTCGCTTGCGCTTAGTGAAATCAAACAGTGAGGACCGAAGAGTTCGGTATTGATATGCATGTATTTAGGATTCTCGATTGCTTCGAGCTTGGTGTTTTCTTCTTCAGTGCGTCCGATGATCAGTTTAGCACCATCGGGTAAGCGCAATTGGCGACCGTATTTGAGTGTTGGAATATCGGCTTTGATAAATGCATCATCGTGTGCCAAAATGTCGCGAATTTTACGTGAAAAGTGCTCATCTGTTAGTAAGCATCCCCCACCAGGCCGCTCAAAATCAATAATCCCAAATTCTTTGACAATCTCCATTTGGCGATCACGTGTTCGTCCTACGATTGCTTCGAGTTTTTCACGATCTACCCAGCCGTTGATTTCAGGGATGGTAGGTTCGAGCAGCTTTGCGCTCATCGGACGCAGCAGCAGCCCCTCACAATCGCTCATTTGGAGGACTTTTTGCAAGGATTCGCCGTTTTGACTCATCGGGCGCTGACCTAACACCTCACCGCTGATGAGAAAATCAGCCCCTTCTTCGATCATGAGCCGCTTAGCGACTTCAAACATCTTGGCATGACAATCGATACACGGATTGAAGTGTTTACCGTAGCCGTGTTTAGGGGTAAAGAGAACTTTTTCCAAATATTCGTCTTGGATATCGACGATACGCAGTTTTGCTCCTACTTGATCGCACATGTTTTGCATGTGCTCCCGGCGGTCTTTGACTGAACCAAATCCAGTACTGATGTTGCAGGCGACGACTTCGATACCTTGATTGATGATGAGTTGCATGGCGAGTGTCGAGTCGAGACCGCCGCTGAATAAAGCAATAGCTTTCATGGATTTCCTTTAGGTGAGCGGTACGAGTTCGCCTCGTTTAAGCCGCGCTATTTTTTCACGCATTTGACGTATTGCGTATGATTTCTGGTCGAATGATAGCGAATTTTCGCTGGCTAGTTTTTTTAGTTCACGGGTGTAATGCGCACTTAAGAAGGTCATAAGCTCTGCTCTCAAGCCCTCATCTCCCGCAAATGAGTGAATCCGATCGTCCATCATAATGGCCATAAGCTGTGGATCGTCGGCTGCATTTGCGATGGCAGCGGTAAATTCGTTTCCATGATACTGCAACAACGAGGCATCCAAAAAGTCCAGCAATCCATCGGTGATCTGCGGACGCTCCAGAATGGTTTTAATAAGGCTTAGCTCCCACATGTCATGATGGGAGAGTTGAGGGCTTTGGAGTGCTGTTTTGGTTGATGAGGTATTGGCCAAGCGTATGAGTGAGGGAGAAATCCCTAGCTGTGAAGCGATGAACGGACGATACTCCTCCTGCATGAGAGGGGAGAGCGTTTTGATGTAACCTAAACACTCGTTAAGGGCATTTTCTTTGACTCTTGGATCGCGCAAGTCGTACGCGGCACACATCTCACTAATGACAAATTCGATAAACGTGATGGGGCGGTGAAGCAGGGCATTGAGCTCTTCGATCAGCCCCTCTTTGATCATATC
>JAQTOQ010000136.1 GCA_028713245.1 Sulfuricurvum sp. | reverse complement strand
AGTGTACCGGCATCAGGTATCCCTGAAACGCTGTTCGTATTAACCAAAGAGCTCCAAGCCTTGGCGCTCGATATTGAGATTTTTGACGAGGTGGATGACAATGAGTAAATTAGTACCGATTGCAGTAACTGAAGAAAACCGTCCTACGGATATTAAACAACTTCAATTTCGCCTTGCTTCTCCTGAGAGAATTCTCTCTTGGAGTCACGGTGAAGTAAAAAAACCTGAGACAATTAACTATCGTACCCTTAAACCGGAACGTGACGGATTGTTTTGTGCGAAAATTTTCGGACCGGTTCGTGATTACGAATGTTTGTGTGGAAAATATAAAAAAATGCGTTACAAAGGCGTAGTGTGCGAAAAATGTGGCGTAGAAGTTACCTCTTCTAAAGTTCGTCGTAACCGTATGGGGCATATCGATTTGGTTACTCCAGTAGCACACATTTGGTATGTAAGTTCGCTCCCAAGCCGTATCGGTACGTTGCTTGGTGTGAAGATGAAAGACCTTGAACGTGTATTGTATTACGAAGCATACATCGTAAAAAGCGGTGGCGAAGCGTGTTATGACGGTGGTCAAACCTCTCCGGTACTTAAATACGATGTATTGAACGAAGAACAATATCGTACTCTCGTACAGCGTTACGGAGAAAGCGGTTTTGCAGCAGAAATGGGTGGACAAGCGGTTCGTGATTTGCTTGATGAACTTGATTTGGTTGATCTTTTCTCAGCTTTAAAAGAAGAGGTTCAAGCAACCAATTCAGAGGCAAAACGTAAAACCATTGTTAAACGTTTGAAAGTTATTGAGTCATTTTTGAATTCAGGGAACAATCCTGCATGGATGATGCTTACAGCATTGCCGGTTCTTCCTCCTGAACTTCGTCCATTGGTAAGTTTGGATGGCGGAAAATTCGCAGTATCAGACGTTAATGATCTTTATCGCCGTGTTATTAACCGTAACCAACGTTTGAAACGTTTGATCGAACTCGAAGCACCGGAAATTATCGTACGTAACGAAAAACGTATGTTGCAAGAAGCGGTGGATGCATTGTTCGACAACGGCCGCCGTGCCAACGCCGTTAAAGGTGCGAATAAGCGTCCATTGAAATCACTCTCTGAGATCATCAAAGGGAAACAAGGGCGTTTCCGTCAAAACCTTCTCGGTAAACGTGTTGACTTCTCTGGACGTTCGGTTATCGTTGTCGGACCAAGCCTTCGTATGGATCAGTGCGGATTGCCAAAATTGATGGCATTAGAGCTTTTCAAACCTCACTTGATTGCAAAACTCGAAGATAAAGGGTATGCAACCACCGTTAAAGCGGCGAAAAAGATGATCGAAGAGAAAACAAATGAAGTATGGGAATGTTTAGCGGAAATCGTTGATGGGTATCCAATCATGCTTAACCGTGCACCGACATTGCATAAACTCTCGATTCAAGCATTTCACCCGAAATTGATTGATGGGAAAGCTATCCAATTACATCCACTCGTTTGTGCTGCATTCAATGCAGACTTTGACGGTGACCAAATGGCGGTTCACGTTCCTCTTGGAGCAGAAGCAATTGCAGAGTGTAAAGTATTGATGCTCTCTTCTATGAACATCTTGCTTCCTGCATCGGGTAAAGCGATTGCAACCCCTTCTCAAGATATGGTCTTGGGTCTTTATTATCTATCATTGGGCAAAAATGATGTGAAGGGATCGAATAAACTTTTCAGTAATGTTGATGAGATTATGATCGCATTAGAGCATAACGCACTTGATTTGCATGCAAAAGTACGTACGCGAGTTGATGGACGTATGATCCATACAACAGCAGGACGTATGATTTTGAAATCAATCTTGCCAGAGTTTGTCCCTGTAGAGCTTTGGAACGTGGCAATGAAAAAGAAAAACATCAATGCTATTGTTGACTATGTCAATAAACACGGTGGTATTGCTGTTACTGCAGGTTTCTTGGATGATTTGAAAAATCTCGGTTTCCGTTACGCAACTAAATCAGGCGTTTCTATCTCTATCGCCGATATTATTATCCCGAAAGAGAAAGACGGTCTAATCGTTACTTCTAAAAATCGTGTTAAAGAGATTCAAAAACAATTTGAAGCGGGTCTATTGACTGAGCAAGAACGTTATAACAAAATCATTGACGTTTGGACCGATACCAACAATACCGTTGCGGGCGGAATGATGGATTTGGTAAAAAATGATAAAGATGGATTTAATTCAATCTTTATGATGGCGGACTCTGGAGCACGTGGATCTGCGGCGCAAATTCGTCAGCTTGCCGGTATGCGTGGTTTGATGGCAAAACCTGACGGTTCGATCATCGAAACGCCGATTATTTCAAACTTTAAAGAGGGGCTAAACGTTCTTGAGTACTTTATCTCAACTCACGGTGCTCGTAAAGGTCTTGCCGATACCGCTCTTAAAACAGCGAATGCGGGATATTTGACTCGTAAACTTGTTGACGTTGCGCAAAATGTGAAAATTGTTGAGCACGACTGCGGTACCCATGAGGGGATTGAGCTTACAGATATCTCTGTCGGTAATGAATTGATCGAGCCGTTGGAAGACCGTATCTACGGACGCGTATTGGCGGAAGATGCAATCGATCCAATTACAAATGAAATCCTTTATTCTGAGGGGACATTGATTGATGAGATTAAAGCTTCTAAAATTACAGAAGCGGGTATCAAAGCGGTACACATTCGTACTCCTACAACCTGTAAATCAGTCGATGGCGTATGTGCATTGTGTTACGGATTGAACCTCGGTTCTGGTAGTATCGTACGCAAAGGTGAAGCAGTCGGTATTATCGCAGCGCAATCAATTGGGGAACCGGGTACACAGTTGACACTTCGTACTTTCCACGTTGGGGGAACTGCATCAAGTACACGTGAAGAGCGTCAAGTTATTGCAACCAAAGAGGGTTTCATCCGTTACTATAATTTGAAAACATATTCTTCTAAAGAGGGGAAACAAATTGTTGCAAATCGCCGTAATGCTGCGATTCTTTTGGTTGAGCCGAAAATTAAAGCACCGTTTAACGGAACAGTAGAGATTCAAACCATTCATGATGAAGTAATCGTTAGTGTTAAAGGCGAGAGTCAAGTACAACGGTATACCCTTCGTAAAAATGAAGTGGCAAAACCGAACGAACTGGCAGGAGTTAGCGGTAAAATCGAAGGTAAATTCTATCTTCCATACGAAAATGGTGCAACAGTTAAAGAAGAAGAATCAATAGTTGAAACGATCAAAGATGGATGGAACGTACCTAACCGTATTCCATACGCTTCTGAGATTCAAGTAAAAGATGGCGCACCGGTAACGCAAAAAATTCTTGCTAAAGAGAAAGGTACTGTTAAATACTATCTTCTTAAAGGGGATTACCTTGAACGTCATCATGAGATTGCAAAAGGATACAGTGTTGAAGTAAAAGGGCTATTTGCTGTTGTCGCGGATAGCGATGATCGTGAAGCAATCCGTCACTATATCGCGCGCGGTTCTGTAATTGAAGTGAGTGATGATGAAGCGGTAAAAGCAGATACCTTGATTGCTAAACCTGCTAAAGACGAATCAATCGTTATTGCAGAATGGGATCCGTATTCAAATCCAATTATCTCTGAAACAGATGGGGTTATCACGTTTGAAGATATTATTCCGGGTATTACTGCGTCAGAGCAATTTGATGAATTGACAGGTAAAACTCGTTTGATGATCAATGAATACGTTGCACCTGAATTTAAACCGGCAATCGTCTTGGCAGCGAACGACGGTACAATCATCCGTTATGCGGTTGAGCCGAAAACAGCGATTTTTGCACAAGATCGCGCTGAAGTGAAAGTAGCCGACATTTTGGCACGTACACCAAAAGCACTTCAAAAATCACGCGATATTACTGGAGGTCTTCCACGGGTTTCTGAGCTTTTCGAAGCACGTAAGCCAAAAGAGATTGCACTTATCGCTGAACTTGATGGGGTGGTGAGCTTCGGTAAACCGCTTCGTGGTAAAGAGCGTATTTTGATTACCAGTGAAAATGGTATGGTGAAAGAGTATTTTGTTGACAAAAATCTTACCGCAATGGTACACCCTGGTGAGTTTGTTCATGCCGGCGAACGTTTGACTGACGGTGTTATGAGCTCACATGAGATTTTGAGAATCTTGGGTGTTAAAGCATTGTACAACTATCTTGTTAGTGAAGTACAACAAGTTTACCGCCGCCAAGGTGTTAATATTGCTGACAAACATATTGAAGTAATTTTTACTCAAATGTTACGTCAAATCAAAATTCTCCGTTCCGGTGATACAAAATTCATCGAGGGCGATGTTGTCTCTAAAGCACAGTTTAAAATCGAAAACGAAAAAATTCTTCGTCTCGGTGGAGAGCCGGCTATCGCTGAGCCATATCTTGTTGGTATTACCCGTGCGGCAGTAAGTGCTGACTCAATCATTTCAGCTGCATCGTTCCAAGATACGACTAAAGTCTTGACCGAAGCAGCCGTTGCAGCAAAAATTGATGATTTGACCGATCTTAAAGAAAACGTCATCATCGGTCGTACGATTCCTGTTGGAACCGGTATCTACAAAGATCAAACTATTATGTTTAATGAATAAATTTTTGGCTCCGGCCAAAAATCCCCCCTTCTCCTTTCAATTTAAACCTTCCTTAAAATAAGCTATATTTAATCAAAAATCGGGTAACATTTCGCGTTTATTAGTCCCCTACGGGTGGATCTAAAATTCTACTGGAACATTTCAAAACAAGGAGATTGTATGCCAACAATCAACCAGCTTATTCGTAAAGAGCGACAAGCGGTAGTGAA
>JAQTOQ010000135.1 GCA_028713245.1 Sulfuricurvum sp. | reverse complement strand
CAACGAACAGGATATTCTTGAACTTGATATCCCTAAAAAAGCGGCTTCTAAATTGATTGCTAAAATTACGGGTGAAAATCCAAAAGAGTGCTATACTCGCCTCTTAAACTACTAAGGAAAATTATGCTTATTTACGGAAAACAACCGGTGTTTTACGCCCTAGAACGCCATCGTTCGCGGATTAAAACACTCTATCTTGCCAAAGAGATTGACAAAAAAGAGTACGGTCTGTTGATGAAAATGGGTTTTGAAGTAAAACGAATTCCTGAAAATGCTGCACAAGCAATGGTTAAGGGGGGAAATCATCAAGGCTACATTGCCGAAATATCCCAAATGGTCCCCTATGCATCACCCTTTTTAAAATCATGCAGCTTTGTCGTGATTTTAAGCTCCATTACCGATATGGGTAATATCGGTGCATTGGTGCGCAGTGCGTACGCACTGGGTGTTGATGCGTTAGTAATTAGCGGTATTAAAGAGCCAAATTTCGAATCGATTATCCGAACCAGCAGCGGTGCGGCACTCGATTTGCCTATTGTCGTGATTCATAATATCCATGATGTCATGCATGAGTTGAAACAATCTAAATTTTCACTGTACGGAGCGGTTCTTGGGGGTGAGAATGTGCGTGAGATGAGTTTTTCTCCAAAGCGGGCATTGATACTCGGTAATGAGGGAGAAGGGCTAAGCGGTCGAGTTCAAAAAGGGCTTGATCATGGCGTGTCAATCCCTATGGCGCATGATTTTGACTCACTCAATGTGGGTGTTGCGGGGGCAATTTTAATGGAGAGAATGCGATGAGTAAAGTTAAAAATTTTGATGATATAGTCTCTTTAGGGGTTAATAGCATTCATGAACATACCCATATTTCACGTGCAAAACTCGAACTTTTATTCACTAAGTCGTTTAATGAACTTAATCGTGTACAGTTTATGGGATTTCTCTCTATTTTAGAGCGAGAATACAACGTCGATCTCTCTATCTTACGCGACGAATACGATAGTTATCTGCAATTAAATCCCAATCAAGTCCGTTCGGTTAACTCAGCAATTTTACAAGCACCTTCGAACCCCCGTATCAAGTGGGTAATCGGAGGAATTATTTTGATTATTGCGTTGATTGGATTTGTTGTTTTGACACAAAACAAACTGAGCAATTTACCGAAAGAAGAGGTAATAGTGCTTAATACAAGTGAAGTTAATCGTACAGAACCAGCTTTGATCGCTGATCAAAATAGTTCTATTGATACAAATGCAACAGAAACTAATTCAACGATGACAGCGGAAGAAAATAGTACCAAAGTCTCTGCAGTACAAAATTTTGGTCATATTATCCGTATTGAGCCTCTTTCGAAAGTTTGGGTTGGTATGATGGATTTAGAGAGCGGTGTCAAAACACAAAAATTGACTAGTAGTGCAATCGAAATTGATACAACCAAAAATTGGCTTTTTATTTTTGGACACGGTCGGTTAAAGCTTATTGGAAAAGATAGTAATACGACACTTAAAGAGAGAAATACCGCTTGGTTTTCGTATGAAAACGGAATATTAACTCAGTTGACATCTGAGCAGTTTAATCTGAAAAACAAGGGAAGCAACTGGTAGTGAAAACACTCTTTTTGTTATTCCTTTTTCCTTTGCTACTCTTTTCGTCTGAGAGTAAAACAACACTAAATCTTACACTTCATCATGCCGATAAAGTTACAATCAAAATTATTCTTTCGTCATTAAGCAGTGTTGGGCAACGTGTCAATATCAGTCGATTTGAACAGGATAACGACGCTATTTTAATAGAGATGGAACTTCAAGGAACGCGACCGTTTGACGCACAATATTTTGGTGAGATTGTCAAAAACAACGGAGTGAGCGTACTTAAAGAAACAGCTCAAAAAAATAGATGGATCATAGAGCTTGATGGTTCTTCCGAACATTGGGCTTTGAATGAAATCACCCCTGACGCGGGAGCACAAACAGAGAAAGGGGCATCTCCATCGTGGTTTATTGTTAACCAATCAAATGCTATAACCGTTGAAGCACCCTATGGGGGAAAATGGTACCCTGATGTAGCGATATTTGATGCCAATATGGAGGTTTTGGTCTCTTTAAGAGAATTTAAATCCAAAGAGAGACTCTCTTTTTCACTCCCACAGGGTGCGATGTACATGAAGGTTTCATCAGCAAATGGGATGCAATTACTCAAAGAGGGGACGTGGATTGAACATGCCACAGGTGAGCGTTAAAAATCATAAGCTTTTTGGCAGAGGAAAAGTGGTAGAATGGCGCAATTTTTTAATGGCAGGTATACATTTATGTTTGATGAAATCCAATTTGATCGGATCAAACGACTTCCTAAATACGTTTTTGCTGAGGTAGGCGAACTTAAAATGGCTCGCAGACGTGCGGGTGCTGATGTAATTGACTTCAGTATGGGGAATCCTGATGGAGATACCCCTGCGCATATTCGCGAAAAATTGATTGAATCGGCCAAAAAAACAAAAGTTCATGGATATTCTGTCTCTAAAGGGATACCTAAACTTCGTGGAGCTATTTGTGATTGGTATAAACGCCGCTATGACGTCGATCTTAATCCTGATACTGAAGCGGTTGCAACAATGGGATCTAAAGAGGGGTATGCCCACCTAGCCTATGCTATTACAAATCCGGGTGATGTGGTTGTTGTACCTGATCCAACCTATCCAATTCACTCGTATGCCTTTATTCTTGCCGGTGGAAATGTTCAAAAAATGGAATTGCCGTTCGATGAAGATTATAAAGTGGATGAAGACCTCTTTTTTGAGCGTCTTGAACACGCTTTTCATACCTCGTTTCCTAAACCAAAATACGTAGTGGTTAATTTTCCCCATAATCCTACAACCGCAACCGTAACGCCTGATTTTTATACGCGTATCGTTGCTATGGCAAAACGGGAACGTTTTTATATTATCAGTGACATCGCATACGGAGATTTGACATTTGATGGGTATGCAACACCATCGATCATGTCGGTTCCGGGGGCAAAAGATGTAGCCGTTGAGAGTTTCACCCTCTCCAAAAGCTACAACATGGCGGGATGGCGTGTTGGATTTTTTGTTGGAAACGCAAAACTTATCGGAGCATTGCAAAAAATTAAAAGCTGGTTGGATTATGGGATGTTTACCCCGATTCAAGTTGCTGCTACTATTGCTTTGCAAGGTGACCAAAGCTGTGTTAAAGAGATTACCGACAAATATGATCATCGTCAAAATGTATTGATTGAGGCATTTAACCGTGCTGGATGGCCTATGCGCCGTAATCAAGCCTCTATGTTTATATGGGCAAAAATTCCTGAATGTGCTCGTCATTTGGGAAGTCTAGAATTTTCTAAACGACTTTTAGTGGAAGCCAATGTAGCTGTATCACCAGGGATAGGATTTGGTGAGTATGGAGATGAATATGTCCGTATCGCATTGATCGAAAATGATAAACGTATCCGTCAAGCAGCTAAAAATATCAAACATTTTTTGAGTACGTTTACTAGCAAGGTTTCCGAGTGATTCGTGTCGGTGTCATCGGAGTCGGCACGGTTGGACGCGCGGTTGTTCAGATATTAGAGGAGAACCGTTCCATCATCTCTGCCCGCGCAGGTGATGAGATTGTCGTTAAAAGTGGTGTAGTACGTGATTTGTCCAAGGTAACTGATCTTTCGATAGAACTTTCTCAAGATCCTTACAATATTGTCAATGATCCGGAAATCGATATTGTTATTGAGCTGATGGGTGGGATTGAATTTCCTTTTGAAATTGTTAAAAAAGCACTTCAAAATGGCAAAGCAGTCGTTACCGCTAACAAAGCACTTCTCGCATACCACCGCTATGAGCTTCAAGAGATTGCAGGAGAAATACCGTTTGAATTTGAAGCGAGTGTTGCCGGAGGTATCCCGATTATCAACGCGTTACGTGATGGACTTTCAGCAAATCATATCCTCTCTATTATGGGGATTATGAACGGCACATGTAATTATATGCTTACCAAAATGATGAAAGAGGGGGTTGCTTTTGATGCTGTTTTAGCCGAAGCGCAAGCTCTTGGTTATGCTGAAGCTGATCCCACCTTTGATATCGGTGGATTTGATGCGGCGCATAAACTGTTGATCCTTGCCTCTATCGCTTATGGTATTGATGCAAAACCCGAAGAGATTTTGATTGAGGGGATTAAAAATGTCACTCAAACCGATATTGCCTTTGCCAAAGAGTTTGGATATACCATTAAACTTTTAGGAATAGCTGCACGTGATGGTGATGAAGTAGAACTTCGTGTTCATGCTGCATTGGTCAAAGAAGCGGCAATGATCTCCAAAATCGATGGTGTAATGAACGGTATCAGCGTGGTAGGCGATCGCGTCGGAGAAACTCTTTACTATGGTCCGGGAGCGGGTGGAAATGCAACTGCAAGTGCCGTAGTCGCTAATATCATCGATATTGTCCGTTCGGGCAAACGTTCCCCGATGCTTGGCTTTAATCATCCGTTAGAAGAGGGATTGCGTCTTAAAAATCCTGATAATATCCGGTCAAAATATTATTTACGTTTGCGTATTGCCGATAAAGCGGGTATTTTGGCAAAAATTACCGAATTATTTGCAAACCATTCTATTTCAGTAGAGGCGATGATACAGCGTCCGTTTGCTCAGGAGTGTGCTCATCTTCTAATCTCTACCCATGAAGCATTAGAGAGAGATATCCGTGCATTAATGGGAGAGTTAGAATCTCTGGATGCAGTCCTTGAAACCCCTTGCATGATTAGGATTGTATAACTGCTTCTAAAACGTGCCAATCTGATTGGCATCCCACCACATATCTGCTTAATAAAACTTTAACTTAAAATTATGTAAAATACGC
>JAQTOQ010000009.1 GCA_028713245.1 Sulfuricurvum sp. | reverse complement strand
GAACAAAGAAATCTTTGTACGAGAACTCATATCGAATGGATCAGACGCACTGGATAAACTTAATATGCTAGTCCTCACAGACGAAAACTACAAAGGGATTACATTTAATCCTCGTATCGATATCATTGTTGATAAAGAAGCAAAAACCCTCACCATCAGCGACAGCGGTATCGGTATGAACGAAACCGATTTGGTGGAAAATCTCGGAACGATTGCAAAATCAGGAACCAAGGCATTTTTAGCACAGCTTTCTGGCGATCAGAAAAAAGATTCTAACCTGATCGGTCAATTCGGCGTCGGTTTCTATGCGGCATTTATGGTAGCGGATAAAGTCGAAGTTATCAGCCGTAAAGCGGGTGAAGAGAACGCGTACAAGTGGAGCTCAATGGCAGGCAGCGAGTATGATCTTGAACCAGCAACACGTGATACTCATGGTACAAGTATCATCATGCACCTAAAAGACGATGAAGACGAGTTCCTAGAAGCTCACCGCATCGAAACCATCATCAAAAAATACTCTAACCATATCCCTTTCCCGATCTTCATGGACAAAGAGGAATACGTAGCTCCAAAAGAGGGTGAAGAAAAAGGCTCTAACGTAACTAAAAATGTCCAAATCAACAAAGCAAACGCTCTTTGGACCATCGGAAAATCTGATATTAGCGAAGAGGAGTACAAAGATTTCTACTCCAGCATCGCCCACGATTCAGGCGAGCCATTGATGTGGATGCACAACAAAGCAGAGGGATCTTTAGAGTACACCACCCTCTTCTACGTCCCTGCCAAAGCACCGATGGACCTTTACCGTGTCGATTACCAAAGCGGTATCAAGCTCTACATCAACCGCGTCTTTATCACCGATGATGAAAAAGAGCTTATGCCGACCTACTTGCGTTTCTTGCGAGGTGTGATTGATTCTGCTGACCTTCCACTCAATGTGAGCCGTGAGATCTTGCAAAGTAACAAAGTGATGTCCAAGATCAAAAACGCATCGGTCAAAAAAGTATTGGGTGAACTCTCAAAAGTAGCTGAAAACGACACAGAAAAATACGACACCTTCTACAAAGAGTTCGGCAACGTACTCAAAGAGGGTCTTTACAGCGACATGGGCAACCGTGAGAGAATCATGGAGCTACTCAAGCTTAACACACTTAACTCTGCCCAGCCTGTCATGTTCAGCAAGTTCGTAGAGAGTGCAGACGCTGAGAAAAAAGAGATCTATTACATCACAGCCAAAATGTCGCTGCAAATGCTCAAAAACTCTCCATCACTAGAGCGTTTCAAAGCAAAAGGGATTGATGTCCTAGTGCTTAACGAAGAGATCGACACCATCGTATTCCCAATGTAAGTGAGTACAAAGAGTACAAACTCATCAACGTCACCGATGCAAAACTCGAAGAGAGCGAAGAAGAGAAAAAAGAGCACGAAGAAAAAGCAAAAGGTCTTGAAGGCTTCATCACTCAGATCAAAAGCGCGCTAGGTGAGAGTGTGTCAAAAGTCGAAACGACCTTTGATCTGACAGACTCAGCGGTTTGTATCAAAGTAGACAAAGAAGATTCTGGCTACATGATGGCACAGATGATGAAACAATTCGGCAGCATGGGTGGCGACATCCCAGCACCCAAACAAATCCTGCAGATCAACCCGAACCATGAGCTAATCAAAAAGCTCAGCGATTCAGCAGATGTGAATCTCATCGACGATGCTGCGCACGTGTTGCTCGATCAGGCGAAACTCTATGAGGGTGAGACCCTTGAAGACACTGCAGGGTTTATCGCACGTCTTAACCGCATTATGGCTAAGGCGCTGTAATCTCCATTCGCGCCCTGAGCCTGTCGAAGGGTGAACGTTCTCACTCACCACGAACGAAAACTTCCATTATTCCCGACTAGATCGGGAATCCATTTTATTTTCAATATTGTTTGCGCTATAATCATCAATATTTTCATTACTCCAACAAAAAATTTAAGGAAATAAAATGATTGCAAATAGATTGGTACTTTGGTTTTTATTATTTAGTACAATTATGACTACTGGATGTGCTTATAGTATTACAGATATTGATGTCAGTCACACTGACAAGACTTGTGTAAGACAGTGTGCTGCAACTTATTCATTGAGTGTTTCTGGAGGCAATCAAATCGGATTTAAAACTGAAACATTGAGAGCTTCAAAAGAAGCATACGCTATATGTATAAATACATGTCCTGCTAACTAGAAAAAAATCGGACAGTACTTTATCTCTCCTGAGTGGGAATGCCCACCCCTTTTAATCACAAACGCAAATTATGCTACAATAACCCATCAACATAGGAAAAGTAATATGGGCTTGAAATTTGAGTGGGATGATAAAAAAGCGATTTCTAATCTGAAAAAGCATGGTATCTCATTCGAAGAAGCAAGTACGGTTTTCGGTGATTGGCTCGCCATTACGATCGACGATCCTTTACACTCCGAGGATGAAGATCGACTGATAATCATCGGAAAATCCGAATATCTCAATACAGTGGTCGTCGTTCATGTCGAAAAACACGAAGCAATACGTATTATTTCGGCACGACCCGCCACCAAAAACGAACAAAATTTTTATGAGGAACAGCAATGAAAAAACAATCTGAAATGCTGAACGAATACGATTTCAGCAAAGGTGTTCGCGGTAAATATGCGCAAGCCTATCACGAAGGTGTCAATATAGTCAAAATCGATGAAGATGTGACAAAAGTGTTTCCAGATTCGAAATCCGTCAATGAAGCCTTGCGTACCCTTATGCGTTTGCTTGCCAAAAATCATGGAACAGCGCAATCGGCATAAAAAAATAAAAAAAGAATACGACTTTAGCAAAGGCGTTCGAAGCAAATTTTATATGCCTCTCGAAGAGATAGAAATACCGATCTATCTGGAAAAAGACGTTGCTCGTTTTTTCGCAGAAAAGCTCAAAGGTAAAAAAGAAACTCTGCAAAGCCTTATCAATGAACTTTTACGCAAAAATATCGAAATTGCCAATCGTGTATCGGCATAATCAACTTTTCCTCTCATTGATATTCATCAATATTTTTATACTCTTCTTCCCGTATAATTCCTATTCATATCGTTTTAAAAGGCATCCCATTACTTACCTACTTATCCATACTATTCACCTACTCTCGGCGTTCGTTTACGGTGGTTTTTTAATCGTCGATTATTTGTTTCTCTCGAAGATGACCCAATCTCTGAGTAGCGAAGAACATGCCCGCGCGCGTGAAGCGATCATGATTCACGTGCGTAAAGTCGTCCCCTATGCTCTTTTTACTGCCGTAGGTACGGGAATGTATCTCATTACTCAGGTTTTCGGCGAGATAAGTGCTGAGAGGCTAAGCTCTTTTCAAACACTTCTGCTGATTAAAGCTGTTTTCGGTCTATGGCTTGGAGTGCGTGGGTTTAGCCAAAAGGTACTCAGAATCAATCCATGGATCTTCAAAACCCACACCCTCCCCTTCGTCTTCGTGGTAATCATCATCATCCTGTCACAGTTAATGTATCTTTAAAATAGAGGCCACTCCAATATGAATGAGCTATAATTACCCTATCATGATTCAAAAAGGATAGTTTATGAACCTATTGTCTGTTACAAAATCGTTAATTTTAGCCCTGTTTGGAATAGTTATGTTTTCGGGTTTTTGGAGTGGTAAAACTCTTGATACGCAACGCTCACAACGTCTGCAAGCAAGTAATGAGATTCTTCAACTTCTGTACAAACATGTACCTGAAGCTAAAGAGATGCTTGATAATTCCTATGGATATGCAACATTTAAAAATGTCGGCGTTAACTTGGTACTCCTTTCAGCAGAAGGGGGGAATGGAATGGCTCATGTCAATGATACGGGTAAAAATATTTACATGAATATGGCCTCGGGCGGCGTTGGATTTGGGCTTGGTGTCAAAGATTTCAGAGCCATATTTATTTTCAAGAATAAAGCTGTTTTTGACCAATTTGTAAATGAAGGATGGGAGGCTAATGCACAAGCAGATGCTGCTGCAAAACTATCCGAAAAAGGTGCCGCTTACGGCGCAGCCATCACTGTTGCACCGGGGATACGGCTTTATAAATTGACCGAAAACGGTTTGGCTCTTCAAGCAACGATTCAAGGGACCAAATATTGGAAAGACAGTGAATTAAATAAGTAGTCACTCTTAAAAAACATCTTCATGTGATAAAAATGTCAAATATTTTTATCACGTCTATTTACTGCGCTATAGCCTGCTCAATTTCGCAATATATTTTAGTGTCAGTATTTTGGTGAACAAAACGGTTGCCTACTAGTATTCGCTCGCAAACTGATGCAATTGATTCACCCTTATTAAACATAATCAAACTTGCTTTCAAATTATACTGTGCATAGCGGTTGAGTAATTTTTCCAGTCCACATAGAGCACCAGTATGATCCACAAATGTAAATAAAATGGCTATATAATGATCATTGATTTTTTTTGCAATATCACTTTGTCGTATGCCTGCCAATAAGTGAGCTTTGTCTACATCATAATCATCACATGCTACCAAAGCCAAATTAGCCGCAATATCATATCTATCAAGCGTATACAACGCCATCTTAATATCACGCTCGAATTCTAGCAATAAATCAATTGCATTTAACTCTTTCATATCATTCCCTGTGTCTAGCAATTATTTGTCTGAAAATATGATGTATTCTACCAAAAAACAATTGTTAAACGGATCCTCCTCAAAACTTTGTGCGTAAAGCACCCTCTAAATAATAATAATAATAAATAATACACAGTTGTTTATAATTTCTTTCGATACAATATTCAATGATACATTTATTCTTAGTTTAGTGGCAAACAAACAGAAGGGGAAGATATGCTTAGTGAAAAAATGACATCTGCACTCAATACGCAACTCAATAAAGAGTTTTATTCTTCGTATCTCTATCTTGGTATGTCGACATGGTGTGCCCATGCAGGCTATAACGGCAGTGCATCTTGGTTTATAATACAACATGAAGAAGAGCGAATGCACGCACTCAAAGTCTATCAATACATGTTAAGCCAAGGAACTAGAATCAATCTTCTACCCATTGATCACCCGCAAATGAATTATTCGTCACTTTTAGCATGTTTTGAAGACAGCTTGAAACATGAACGGCTAATGACAAGTGCATTTAATGAACTGTGCGATTTAGCGATCCAAGAAAAAGATCATACTTCCTACGCCTTCTTTCAATGGTTTTTGCAAGAGCAAATCGAAGAAGAAGCCAGTGTTGCAGAAATTATTGCAAAGCTGAAGCTTGTGGGGGATGGCAATGGTATCTTTATGATTGACACCCAACTAGGCACACGTCAGTTAAACAAGCAAGGCACTACCAATGCAGATAAAGGTATGTAAAAACTATGTTAAGAAAAAAAAATTAACCAAAAAGCTGGCGTTGATTGTTCCGGATGCTGATATAAAAGTCAAATCGTGCATCGGAATGTGTCACTTTTGTAAAACTCAGCCAAGCGCACTAGTAGATGGTAAAAAAATCAAAAAGAAGAGTATCAAAAAATTTCTAAAGATACTAAAAGATAAATAATTTTAGAAAACAAATAGATTCAGTGCTGTACTGTCTAAGCCTAATGTGGAGCAAAGCATGCAAAATCCAACTGCCAAGAGATATACCCGCATCGCAAAACTTTATGATCTCTTTCAATGGCCGCTGGAAGTTTTGAGTCTCAACCGTCTGCGAGGCCAAGTGATCGCTCAGGCTCAAGGCAAGATACTCGAAGTAGGAGTCGGTACAGGTAAAAATCTCCCGTTTTATCCTCTCCATGCTGATCTAACCGGCATAGACTTTAGCAGTGGAATGCTCGATATTGCACGACAAAAAATGGTCGTAATTGGCCTCCCGCAATATGAATTGATTGAAATGGACATCGAGGAGATGAGTTTTCTTGATGAGAGCTTCGATACCATCGTCAGCACCTTCGTTTTTTGCACCGTTCCGCATCCCGAAAAAGGATTGAGTGAACTCTACCGCGTCCTAAAGCCTGGCGGCAGAGTTGTCTTCCTCGAACATATGAAAAGCAGTTCCAAATGGCTTAATGGATTCCTATGGGTCATGGATAAAATAACCACTCCCCTGCTGGGAACATCGATGCTTCGGGAAACACAAAAAGAAATTGAGAAAGCCGGTTTTACCATCCTCTCATCCGAGAATAAAGTGTTTGATATCCTCCGCTTGATCGTGGTGACCAAGCTATGATTCTTTTTTTATACTCCCTATAACCGATTTAGCATAACATGTATATTCGATAATGTGTAATTATCCTCTTTTTATTTTAAATGATACCGAGTACCTGATTAAGGAAAAGTCAATACAATTACATTAATGATATACGACATTAAGGATCACCCATCAAACCATCATACACCGATAGAAAAACAACACCCAAAAGAAATTATGCAAACCCTCCTCAAAACTTTGTGCGTAAAGCGCCCCCTAAAAAAGAAAATTTAGAAACTTTGCAAATAAATGAAATCAAAACAATGTTTATGAATTGGTTTAAATCCAGCCGGGCGCTTGAGGGTCATATTATGACTAAGTCCGATGTCATCAAAAATATTTTAAAAAAATTGGATTCAAAACAAGATAAACTTTTTGTAAAAGCGATGGATGAACTGACTAATGACGGAATTTTTGAAGTACAATCAGATGGCGTAACGCTAATATTGACCCAAAAAGGTGCTGATCAGCTCTAATGTAGATTGTTTTCACCAAAAATAGAATAAAATTCCATCAACAATAAAAAAAGGATCATTATGGCATGGGCAACATGGGCAACAGCACGACATATATTAGTAGCAACAGAAGAAGAGTGTAACACTCTCAAAACACAGATTGAAAATGGCGAATTATTCGAAAATGCAGCAGCAGATTACTCAAAATGTCCATCGGGACGCAAAGGTGGAGATTTAGGCAGATTTGGTCCGGGACAAATGGTCCCTGAGTTTGATAAAGCAGTATTTGGCGGCAGTGTCGGCGTTTTATATGGTCCAATCAAAACTCAGTTCGGCTACCACTTACTCGAAGTTACCTCAAAAGGGTAAACTTCCCATTTTCAGCCTCCGTGCTGATAATTACTGACACATAATCCTCTCCACAATAACTGCTTACATTTAAACATGAATCCTATGAGCGATTTTTTTACACTACATTTACATATTATCGAGTACACTATAGGTAGATATAAACCTAAATCACCATAAAGGATGTCTCAATGAAATCAAATCTAGTAGCAGTTATTCTCACTCTCACCGTAACAGTGTTGATAGCAGAACCGATGAACTATGGAATAGACAATTCATCCAATATCATTACAAGCGATATTGAATATGTCCCAGTAACCCGTTACGAACCGGTTTATTCGACGATCAGAAAAAATATTCCGCACGAAGTATGCCAAGACCACCAAGTAGCCGTTCAGTATCAAAACAGCGGGAACAGTGTGGCAGGCGGACTGATTGGTGGTATTATCGGCGGTGTTTTAGGTCACCAGATTGGTGGCGGAAGCGGAAAAGTTGCTGCTACTATTGGTGGTGCGGCTGTCGGAACAATGATCGGGCAAGATGCTAATCGTAATCCTCAAACTAGCTATCAAACAGTGCGCCGATGTGTTATTCACTATGAAACAAAATCTGAAAATGTACTTACCGGTTACATCAACTATGCAAAATATCGTGATCAAGACATTGCAAAAATGAGTGATGAACCGCTAAAAGAAATAAAAGTGACTAACTCTTTTAGTTTTTAACAAGATAATCTGCACCATTTCAAGGAGTCAGAAATGAAAAAAATAATCTTACTAAGCATAGCGCTTCTTATGTCAGCAGGGTCGCTTCATGCACATGGAAGAAGTCATGGCTACTATGTTAGCCATGACGGCTGGCTTTTCCCTTTTGTTTTGGGGGGAATATTGGGTTCTACAGTCTCTCGACAGACGGTTGTTTATGATCCACAGCCAAGAATCATTTATACTTCACCGCCAACAACAATCATTAGAGAAACTGAACCTGAGATCAATGTGCAGCAGTCTGATGATGTCGGGATAGGAGAACCTGTCTATGAAGAGCGTTGGGTCTATTTTGAAGATTGCAAATGTGAGCGAAAGGTTCTCATCAATACACAGCATTAACTTATAAAACAATTCCACAGGAGAGAAGATGAAAAAAACTTTAATCGCTTTTGCAAGCATAGCTTCCGCCTTAATGGCAAACGATCCTTTAGTCACTGAATTAAGTTCTCTCAATATCATACAAGAGAACCAGATACATGTCCTCAAAGTCAAAGATGAAGGCAATGTTTATCTGATAAAAGGAGAGCCGACACAGGTGGCTCCAGGTCAATCCAAGCAGCCATTTGATTTTTATGTGACAAAAGATAAAAAAATCTTAATCACAGGTAATGGAATCTATACTCAAACCCATGAAAAAGTCGGCTTTCCCTTGGATAAAAATATTATCGAAGGGAAAGAAGCGTTTAGTTACGGAACCGGCAGTAAAATATTGTACGTCTTCACCGATCCGCAGTGCCCTTACTGCAAACAATTCGAAAAAAAAATGGAAACACTCAAAGACAAATACACTTTTAAAATTTACTTGTTTCCATTGCCATTTCACGCTGAAGCAATTCCTATGAGTAAATGGATACTTAAAGGCAAAGATGGCGAGCAAATGGGGGAGCGGCTTATATCTGTTGCAAACGGATCAACAGAGTACAAAAACCCCATGCTGAGTCCGGATGAAGAGAAGCAATTAACAGCAAAAATAGAGAGACAAAAAAACACCGCACAAGAGGCAGAAATCAGATCAACACCAACTGTTCTGGACAGCGATCTCAATAAAATCAACTGGTCGACTCTTTAAAAGTTATTCTAAGCAGCGCAGTTAAAAGGATGCTTTTAATATTAGTTTTTATTATTTAATCTTAGAATATGTGCATATATTTTTACTCTTAGAAAGGGGGTTTCTATGTATTCTAAATCACTTCTTTGCAGTTTACTGCTCTGTACAGTTACTTATTCAGATACATTGAACCCTTTGACTGCACAACAAAATGGGACAGCATCCGGTGAGTTAAGCTGGCTCACCACACATATGGATGAACTGGAGCAGTATTTATCGAAAAAAGTGCGTGTTGTTTCTTCCAATATAGATCGTTTATTTTCTGAGGATAATGATACTAATATCACTCAAGAGGGTAATTATACAGTAGCGCCTAAACGTGAAAATGACAATTGTAAACCTCCCCTTGATGAAGAGAAGGAAGCATTTTTAGTCTCTACAGGATTCAGTGACTTTTTCAAAGATGAAACCTATTTGGACATCACAAATCGTAGCTACGTAAAACTCCATGGTGGATATGAATACAATGAGAAAGGTGATTCTGGTATCTTTCATGGTGTCACGGCTCGACTGAGATTGCCTAAAACCCAAAAACAGCTACAGCTCTTTATTGGCAGTGAGCCAGATAATATTAAAGGTCTTAATAATACCGCACATCAAGACAACGGTGTGGGATTAAAGTACTACATGAACTCGCTGTATCAAGGGTTATTTGCTCATGCTTCTATCGGTATTGCCGGAATAACTAACCCATATGTAAAAACAAATGTTGAATATCCCCTCTATTTCGAGAATTGGCTTTTAAGACCGATACAAACATTTAAATACTCTGCAAGAGATAAATTCGATGAGTGGACAGATCTCTATTTTGACCGTAAAATTTCAAATACAGAAATGATACGATTACTACTAGAACGCTCAACAAACAGCGAAATAAAAGGAATGAATTACCTCTCCCAACTCTCCTATTTTAACGCCTATCGAGAAGATATCAGCTGCAGCTACTATGTCGGGATGAACGGACGGACAAAGGACCTAGTGGACACGACTTACATCAATACTCTCCACCCGCAAGAAGGAGTTTATGACTACTCAGTAGGGGTCACATGGCGTCAGCGTTTGTGGAAGGATTACGTCTTTTATCAAGTCGATCCGCTAGTCTCGTTTCATGAGCAGTACAATTATAGACCAAACTACATCTTTCGTATTGGGGTGGATATCTATTTTGGAAACAATAAATAAATCCGTGAATACCTTAATGGGTGTCATTCCAAATTACACGCTCTAAACACTTCTAAGATGTGTTAAAATCACATTTATGTTTACACGATTATTGATTGTATTTTTACTTTTTTTTGCAACAGCACAGTGCGATACTCTCAAACAAACCTATACCTTTAAAGAGCCTAAAATATATTCTTCCGACCTCGTTAGCGGGTGTCCTAAACGCTTTGAAATTTTGCAAATCCCAGAAGGTAAAAGCACTTATCGTATCAATGCTCAAATAATTGCCAAGGCATTCGAGCTAAACGGGTGTAGTGTCGATGTCACCAAGGTTCGTTATGTCAACTTCACCAAGCAAACCACACTCAATGTACTACCGCTGAAACAGCAGCTATACGATGCCTTTATGACCAAGTATCCGGCTATGATTATCCAAAAAATTGACGTATTTCCGCGTGGCTTTATCGAGTCACTGTCAGAGCACTCCAAAGGAGTTTTTGATAAAGACATCTGTGACAATAACAATGGAACCTTTTATGTCCTAGATGAAAGCGGTGTACGTCGTTATTTTGATTTTACACTCGAAGCTACGCTAAACGTACTGCACAGTAATCAGAAAATCACCCGAAATACTGTTATCTCTCCTTCTAATACAGCTATAAAACTCATCCCTTTTAGCAAATTTCGGGGTATGCCGCTAGGAACTCTCCCTGCTCAAGCACACCGATTTAGCCGTTCGATACGTGAGAATGAGCCTATTGTGGATCGTTATCTCGAACCACTTCCCATCGTATTAAAAGGGGCAAAAGTAAGCGTACAGGTACAAAATGGCCCTGTAATCGTCGAGTTTATCGGCACAGCCACGCAAGAAGGCGCACTGTATGATATTATTACGATTGAAAAAAGCGACAAAAAAAGGGCGAAAGCCAAAGTGATCGGAGAAAATCGAGTGGAATTGCAATGAAAATAGTTGTAGGGATCAGCGGTGCAAGCGGTGCAAGCTTGGGTCTGAAGTTTGTTAATGCATTAGCACCTGAGATACAAAAGCATGTTATTGTCTCCGAACATGCACAAATTGTTCTGGATAAAGAAGAAAACACAACTGTGCACACCAACAATGAAATCTGGGCTTCTGTTGCCTCCGGTTCGTATGGTGCGGATGCGATGATCATCGTGCCGTGCAGTATGAACACGCTTGCCAAAATCGCCTACGGAATTGCAGACAACCTCATAACACGTGCAGCAAGCGTTATGATCAAAGAACGTCGTACGCTTATTTTGGCACCAAGAGAGATCCCTTTTTCTCCTATAGCCCTTGAAAATATGCACAAACTCTCGATGATAGGTGTCATCATCGCACCCCCAGTACTTGCCTATTATTCCGGTCAAGAGAGTTTGGATGAAATGGAAAATTTTATGATCGGTAAATGGTGCGACTTGATGGGAATTAAAAATAATTTATACAAACGGTGGAGTGATAATGCATAAGATAGCCCTCTATCCAGGTACTTTTGACCCTATTACCAACGGCCATTTTGACATCATCGAACGCGCGCTAAACCTGTTTGATGAAGTGGTCGTTGCGGTCGCTGATTCATCGGATAAACACCCCAGATTTACCCTCGATGAGCGTGTGAAGATGGTCGAACTGGCCGTCAAAGAGCTTGATCGTGTACGTGTTGTCGGTTTTGATAATCTCACCGTTGAGTTGGCCAAATCAATCAATTCAACCGTTCTTATACGCGGACTTCGAGCCGTCAGCGATTTTGAATTTGAACTTCAGCTGGGATATTTAAACAACTCTTTGGACCCCGAAATCGAAACGGTCTATTTGATGCCTAAACTCAAACATGCCTTTATCAGCTCCTCTATTGTGCGTAACTTGTTAAAATTCAACGGAAAGACAGAGCATCTGCTGCCGCCTTCCGTTCAAAATGTCATCTGGAGTATGAAATCATGTACGTTACCATAGAGGGGATTGATACTGCGGGCAAAAGTACACAAATTGATGCTTTGCGTACGGTGTTTACGGATGCGGTATTTACCAAAGAACCAGGCGGTACTGCAGTAGGACAGACGATACGTTCTATGGTTCTCAACGGCGAGCTGGAAAACAAACGAGCAGAAATGTTCATGTTTTTAGCCGATCGCGCTGAGCATACCGAAAAAATAATCGTTCCTAATATTAACACGCTCATCATCTCCGATCGTTCGTGTGTGTCCGGTGTAGCCTACGCAATGGTTCAAGATGTTTGCGATATTGACACGCTCGTACAGCTCAACCGTTTAGCCACTGATGATCACCTGCCCCAGCATGTTTTTATTCTTAAACTAACACCCCAAGAGCTGACCTATCGGTTGTCTCAAAAAGAGCACGATGCGATCGAATCAAGAGGGGTTGATTATCTCTTAGGTATCCAAGATGCTCTCATAGCCTCCGCGTATGCATTTGGAATTCAAACCCATGTAATCGATGCGTCACAATCTATTGATACCATTACGCTCGAAATTGCTAATTTCATTAAAGGAACTTTATGATCCAATCTTTGCGCGGGATGAACGATATCCTCTCAAACGACTATGAACGTTTTAACTATTTTATTGACACAGCGACTGCTATCGCTAAACGTTATGGATTTCATTATGTTGAAACCCCCTTACTCGAAGAGACAGCATTATTCAAACGCTCCGTCGGTGAAAGCAGTGATATTGTCGGCAAAGAGATGTACCAGTTTACCGACAAGGGGGGCAATGATGTTTGCTTGCGCCCCGAGGGAACAGCGGGAGTCGTACGTGCCTTTATCCAACAAAAGCTGGACAAAAAAGGGGGAATCCACCGTTTCTACTACCACGGTGCGATGTTTCGTTATGAGCGTCCGCAAAAAGGGCGCTTAAGAGAGTTTCACCAATTTGGTGTCGAGAGTTTCGGCATAGATTCGGTTTATGAAGACGCCCTCATGATTATGATGGTAGCCGATATCCTCAAAGCGTTGGGAATCGGGTACCGCCTTCAGCTCAACTCTTTGGGGGATCAAAACTGCATGCCGCAGTATCGTGAAAACTTAATTAACTTTATCGACGGATGCGGTGAAAATATCTGTGAAGATTGTCAACGACGTAAATCCACCAATCCGATTCGTGTTTTGGACTGTAAAAACGAGAGATGCCAGCATCTCTACGTAACGGCACCGAAACTCATCAATCAGCTGTGTGACGGTTGTGAAAGTGATTTTAATACACTCAAACGTATTTTAGACGATCACTCTGTTGCGTATGAAATTAACACTCATTTGGTTCGAGGATTGGACTATTACTCCAAAACTGCTTTTGAATTTGTCAGTGATAACATCGGCTCTCAAAGCGCTATCGCAGGCGGCGGACGCTATGATCGTCTTATCGAATTTTTAGATGGAAAACCGACTCCTGCTGTTGGCTTTGCTGTCGGAATCGAACGCCTTTTGGAGCTTATCGTTATGCCCCAACCGGTTCGAAGCGGCTATTATTTTGGGGCTATGGAACCTGAATCCTTGACCCTCATCCTAAAATGTGCAGAAAAATTTCGCAAAACGGATACTGCCGTCGTAGAATACGAACCAAAAAATCTCAAAAATCATCTCAAAGGTGCCGATCGTATCAATGCACGCTATTGCGCCGTTATTGGGGAAAATGAGAGAAATACCAATTCTATATGGATTAAAGATTTACTTGAGCAAAAAGAGACTATCATCTCGTTAGTTAGCATCTAAGGGATTTAGGAATGTTGGAAGATATTGAGCATAAAGCTATCAACCTAATAGGCGAAGTATTAGAATTTGGATTTTGGATTATCCCTGTTTTACTGTTGATGCTTTTTGTATATGATCGTTACGTGCAACGCGAACATCAACTGTTGGTACATTATCCTGTCATAGGTCGTATGCGCTATCTTTTTGAAGCTCTGCGTGAGCCTATGCGCCAGTATTTTGCCAATGAAACTTTTTATGACTCTCGGGATAAAATCGACTGGGTATATAAAGCCGCAAAAAATGTTCCCAATTTTATGTCTTTTTCCATGACACAACCGTTTAACAACTCTCGTTTTATTGTCAAACATTCTTCTCATGTTTTAAACGAATCGGAATTATCCTCTGATTTAGGACTTACTTTTGGTGAAAAACGCGTCAAGCCCTATAAAAGCACTACCCCTATCATACGCTCAGCCATGAGTGATGGGGCACTAAGTCCTGAGGGAATACGTGCTTTTGCTATGGGAGCCAGCATGGCTCATTTTCCCGTTAATACCGGCGAGGGAGGATTAACCTCTAACTTTTTCTATACCCATCGCCCAGATACTAAAAATATGGACTACCTTGAAACGGTCAAGGGGACTTGGTTCGCTGAATTGGCATTCAAGCTTGCCGCTTTTTTTTTCAATCGCAGTGTTGCTATTAAAGTCTACCGCCGTATTTTATTGCACAGTAAAACTGAAAATACCTATTTGTATGATCCTATATCTCATCTTCTTTTCCGTATTAATTGGAATGCCCCACTGAGTGCTTTCCCGCAAGAAGTCCCAGCAGATATGCCGGACATTATTTTTCAAATCGGCTCAGGGCTGTACGGGGTTCGTGATAAAGAAGGAAAATTCGATTTTGACCGCTATGCAAAAGTCATACGCTTTTGCCGAATGACAGAGATTAAAATAGCGCAAGGTGCAAAACAAACCGGCGGTAAGCTCGCTGCCGCAAAAGTATCCGATGATATTGCCTACTATCGCAGTGTTGAAGTACATAAAGACCTTATCTCTCCAAACCGATTTCCTTATGCATCAAGTGATGAAGAATTGTTAGATTTTATCGCGAAGCTTCAAGACATTTCTCTCAAGCCTGTTGGGATGAAGATTGTTATCTCTGATGATGCCAATGTCCGCTCACTTGCCCAGACCATGTCACAGCGAAAACGTGCAGCTAAAAGCAATCCTGACTTTATCACAGTGGACAGCGGAGATGGCGGAAGCGCCACCGCTCCATTGGAACTCATGGGTGCAGTTGGACTCACAACGCTCAATGCTCTCTATATACTTGATACGGTGATGAAAGATTATGGCTTGCGCGATGATCTAAAACTTGTCGCCAGTGGTAAAATATTGACACCGGATGATGTTGTTATAACTCTGGCAATGGGTGCTGATGCTGTTGGTATTGCACGTGGATTTATGATGAGTGCTGGCTGTATTCGTGCCAGGATGTGTGCGGGTACTGGCTCTCATCACTGTCCCGTTGGTCTTGCAACCCAAAATCCTGTTTTACGGGCATCCTTCTTGGTTCTTCGTAAAGCCGGTGAAATAGCCAATTATCATAACAATCTTCTCAAAGGTATCAAAAACATGTTGGCAGTAATGGGAATACGCAAAGTCACACAGCTCAATCGCAATTACCTCACATTTAGAAATGAAAACGGTGAAATCTATTTCGACGTTGACATCTATTTTCATCACAAATTCCACCACTAAAGGTCATTAATGCAAAACTACGGTATCGATATCTGGGGTGAAAACAATTTTATGATTGACCAGGGAAAAGTCAAAGTTAATTATAAAAGTTCACCGTCACTCATAGAAATTACACAAAGAATACGAAAAACGAATCTGAGCGGACCACTCATTCTGCGATTCCCGCATCTCATTGGAAAACAGATTGATCTTTTGTATTCAAACTTTCAACGCGCAATCTTCGAAAATGACTACACCGGAAAATTTCGTGCCGTATTCCCCCTCAAAGTTAACCAATTTCCCGAAGCTGTTGATGCCATCGTCGAACACGGTGAAAAATACAGTTACGGTTTAGAAGCGGGATCAAAAGCAGAGCTCGCTATTGCAATGGCTAAAACACCGCTGGGTTCACCCATAACGGTCAATGGATTCAAAGACGAAGAGATGGTCACCCTGAGCTTCATGGCAGCACAAATGGGTCATGACATTACGATCACGATTGAAGGGCTTGGTGAGCTTGAGTGGATCATTGATGTAGCACAGTCGTGTGGATTGAAAGTCCCTAATGTCGGCTTTCGCGTACGTCTTCAAAGTGAGGGAAGCGGTATCTGGGCAAAAAGCAGTGGTTTGAGTGCAAAATTCGGTCTCACTTCGACGGAACTGATCGAAGCCATCGGAATGCTCCAAGAAAATAATATGCTGCAGCATTTCACGATGATTCATTTTCACGTCGGATCTCAAATGCAGGATATTTCTACCCTTAAACGTGTGTTACGCGAATCCGGAAATATTTACGCCGAACTCAAAAAAATGGGTGCAAATAATCTCAATGCGATTAATATAGGAGGGGGTTTGGCAGTTGAATATTCTCAGCACAGTTCAACACGCTTGCGAAATTATACCCTCGAAGAGTTTTCCAACAGTGTTGTCTTTTTGCTGCGTGAAATTATGAATGCCAAAGGGGTAGATCATCCAGATATTTATACCGAATCAGGACGATTTATCGTAGCATCGCATTGTGTTCTTATTGCCCCGGTTCTCGAACTGTTTTCACACGATTACCAAGCAAAATCACTTAAATTAAAAGAGAAGAACCCTCCTCTAATCGAGGAGTTGCGTGAACTTAACTCCCTCCTTGCACCGCGTACTTGCATCGAGTTTATGCACGATGCGCTTGACCATATGGAATCACTCTTGACCCTCTTTAACTTAGGACATATTGACCTGCAAGACAGGTCTAATGCTGAGATATTGGTTCATCAAATTATCAAAAAATCGCTCTATCTCTCTCAAGACAATCCAATGCCTGAAATCGAGCGGTTACAGGTTAAAATGCAAGAGCGCTATTTGATCAATACGTCCATCTTTCAAAGTATCCCCGACTATTGGGGACTGCAACAGCAGTTTCCGATCATGCCGCTGGATCGGCTCAATATTCCCGCTATTCGTGCTGCAAGTCTGTGGGATATTACCTGCGACAGCGACGGTGAGATCCGATTTAAACCTGAAACGCCGTTGTATCTGCACGATATTGATTTGGATGAAGAAGAGTATTTTCTCGCATTTTTCAATGTCGGTGCCTATCAAGAAACCCTTGGTATGAATCATAATCTCTTCACCCATCCAAGCGAGTGTACGATTATCATCAGCGATACCGGATATGAAATAGAAAATTTTACCGAATCGGACAATGTCCTCAATATTCTCGAAGATATCGGTTATGACGCTTCCAAACTTCTAACGAACCTTAAAAATAAACTGGCTACGAGCGAATTTATTACAGAAGAAGAAAAAGGTGATACACTTCAAAAACTAGAAATGTACCTTTATCAAAATGGGTATTTGAGAACAACACGTTAAGGAGATTTTTTTGGGACTATTGAGTGAAATTTCTGAAGACTTTTCGAATGTATATAAAAATGATCCGGCGATCAGTTCACGCTTAGAGCTCCTCTTTAACTATCCGGGAGTGTGGTCCATGTTTTGGTATCGCATTGCCAATCGCCTGTATCGCAATAATTGTAAATCTATCGCCCGTATTATCATGGGAGTCAATCAGATCATTACCAACATTGACATTCACCCAGGGGCTACTATTGGACGTCGTGTGTTCATTGACCATGGTACGGGTGTTGTTATAGGGCAAACTACTATCATTGAAGACGATGTTTTAATCTATCAAGGAGTAACCCTAGGTGGAGTTAGTCTAACCCCAGGTAAACGACATCCCACTATAAAGCGCGGAGTCGTTATTGGTGCAGGTGCCAAGATTTTAGGCAATATCACCATTGGTGAAAACTCAAAAGTAGGCGCTAACTCTGTTGTTGTTCGAAATGTTCCCCAAAACAGTACCGCTATTGGGATTCCCGCACATGTAATACAAAAAGGACGAGACAAAGATCCTTTTAGTCATAATAAACTTCCCGATATCAACAAAGAGATGTTTGAATACCTCCTCAAGCGTGTTGCCGTGTTGGAACACATTTTGGTTCAAGACAACACTGAAATCCTCGAACAAGATTTACAGCTCGAAGATATTTATGAATCATTTATCAGGGCGATGAAAAATTAACCGTTAGGTTCTTAATGAAATATTTTCCGTTAAAAGTTGCCTTTGGCATCACCTTTTTTTCTTCGTTTTTTTTACACGCGACGGTTCTCACTTCAGATCAATTGCGTTCTCACCTTTCAATCAATAATTTTCCGACAACACTCACTACTCTTTCTGCAGACAAATCTGATAATAATAAATTTTGGTATTGGCTTAATCTTGCACGTCTTCAGCAAGCAAATGGGGATTTTACTACTTCAATTCAATCCTTTGAAGCAGCCTACGCAATCTTGGATGAATACGAGAATAGGGCAACTATCAGTTTACGAAATGTGGGCGCATTTATCGGTTCAACACTCATGAGCAAAGGCTCAGAATCCTATTATGGCAAAGGATATGAACGAACCCTGATGCATACTCTTAATGCACTTAACTATATGATGCTCAGTGATTTTGAAGGTGCCGCAGTTGAAATGCGCCGAATGGAACAACGCCAAGAATTTTGGCTAAAAGAAAGTGAAGCAAAAATCAAAGAAGCATCCGAAGAAAAAGAAAAGGCACGTCGCCAAGGCAATGATACCACGGGTATTCCTGCTAACTACTCATTAGCCGCTATGCTGGAAGATCAAGACGTCAGAGCTCTCACCAATAATTATCAAGACCCCTTTTCCTACGCCCTTAGCAGTATTATTATGGATATTTCAGATCAAGGCGCTGCATCTGGAAATTCCGGCGAAATTAGTTTAAAAAGAGCCTTGGCTCTAAATCCTGATGTCTCAAAAGCGTTTGCCAGTCTTCCTAATTCTGCCTCCATCCAAAATAACAAAATGAACGTTACCATTATTGTTCTAACCGGAGAAGCCCCTGCCCTAAAAATTGAAAAAATCCGTTTTCCTATTTTGCATGGTGCTGTATACTCTAGTATTGATTTGCCATCCTATACATCACCATCAAACGACATAAGCAATGTAACGATACAAACCGATAAACTGCAATTGCAACCGCCTAGACTGCTTAAAGCTGATCTTATGGCCTATAAAACACTGAAAGATGAATTACCGGGAGAACTGGCCAAATCAGTCGTTCGTGCCACGACAAAAGCCATTGCAGCCAAACAGGCATCGGATCACTTTGGAAATTTAGGGGGACTTGTGGCATCATTACTGTTCGATGTCGGAAGCTCTTACGTGGATTCGGGATTTCGAAACTGGGAAGTAATGCCAAACTCAGGCTATATTTCCAAATTTGAAGCTATCAAAAATTCAACCGTTACGGTTAAACTTAATAACACTAAGGAGTCGTTTGTGCTTCCATCAGATAAAAAGGGAACCATTGTTCTCATCACCTATTTAACTCCAGACAACATAAGGATTGACCATGTTACTTACTAAAAATATTTTAATGTCATTAGGGATAAGCACGCTATTACTTGCTTTTTCTAGCGGATGCTCATCCAAAAATATCAACATTATTGGAAAAAATAGAGTAGAGATCACCAAGAATAAAGGTGTTAAAGAAGGTAATTTTTTGAAAATTATGGCCGAATTGGAAAATAATGATAATGATGAAACCGAAGGGTTTGTGTACCAGATAGAATGGTATGATAAAAATGGTTTTATTAAAGACGCGACTCCATGGAAAGCAATTACTATCCATAAAAACCAAAAAATCCAAGTCATAGAGATGACAAATATCCCTGATATCGTTGATTATAAAATCATCATCTCAGTACCCAATAAATAAGGAACACTATTCATGAAAACAATTGTAAATATCTCTATATCAATCACACTGGCGACTATACTCTTTAGCGGTTGTGCACCCAAAGGGGGTGCAGGAATGGTCGGATATGATTCAAATGTCAAATACGGTGACGCGAAAGCAGTAGAAACCGTTACAGCTGATTTTGGCTCCACTGATCTTCAAGCAACTGCAGAAAGCTTAACCCAGTCACTTTTAGAATCACGGTACATTGCAAAAGCACCACAGACCCCGAAAGTACGTTTGCGTTCTGTCAATAATCTCACCTATGAGCATATAGATACGAAAGCCATTACGGATAAAATTCGTATCAAACTTCTAAAATCTGGGCAAGTACGTTTCTTGGCAGATACCGCAAATCTCAATCAGGTACAAGATGAACGAGAACTTACTGCGTCTGCCACAGCAAATAAAGGAAATAAAGCAATGGCTGATTCTGATTACATCATTACAGGGAATGTACGTTCTATTAAAAAGGCAAACGATGACGTCAAAGACGTTTACTACAATGTATCACTCGAATTGGTAAATCCACAATCAGGTGAAATTGTATGGGCAGATGAAAAAGAAATTCGTAAAGTGACTTCAAAATCATCTGTAGGATGGTAAAACCTATGAAATACTCAATAATCTTCATCCTGTCTATTTTGTCTACGTTAAGTTATGCCGAGACTCCGGCAAGTGTTGTCATCGATGGAGTCGAGTATGTTCCTCTTCCTAAAAATACTGATAGTTACACCATCCCTTCAAGTTCTCTAGGTGGCATGCAAAACTGCTGGTACGAGCAAGTGGCTATTCAAAATAGTCCTGTAAACGAATCTCCTAACATGTATGGAGCCATTGTTGGTGGTATTATTGGAGGAGTGATTGGTCATCAATTTGGAAGCGGTAGCGGGAAGACAGCGGCAACAATCACAGGCGCGGCTCTAGGTACTGCATTGGGTTCTACACCACCATCAGCACCACCAGGATATCAAACGGTTCGAAAGTGTAATACCGCCCGCTAAAAAGGGCTTAATGTTCTTTCGTTGGATCTATAATCTCCACAACATCTAATCCAAAACCGTTGAGGGCTGAGAACTCTGTATTTTTATTATCTGCAAGAAGTCGCATATGACGAACGCCTAAAATCTTTAAGATCTGCGCTCCAATACCGTACTCTTTCATATTCCCCTGCGCGTGCTTTGGTTTATTAATAAAAAGCAATACGCCGCTATTTTGCTTAAGATAGTGTATCGAATCAATAAGCTGCATGTATTTGCTTTGGTTCAGCAGAAGGTCGATATCAGGAACAACATTATGAACACGCACATTGGAGGTTTCCCCCGCTTTGTAAAAAACAATTGCTGTATGTTCATCACCCTGATGGTCTTCAAAAAGATATTTTTTTACGTTGACACCAAAAAATTCAATCTCTTCTTCAGATGTGGCTTTGACCAAAATCTCATTGGCAAGACGAAACTCAACAATATCAGAGATATAAACCGCTTTTAGATCATGCTTGAGTGAAAAAACGTCCAAATCATCACGACGTGCCATTGAGCCGTCTACGTTCATAATCTCACATATTACGGCCGATTCAGCAAGTCCAGCAAGACGACACAAGTCAACTGAGCCCTCCGTATGCCCGATACGAACAAGCGTACCGCCCTCTTTCGCGATCAATGGAAAAATATGTCCCGGCATGACAAGCTCACAGGGCTGACTGATCGGATTGCCCAAAATCTTGATCGTCATATCTCGCTCTGCCGTAGAGATCCCGGTAGTTGCAACAGTGGCATCCACAGAGACCGTAAAAGCCGTTTCGTGCATAGACGAGTTGGACTTCACCATCGGCTCCAAATTGAGTCTCTTGGCGATCATAGGGTTAATCGCGACGCAAATCAATCCCTTGGCATGTGTAGCCATAAAATTGACATGATCAGGAGTTGAAAAAACAGACGCATAAACAAGGTCTCCTTCGTTCTCACGATCTTCATCATCAACCATGATAACCATACGACCTTTTTTGAATTCTTCAATAGCTTCTAACACACGTTTCATTGCTGGCATCATAATCTCTTTAATTTAGTATATATTTAACGATTATTATAGTCAAATAGGGTTAAAAACCTATCACATTCCGATTTAATCGATATTTTTCAAAAAAGATCTACAAAAGTCTTGACAATTTTCGCAAAAGAATCTATAATTTCGGCCTCTTAAAAGAGAACCCATTGGGGTATAGGCAAATGGTATGCCAACAGTTTTTGGTACTGTAGATTGGAGGTTCGAGTCCTCCTACCCCATCCACTTTATTAGTCGCGGAATAGAGCAGTCCGGT
>JAQTOQ010000134.1 GCA_028713245.1 Sulfuricurvum sp. | reverse complement strand
GAAAAAGCGGATATGGCAAACGTGCTTGATAACGTTGTCACTATCGCTGGTTAAATAATTATCTGCTTGAACGCCAAAGGAATTTATCCCTTTGGCTATGCTCGCCGCTAAGGCGCTAAAACTTGCCTCTTTCGAGGCAGAAAAAAAAGGTATTTGTTGCCGATTCTTTTTTTATTATGTGTACTGAGTTTATCGATCTGGTCTGCTACGACCGATGAACTGATTACGCAAGCCCACACGTTACAATTATCCGAATCACGCTACTGGCATCTGCTGATGCATACACCTAAAGATGAAAGCGAAATTGACGATGATGCTTTTTTCATGGCTCAAGACGGGAAACATAATCTAACCTCTGAGCTGGATGCGACTATCCGTCATTTTAATGAGGATACGAATCGTAGTGATGAGAGTCTTTTTTGCCGTTTTCCTGCTCGGCGTGCATGGCTAGAAGGCGAACTCAATAGTTCATTTGGCCAGGGGGAGTGTCACGCGTATGATACCCTTGTTGCCAAAATGGACCCTCAAAAAGTCACCCTCGTTTTTCCTACGGCACATATCAACTCCCCCGCATCGATGTTTGGCCATACTTTTTTACGTATAGATTCCTCGATGGAATCCAAGCTGATGTCATACGCGATCAATTATGCCGCGCAAACGGATGAAACAAATGGAATTACGTTTGCGTATAAAGGGCTTTTCGGAGGATATTTGGGATTTTATTCGATGTTGCCGTATTATGAAAAACTCAAAGAATACCGTGATAGCGAATCGAGAGATGTATGGGAATACGATCTGAATTTAACCCATGATGAGGTTATGGCGATGGTGCGCCATATATGGGAGCTACAGCATATCAATTCATGGTACTTCTTTTTTGATGAGAACTGCTCGTATCATATGCTATGGTTGACAGAAATTGCGCGTCCAAGCGTGCATTTACGAGATCATTTTACCTATCATGTTATCCCCCCAGAAACGGTACGGGCGATGGAAGAAGAAGGGTTGGTGAGCACTAAACATTTTCGTCCCTCAAAGCGTACCAAGCTGTTGGCGTATGAAAAACAGCTGAGCGGTGAATCGATCAATACGGCAAAAGCTTTGGCATCGGGTGAATTAAAATCACACGACTTAGTTACGAAAGATGTATCTGACATCCAGCAGCGATATACATTAGAAGCAGCGGCAGAATTGGTGGAGCATGACTATATTGGCGGGAAACTGACCAAAGAAGTTTATGTCAAACGTTATCATGAACTGCTAACACAGCGTTCGATGTTAGGGCAGGGTGAACCTCTGGTAATTGAAGAAAAAGCAAATCCTGATATGGCACATCATGCGGCACGTTTCTCCATCGCGCAAGGATGGTTTGCTCGGCGCTCGCCGTTGCTGGTCGGGTGGAGACCTGCATTCCATGATTTGGGCGAAGACGATACCGGATATTTGAGCGGCGCGCAGATTGAATTTTTAGACATTCAAGCAGGGATTGATCATGAGAAGCTTTCGCTGGAAAAATTGACGGTTCTCTCTCTGGCATCGATTACCCCTGTGAGCCACTTTTTCAAACCATTTTCATGGCGGATGAAAAGTGGATGGGATCGCGATTATGGATCGGATCGGCTTAGTTTCGTGACACGTGTGGGGGCGGGAGCTGCGGCAGGCGATGATAGAGAGTTTGTCTATGTGTTGACTGAGCCCGAAGTGCGATTGGGGTACAACACGGATATTGGGATAGGGTTAAGCATAGGAGGCAGTGTGAACTGGTGGAATAGAATGAAAACTCTGGTAGAAGTCGGAGATGTGTTCTATCTTGATGCGCCATCAAGAGTCCATGGTTCTATTTCTCATCTGTGGCAGTGGGGTCGATCGGGAAATGTATTTGGTCGTTGGGATATTGCGAGCCAAGAGAAGCATGAGAGTCGAATATCTGTGGGGATAAACCTCTATTTTTAATATTTTTTGGCATAATCGTTGTAACTAATTGTTTTGGAGTTAAATCATATGATCATACCTGAGTCACGTTTTTCGTTGTGGGCTGATTTTATTGAACGAACATTTTTGGATGAAGAGTTCAAAGATCTGATCGCGAAGGGAATCATTAATGGTGCTACCTCGAATCCGGCTATTTTTAAAAATGCTATTTTAACATCGAGCGCGTACAAAGAGCAGCTATCAACGCTTGGCGATTTAAGTCCAAAAGAAAAATACGAGGCGTTGGCTATTTTTGATATACAAAAAGCGGCAGATATTTTACGTCCCTTGTACGATGCGCTCGATGATGGATATGTCAGTATCGAAGTGGATCCATTTTTATGTGATGATACCCAAGGTACAATAGCAGAAGGTGTCCGTTTGCATCAAACGATCGGGCGGCCTAATGTGATGATAAAGATTCCTGCAACCGAAGCTGGATACGCTGCTATGGAAGCATTGGCTTCACAGGGTATTGCCGTGAATGCCACGTTGATTTTTTCTGTGTATCAAGCGCTTAAATGTGCGAAAGCATTTGAAAAAGCGGCTTGTGTAAGCGCAAAAACGGTTGATACGGTCATTAGCGTTTTCGTGAGTCGTATTGATCGTGCTATTGATGAGACGTTACGAGCAAAAGGTGTGAAAACAGGACAGATGGGGATACTCAATGCTGCAGAAATTTATACTGAAGTTCAAGCACTTAAAGTGCCACGCTGTCGTGTTCTTTTTGCTAGTACGGGGGTGAAGGGGGATGAATTGCGTGCTTCTTATTATATTGATGAGCTGTTGGCACCTAACAGTGTCAATACGGCACCAATCGATACGATAAAAGCGTATGTGCAAAGAGCAGATCACAGGATGAAGCTTCCAATTCCTTCCCAAGTTATTGACGTTCATCGTATCCATGTGGCAGAGGCTGGCGTAAATATGAGCAAGGTGATTGCAGATCAGATAAACGAAGGGCTGAACGCGTTTAAAATCGCTTTTGGCGAAATTTTAAGTACATTGGAGTAAAAGATGGCATTAGAGGAACAACACAAGGTTAATGTAGATGATCTTAATTTTGAGGTATTAAAAAAAGTTCGGGGTTATTTACGTCGTATGATTGATGCTGGCGGCAGTGACTTACACATCAAAGCTAATGGAATAGTACGTGCCCGGATCAATGGAGATATTATCCCTTTATCGGGAGATATTTTTGGCAAAGACGACGCGCTCATCTTTGCCAAAGAGTTGTTGCGCACCCGTTTTCATGAATTGGTTGAGAAAAAAGAGCTTGACCTTGTTTATCCGTTTGATGAATTGACCCGTTTTCGTATCAATATCTTTTTTCAGATGGACGGGATATCGGCAGTTTTCCGTCTTATTCCGGTTAAAATTTTAACGATTGATGAACTTAGATTACCTGATATTGTACATAGTTTTACTCAGATGGAGCGTGGGCTTGTTCTGGTAACGGGCGTAACCGGAAGCGGTAAGTCAACGACGCTCGCCGCTATTATCAATGAAATCAATTTGAATAAGCGTAAACATATCATTACCATTGAAGATCCGATTGAGTTTGTACATAAAGATCGAAAATGTATTGTTAATCAGCGCAGCGTTGGACAGGATACAACCAGTTTTGGAAATGCGTTGCGTGCAGCACTTCGTGAAGACCCGGACATTATCCTCGTGGGGGAAATGCGGGATATGGAAACGATTGAGATTGCACTGCATGCAGCGGATACGGGACATTTGGTTTTTTCAACACTTCATACTTTGGATGCCAAGGAAACGATTAATCGTATCGTTTCGGTATTCCCATCAGTAGAACAAAATCGTGTTCGTATGACGCTTGCCGCGGTTATAAAAGGGGTCATTTCACAGCGCCTTATACAAACTACGGACGGAAAACGGGCGGCAGCATTGGAGATTTTGGTACGAACGGCGCGTATTGAACAGTTGATTGCTGAAAATCGTGATTTTGAGATTCCGGATACGATTGCGGATGGAAAAGAGCTGTATAAGTCTCAGACATTTGATCAGGGGATTTTAGATCTTTATCTTGCTGGGCGTATTAGCCGTGAGGATGCCCTCAATAACGCCACTTCTGCATCGGATTTGAAGCTGAAAATGGAAGGTCTTGGGGGCACAGTGGATAGAAATCAAATAGCTAACGGGAATGAACCACGTCAATTTGAGGAAAGTGAAGTTATTGGCTTGAAGCATTAGAGCAAACGTTTAGGATAATTTAACGTATGTTTAAGTACAATGCGTCCCATTTTATTTTGAAGGACACACTATGCTAGAAGGCATCGTTAGAGAGAGTATTGGCAAGCCCGCTACAAAAGCGCTACGCCGTGATGGTTATCTTATTGCCAACATCTATGGAAAAGGAATTGAGAATGTACACGCCGCATTCAAAATGAATGATTTTATCCGTACGGTACGTAACAAAGAGACAATTGCATTCCCAGTTTCTGTAGCTGGAACAGAGTATAACCTTGTTGTTCAAGGGTATGAGTCTCATCCAGTTTCTGGAAATTTGTTGCACGTCGATTTGATGATAGCACAGCAAGGTCTTGTAACACATTACCACATTCCTGTTAAGCCAGTGGGAATTCCTGTCGGTTTGAAAAACAAAGGTATGTTGTTTGTTGCCAAGAAGCGACTTCGCGTTAAAGCAGCAATCGAAAACTTGCCAAATGCGATCGAAATCAACGTGACCCCGCTTGATTTGGGTGATTCAGTTTTGCTTCGTGATGTGGCACGTATTGACAATGTTACCTTCACTGATGCAGATCGCGTATCAGTTTTAAGTATCATTAAAGCTAAATAATCATGCTCATCGTCGGACTTGGAAATCCAGGACCGACGTACGCGCAAACTCGACACAATATCGGGTTTATGGTGATTGATGAACTGAATCGTCGTCATAAT
>JAQTOQ010000133.1 GCA_028713245.1 Sulfuricurvum sp. | reverse complement strand
CGGTGGATACGCTCGTGCTTTCAAAATAAATTCAAACGCTCATGCAAACACCGGGGATGGTCTTTCTCTCGTAGCACGTCACGGTCTTCCACTTGAAGATATGGAGTTCGTACAATTTCATCCATCGGGGCTTTCTGGGAACGGCGTTTTGATTTCAGAGGCGGCTCGTGGCGAGGGAGGAATCCTTCGGAACTCTTTAGGCGAGCGTTTTATGGAAAAATATGCACCAAATGCAATGGAACTTGCTTCTCGTGACGTTGTTGCCCGTGCGATTATCCAAGAAATACGTGAAGGACGCGGGGTTGGTTCTCGTAAAGATGCCGTTTTCATCGACCTTGTACACCTCGGAAAAGAAAAGATTATGGAACGCCTTCCTGAGCTTCGCAACCTCGCAATTACCTTCTTGGGCCTTGATATGATCAAGGAGCCGATCTTAATCTCTGCAACAGCGCACTACTCTATGGGTGGTATCCCGATGAATCAACACGGTCATGTTCGCAAAAATAACACCGAATACGTTGAAGGTTTTTATGCCGCAGGTGAGTGCTCATGCTCTAGTGTTCACGGGGCTAACCGTCTAGGTGCAAACTCCGTTCTCGAAGCATTGTTATTTGGCCGTTTCGTTGGTAAAACAATGGTCAATGATGTAGACAATATTGAATTGCGTATAGCAACACAGGCTGATGCACAGCGTATGGTTGATGAAATTAATTGGGCATTGACAAACCATGGTCAAGAGCACGTCCCTACTCTACGCGATGAATTACAGAACTCTATGACTGAAAATGCAGGCGTCTTCCGTACTCATGATACACTTACTGCACAAATGATTATTATTGAAGACTTGCGTAAACGTTATAAAAATATCCGAGTTAGCGATAAATCTAAAATCTTTAACACAGAGTTACAAGAAGCAATTGAATTTGGTCACATGCTTGATTATTCACTTTTTATCGTATCCAGTGCACTTGCACGTAACGAAAGCCGTGGCGCCCACTTCCGTGAAGATTTCCCAACCCGTGATGATGTCAATTTCTTGAAGCACACAATGGCGTATATGGATACTAACGGCAAAATAACTCTTGATTACATGGATGTCACTCTTGGCAAGCATGAACTCAAAGCTAGAACATACTAAGGAGTATCTCATGGATGGACTAAAATCACAACAAGTGACCTTTAAACTTTTTCGATTTAATAAAGATACGGATTATCTTCCTTATTACAATACCTATGTATTGGATGTGACGCACGAGGAAGTTATCCTCGATGTTCTCAACCGTATCAAATGGGATCATGATGGATCTCTTTCGTATCGACGCAGCTGTCGTCATGGTATTTGTGGGATTTGTTCTATCAAAGTAAACGGAAAAGCGATTTTAGCGTGTAAAGCGCGTATTTTCGATCTTATCAATGTCTTTGGAGCGGATATGACCATCGATCCGTTAAGCACTAAACGAGCAATCAAAGACCTTATCATTGATAAAGAAGATTTTTGGGATAAGCACGCTCAAGTCAAACCTTTCCTTGTCACTGATGTTGAGGAGAACCCTAGTCTTGAAAACCTGGTATCACCTCACGATGCAGAGAAACTTCTCGAAGCAGATTACTGTATCCAATGTGGAGCGTGTCACTACTCGTGTCCAGCATTGGAAATCAATGATCGTTTCATCGGGCCTGCCGCATTCGCAGCAGCATTCCGTTTTGCCGCTGACGTACGTGATGACAGTTCATTAGAGCGCCTTCATATTGTCAACGAAGAAACAGAGGGTGTTTGGGATTGTGTTAAATGTATGGAATGTGCCGAAGCATGTCCAAAAGACGTTAACCCGATCGAAAAAATCACCAAACTGCACAATATGATCTTTGATACAGGAATCGCTAAAGACAATGTGGCAACACGCCACGCGGTTGGCTTTGCACATTCTATCAATAAGCACGGACTGCTCGATGAAGGAGAGTTAGTACGTTATTCTGAAGGAAACATCGGTGTTATGAAACATCTTCCAGAAGCATTTGAGATGTGGAAAAATGGGAAAATTGTTATGCCGTGGAACATGCCAAAATCTAAAAATCTTGATGAAGTCAAAAAGCTTATTGAATCTTCATCTACCGTCAAATTCTAGGAGTAACCATGCAAATGCTTAGATACGCACTATATACGGGCTGTACGGCCCGCGAAAGTACCCCTGAACTTCTCAAGTCTACCTTGGCGGTTGCTGAGAAATTGGGGATTGAACTCGTGTTATTGGATGAGGCATCATGTTGTGGTGCTTCTCACTTGCAAGACTATGATGATTTTCTTTCATTAGTTCTCAATGCTCGTAATATTTGTTATGCTGAAAAATTGGGTCTTACAATGGTTACCATCTGTAATACTTGTCAGCTCAACACAGCGATGACCAAACACCGTTTGGATACCAATCCTGAACTTAAAGCAAAAGTAAATGTTAAACTCGCCGAAGTAGGATTAGAGTACAAAGGGACGTCTGAAGTGACCCATTTCTTGTATGCCATTATTCAGGACTACGGCTTGGAAAATCTTGCTAAGAAAGTCAATGTTCCTCTTAGCCAGTTTAATATTGCGCCATTTTATGGATGTCATAACATTCGTCCATCAGAGTTGCAAAACCTCTCTAATGGCGGCGAAAATCCGTATAATCCTACATCACTTGATGACCTTATCATCGCGTGCGGTGGGAACAACGTTGATTACGATGCTAAAAATAAGTGTTGCGGATTCCATGCAGAGCTACAATCTCCGCATACAGCAGCAGTATTGACCGGTAATGCACTTTCAGGTGCTATAGACGCTAATGCTGACTGGATGGTAACACCGTGTCCGCTTTGTCATCTAAAACTTGATGTACAGCACCACGGTGCTTCAAAAGCCATCGGTCGTGAGGTGTCACTTCCGGTTCTTCACATGCCACAAATGGTAGGTCTTGCACTGGGTTGTACCCCAGCAGAGCTTGGATTGCAGCACCACGTTACCAAAGTTAATTTCGTTTAATCATTCCATAGAGGGATTTCCCCTCTATTAACTTCTTTCATACGCTACAAACGAGGCACACTGATGAATACGGCTAATGATACGGGTTCCACATCTGTCCAATTGACATTAGCACAAGAACTTTCGCAGCTTATTGCCAATATTATCACCAAAGAGCTCGATTTTTTAGCCCATGAAGGCATTGAAATACTGCATGATTTCCGAGTGGATCTACGAAAGCTGCGAACATGGTTGAAAATCTTCGACATTGCTGGCTATCCTGTCCAAAAATTGAAAAAACACTCACTTCATTGCCATTACATTGGGGGTGATCTTAGAAACTTTGATGTTCTGCTTCACTGGGCAAAGCAAAATAGTGATTCAGTGTCTCCAAAATTCTTAAAAACTCTCAAAAACAAGAGAAAAAAACTCAAAAAAGCCTTCTTGAAAGAACTAATAGATGGTAATGCGTTACAAAAACTGCAAACCAGCGGGCGCGATTTTATTCTACATATCAAAGGGCTCAGTAGCGAGGAACTTGAGACTCATGTACACGACTATATTGAGAGAAAAAACCAACGCTACAGCCGTATACTTCCAACAGCAGGTGATAATTTAGAGCAACTGCATGAAATGCGTAAAATCCTAAAAAAAGTCCGCTACTCCATGCAACTCTTATCAACCATCGATCTCGAATATCTGCATGCTATTAAGGAAATTCAGGACATACTTGGTTATATCAACGACAGACGTGTTTGGATAGCACTTATGAAATCAGACTTTAAAAAAGAGAAAGAAACTTCTAAATTAAAAAATATTTTCAAACTAGAAATGAAGAAAAAAATAGAAGAATTTAAAGAATATATAGCCACCAGAGAAGCACGCTTATAAAACGAAATAGTTCACTTTATCCTTTTGGGCGAAAGACTTTAATCACTTCTTCATTGCACTCCAAATACGGGCCTTCAATAAGATCAATGCAGTACGGTACCGCAGGGAAAACAGCATCCAAACACTCACGGATCGATTTTGGTTTGCCAGGGAGATTGATAATCAACGATTTCCCTCGTATTCCCGCTGTTTGACGGGATAAAATCGCTGTAGGAACGTATTGTAAGCTCACAGAGCGCATTAGCTCACCAAATCCTGGCATCATCTTCTCACATACGTTTTCGGTCGCCTCAGGAGTAACGTCACGCAATGCAGGACCAGTTCCCCCCGTCGTCACTACCAGACAGCATCCTTGCACATCACACAGCTCAATCATCGTCGATTCGATGGTACTTTGATCATCAGGAATACAGCGATAAACAATCTCGTGCTCATTTTTTAAATAATCTCTCATTGTATCTTGAATTGCTACACCAGATATATCTTCATAAATCCCTGCACTCGCACGGTCTGATGCCGTTATAACGCCTATTTTAATCATGTACACTCCTGTAAAAAATGATTTCTCAGCGGCATCGAAGTCACTGTTGCATAGCTAAGAAAAAATGCGCGTGCAGCAGCAGCGTCGATAATATGATCTTTCATTCCCAAATATACCTCTATACGAATCCCTTTTTCTAAGATTTTTTCCAGTAAAAGGTCCTCCCATACGAAGTTTAAAACTTCTTCAAGCTCATCCATCGTTCCCATTTTAAGATCAAGATGTTGCACTTCACACGGAGCAAAGCAGCCATGAACAAATCGTTCGCGATAATTTACGGGATCCGATATAAAACTGGCAAGCTGTAATCTCTTGAACGAACTTTTTGCAGTCTGAAAAAAAGCAGGGGAAAAAAGCTGTAAGGTATCAATGCGACTTGTTGAGTTTGCCGCATGCCGTGCTGCCTTGATTGCACCGTAACTAAATCCAGCAACAGTATAATCACTCTCGACTAAATATGCATCAAAAAAACGCTGATCATTGATCAGCGAAAAACCGCTATAAAATGTCATTCATGGTCT
>JAQTOQ010000132.1 GCA_028713245.1 Sulfuricurvum sp. | reverse complement strand
TTTTTTATTGATCGCCTCTTTTATCCATTCTTTGACCCCTTTTTTCAGAGGAATGGTCGATGTAGGGGAAATAACCGCTGTCATAAGAGAGCGCGCTTTGCTCATCGATACGGAAAAACGTAAATCAAAATACTGAGGGGGAATAAAGGGGCGTATGTTTATTCTGTATTCTTGCCTGAGCAAAAAGTCACTGGAGTAAAGTTCTTCTTGTGTGATTTGTGTGAGCAGATTATCCCCATACATTGGGCACCACTCTTTGTCTGGAAGTCGCTTATAGAAAGTTTCATATGAAAGTAAATCAAAATCAACATCATCCACGCTTATTTTACGATCATTTGCCGCAAGGCGCAAGTCGTCCTTTATGTTCATAGAAACTTTAGTAACAGGTGAGAATTCCAACATGCCCAATAGTAGCAAATGGTTGATTAAAAATATATTGGATTAAAAGAGTTTTTTGAAGATTATGGCGGACAGCTAGGGATTCGAACCCTAGAAAGGTTGCCCTTTACACGCGTTCCAGGCGTGCGCCTTCGACCACTCGGCCAGCTGTCCATAAAAGTGGAGCGGTATTGTAATGTATCGAAGCTTAATCCCTAAACCGAGGAGTAATTCCTCTGTTGCCTTTCGACCCATTTGTAGGGGTTTCGTCTGAACTATCGCTATTAAACCATGAATAAAAGAAGATGATGATCGCCAGCACCGCACATATCTCATACCCTATTGCCCAAATAACTAAAAATGAAGCCAAATTAAATTCTAGAAAAAGCTGATAACTTGATTTAGCAATAAAGACAAATAAAAATGACAAAGCAACGAGATAAGGGATCGTCATAATATAAAAGAAGAGCATAACGCCCTCATACCCCTCAGGAGCAAAAATGTAATCACGATAATCAAATTCACGATGTAAGAAATCTTGTTTTTCTCGGCGGATTTTTTTATTTTTTTCTTGATATTCCTTTACTCCATCGTGAGTCACTTGTGTAGGCCTACTGCTGTTTAACGAACGGTCATATCGATCAGCATAATGACTCATATGCTCACTCCTTTGCTCAGGGTATCATTTACATTTTCTAATAATACTCCAAAATTACTGATTTTTTTTCTTTTTTTGCCCAGCTTACTCTATTTGCTTCATACGCATAGTATAATAAGGCAATATCATATTTGAATTAGAGTAGGTTTTTATGCGCGCCGAAGAACGTTTTTTTACTATCAGCGATGATTTTCGCTCACCTTATGCACGTGATCGTGATCGGATCATCCACTCAGGAAGCTTTCGGCGTCTTGAATATAAAACACAAGTATTTCTAAACTCTCAGGGTGATTTTTTCCGTACCCGACTTACTCACAGTATCGAAGTCAGCCAAATTGCTCGATCAATCAGCTCCCATCTGGGCCTCCAAGAATCCCTTGCTGAATCCATCGCGTTGGCGCACGATTTAGGACACACACCGTTTGGGCATATTGGCGGCGATGCCCTAGATGAAGCTTTGCGAAAAGAGGGTTTCAATAATGGATTTGAGCACAACCTTCAAAGTTTTCGTGTTGTGACACTGTTAGAACAGCGTTATAAAGCATTTTTGGGGCTTAATCTCACGTATGCCACACTGGAGGGGATGCTTAAACACTCACCTCCCTATAACAAACCCTTTTTGAGCAGTACTATTCGTGACGTATTTTCCCTAGATACCCACCCCAGCATCGAAGCAATGATTGTAGACCGTGCTGATGAAATCGCCTACATCAGTCATGATATCGATGATGGTGTTGCCTCTGGACTTATTAGTTTTGAAACCTTGAAAAAAAGGGAACTCATCCAAACTATTTTACAAAAAGTATACGACGAAGGGATACATGAAGATGAAGATGAAATGTTCCGCTACCGCTTTAGCTCCCATCTCATCAACCATTTGATCTATTCACTACTCGAGTACTCGAAAGAGAAAATCGATAACAGTCGCGTGTTAGTCTCTGTTATTCCATCTTCCCAAGAGCTTCCGATCGGATTTACCAAAGAGCTGGAAACACAGATCAAAAAACTCAAAAAAATCCTCTTCCAAGAACTCTATCAGCACAAACACATTGTGCGTAAAATGTTTTCCGGCAAGCAGGCAATTATTGGACTTTTCAATGCTCTTATGGAACAACCAAAAATGCTACCGCGTTATTATCTCGAACAGCTTGAGCGCCGTAACAAACACCGTGTTGTTTCTGACTATATTGCCAGTATGTCCGATCGATATGCGATGAAACTCTATAACGAGCTATACGGGAGAGAAGGGTGAATCAAAAAATCGCCATCATTGGCGGCGGGGCAGCGGGACTCATGGCAGCCATCACTGCCGCTGGATTGGGCGGTGACGTCACCATCTATGAACACAATTCGAGTGTCGGCAAAAAAATTTTGGCGTCAGGTAACGGGCGCTGCAATATTATCAATACCACTGCAACAGCTGATGATTATTTCGGTACCAATCCCGGTTTCGCTTCTTACGCATTAGAGCATCTTCCTTTTAGCGACTTTATCCATTTCTGTCACTCCATAGGATTACTGCTGGATATCAAAGATGACGGACGCTGTTACCCTCTCTCCAATGAAGCAAAATCCGTTTTATATGCCTTCAGCAGTGCAGCAAAAATTGCCGGAGTCAACATACTCACAGAAAAAAAGGTGACAATGCTGTCTAAGAACAAAGAGTCTTTTATTATTCACACAGATAATGAAAAAAAGTCCTATGATAAAGTTCTCATTGCTACAGGATCTGAGGCAGCTCCCCAGCTGGGAGCATCTGACGATGGCTATCGATTCGCTTCCTCATTTGGGCATAAAATCATTGCGACCTATCCCTCATTGGTTCAACTGCATCTAAACTCAAAAATACATCATAAAATGGCAGGAGTCAAAACCTTTGCCGAAGTCACTCTTTATGTCAATAACAAAGAAGTGGAAAAAGTACAAGGCGATATTCTCTTCGCCAGCTATGGTATCTCGGGATTAGCAATCTTAGACATTAGTCAAAAAGCATCTCTGGCTCTACTCAACCATCAAATTGTTATGCTTAGCATAAACTTGCTTCCCCGATTCAATATGCAAGAACTAAGCGACATCTTCCATCAACTCATCACCGCAGTTCCTAACCATACGCTCGAAACGGTACTGGGAGGATTGGTTCCTGCTAAAACCATTGCCTATCTCTGTGAAGCTGCGGTTATTAACCCTGCAAAAACCGTATCAATGCTCACCCTAAAAGAAATCGCAAAACTCACACAACTTATCCGAAACTGGAAATTTGAAGTCAATGGAACGCATGGCTTTAAACATGCAGAAGTAAGCGGTGGCGGTGTTGCTACAAAAGATATAAATGCTAAAACAATGGAATCAAAGCTAATTAACGGTCTTTATTTTGCCGGTGAAGTTTTGGATATTGTGGGAAAACGTGGAGGTTATAATTTTAATTTTGCGTGGGCTAGCGGTATGATTGCGGGAAAAGAGATGGGGAAATAATAAATGGATACCGAATCAAGTTCGGTATGACGAAATGGTTATTGTTTATTTAGCGTATCATTACTCATAAGTGCTTTTTTATTTTGAGTATTGAGCTTTCTCTCTATTTTTTTGATGTCTTCTTGCGGCGCTATATTTTCAGGGGAGATTCCTCTGCTTAACAAAGTTTGTCTTACTGCTTCGTTGTTTGTGATGTGTTCATTGGATATGTCTCGCTCATTTTGCATCCGTTTTTCTTTTGCATTATAGATCGTAATTTCAGAAGCAAAGTCTTTTGCTTTTAGTAAAATAGTTGGCATAAAATCCGCCAAAGGTTTTTTTTCTTTTATCCCCCAGTGTTCTTTCATTTGTGCGGTAGTTCGGTTAAATAATGCTTGGTCGCCTTTGCTTCGTATAAGTGCAAAATTATCATTTCTACCGGTTTGCTCATAGATGACTTTTGAGAGTTCTTTTTCTGTGAGTGCTAGCTTGGAGCGTGCCTGTACTCTTTCGGACTCCAACATCTGTTGCTCTATGAGTTCCGCTTTTCTTGTTTGCATTGCAAAATACGTTTGAGCAAATGCAATCTCTTGCTTTTTGCTGTCCCCGTTTTGTGCAATGAGATAGCAAGCATAACGATTTAGCATAATATCATCGATTTCTTTTGTTGTTCCAGAGCCTATCTGAACCATTTTACCGACGTCGGCAAAATGGTCTAAAATATTTTGTCCTGACACCTCGCATGCTATTTTCGCTTTTGATATTACATTAATAAAGTTACTCCATTTTGAATAGCCAAGAAGCTCTTGTAAATCTCTAGCCAGCCAAAATTCGACACCATCTTCTGTGCGCTGTGCGAAATCTTCAAAATTTTTCGTAAGACTAAGTATTATCTCTTTTTCCATTTATCATTCCTTATTTTTTACATTTTTAGGTTTATTACCGCAAAAATCCAAGCTCATAAACCATCGGACGAAGCTTATCTCCCAGCACATCATAAGAAGATTTAAACGCTGAAAAATCGATTGCTATACTATTACCGTCTTTGTTGCGAGCTTCGAGAGCTTTGCGCACTTGATACCAGCCGACATCACTACGATTTAGTTTGAGTTCATCGCGTACCGTGTGTACATCTGTATCGGCAAAATACGCTTGCCACAGTTTCTTACCCTCTTCCAATACGGATTTAGATTCACGGCTTAATTTTTTATCTCTCAAATACTCCACCATAAAATCAGACTCAAAACGCTCAGGGGCATTGATGTCGCTTTCGGTAAACGGGATGAAATGGTTGATGATTGACCATTTTTGATTGTTCCATTCCAAATCATTGGCACTGGCGGCTCGATTAGTGCGATTGAATAACATCCAAATCAAACAATCGTTCTTGAATTCATCAGAAAGGGGCTGCGTTGGTTGTAAAAACTGATCACGGTCATTAAGCCATGTCGGTTTAATCAAGCGACGCACAGAAAAAATAATAGCGGCTTGCCATAGATTT
>JAQTOQ010000131.1 GCA_028713245.1 Sulfuricurvum sp. | reverse complement strand
CGAATTCGATTTTAGTCAGTTCATCAGAATTTTTATTTGCTTCAGAAAGTTTCGCAAATTCTTGAGGAGTATAGCCTACTCCTCGCATTTGATCCAACAAAGAAATAGGTTTTTGATTTGAGGGGAAGGGGCGTTTATCATCCGATAATACAAGATCCCAGTAAATATCATTATAATGATCTGGACGGGGTATTATTCCGTTACGTATATCGAGAATTTCTTGGAAGTGTTGTTTATAGAGCGGATTGCCGGTAAGGACATAAGTACGAACCATATGTGTTAAATCATTAGAACTTTGGCGTAATGTATCTGTAAGCTTATGAGACTCGAAACGCTGTGTATTGGCGGTATCAATCGCTTTCTCTGAGCGTACATAGAAGAAAAAAGTAGTAGAAAAGATTACAAATACGGCAGCAAAACTCCATACTGAGCGTTTAAAATGAGATAAAGATTCATTGGATGATAGCATTTGACTCCATTGTTTATACGACCTCATTAAAGTTATAATTATTATTGTATCTTAAAAATGGTTTGTTTTAATCCCCTAAAACGGCTATAATTTTATTAATTATAATTACGGGAGTCTGTGTATGGGTAGAGCGTTTGAGTATCGTAAGGCAGCCAAAGAGAAGCGCTGGGGAAATATGTCCCGTGTGTTTCCAAAGCTGGGTAAAATGATAACATTGGCGGCAAAAGAGGGGGGCGCTGATCCGGATATGAATCCGAAACTGCGTTCGGCGATTTTAAGTGCTAAAACGCAAAACATGCCAAAAGACAATATCGAAGCAGCAATCAAACGAGCTTCAGGCAAAGATGCTTCAACGATTTTCGAGATGAATATCGAGGGTAAAGCACCGCATGGCGCGTTGATCTTTGTCGAGTGTGCTACGGACAATAATGCCCGTACGGTTTCCAATATACGCACCTGTTTTGGCCGTGCCAAGGGTGAGACGCTTAACAACGGCGCATTAGAGTTTATGTTCAGTCGAAAAGCAGTTTTTCGATTTCCAAAACCTGCAATGGATCTCGATGAACTCGAATTTGCACTTATCGATGCAGGGATCGAGAGTATCGAAGAAGAAGAGGGCGAAGTGAGTGTGTACGGTGATTACACTGCATTTGGCGCTTTATCTGTTGAGCTGGAAAAGATGGGGATTATCCCAGACAGTGCGGCACTAGAGCGTATCGCGAACTCTCCGGTACAATTTACCGATGAGCAGATGGTGGACATCGACAAGCTGATCGAAAAGCTCGAAGACGACGAAGACGTACAATTCGTTTATACTAATATCGCCTAAGTATATCTCCGCTAATTAATCAGAGAGTCGTCTCGCGGCGACCATTCCTCCCAATAACATCATAATCGTAAAACCAACCAGCACTGAAAAACCGTAACTCTCCAAAATAACCGCTCCTGGAATCGCGAAAAACAGACCAATAGACGTAATATTGGATTGCAGTGCGAGATACACCGGGCGTAAATGCTCAGGGGCGATGATGAGAATGTTATTAGAAAAGGCTAGGCGCATTCCGTCCATCCCTGCCCCTAGCAAAAAGAATAGCAAAGCATAGTGCCACAAGTGATCGGCAAAGAGGGCGAGGGTGTTGGCGCTGATGTAGGCTATGAATGAAATGGCGATAATAAGACGCACTTTACCGTTTGAGGAGAGTTTTCCCCACAAAAGATTACTGAGCATTCCACCAACGACTTGAGCCGTGAGAAGATAGCCGATTTGAACACCGCCTAGATGCAAAACGCTCTGCGCATGCAGAATGATAAAAGGGAGTGAAAACAAGTGACTGTACGCCAACAAATAGGTGCGAATCTGCCGTCTAAGCTGTCCATCACTGCGCAAAAGTGAAAAGGAATTGAACAAAAATGTACGAAATTTTGGCTCTTTTACGGCAATGTTTTCTTTTAGCGGTTCTTGGATGAGAGCATAGGGGATCACGCCTAACAGCATGACAAAGGCGCTGAACATAAACAAATAGGCGAAACTGTACGGTGCAGGAAAAAACTGCAAGATTACTCCCGCACTCACACCGCTGATGAGCGCGCCGACACCTGCCGCAAACTGACGCTGTGCAAAGACGCGTCCGCGATAGCGATGGGAGAACGCTTTGCCTAATATCTCGTTGAAATATATCGAACCAAATCCTGCCGCAAATGAGAAGATAAATAACCCGATTCCAATACACCATAAGACATAGCCGTGGTTAGTAGTACCAAAAACATAAATCCCCACACCGATACCGAACCACGAGAGAAAGCGTGCCAAGAAGACAAAACGAAGATACGGCATAACATGCGTGTAACTTTGAGCACTGAAAGCGGCGAAGAGCTGGACGATGATCGCCCCTCCTTTGAGCAGTGAGGAGAGAAGTCCGATAATCAGCGACGATGCCCCAAAAAAATGCAGTATCAGCGGCAGAATGATGGCAGGTTCGGCTATGGTGGTGGTAATGGAGAGAAAAAAGCCGTGGGTAACTGCTTTTAGTCGAGAGGATCGGGAGTCAATAAGGGACATTAAGGAGTGTCATTATCCGGTTTTGTATGGTGAATCGTGGCATCCAGTAGTAGTGTTTTGCAAAAATGGTTTCGGGTACCCTTTGGAAACTCGGGGTCTTTGAACAAGACGGATATTTTTTTGCTATCATTTTTTTGGATGAGCCTCTGCAGTTTGAGTTCTCCCATACCGTAGGCGAAATCGACAAGATACCATTCTTTGAAAATACTTTTGAGATCTTTTATGTAGCGAATAGCGGCGTCGGTGGAGAGACATACGTCTGTGCGCTGGTCATTGTCTTTTTTGATTTTTAATCCGTAGGTGCGGCCTGACTGCGCCATAAACTGCCATAGTCCAGCCGTTCCGCGTCCGTGTGAATTTGGGTTAAAGTTAGATTCGCAGTAAGGGATGAGTGAAAAGAAGAGAGGAACTCCTGCTTCATCAAACTTTTTTGCGATCTTTTGGTGTTCTTCTTGGGTTTCTTTGTATCGGGTGTAGAGTGTCTTGTACCCAATTTTATAGTCATCATTGATATTTGAGAGAGCATGGATCTCATCCAATACTTCTGGAGATCCTATGGATGAGAGGGATTTATTAATCGCAGATTCAGAAGGCTGTGCATATAGGGAGCTAAATCCAAGACACACGAGTAAAAGGAAGGTGAGTAAAGTGTTCATTATGCTTCGATGTAATCCAAGTCTTTGTGAAAGGTTTCATGGGTGTAATATAATGCCACAAGGGCGAGAGTAAAACAAACAGATCCGACGATCGCTGCGGAAGGTAGAAAGCCGTAATGCCCTTTTAATGCCATAAATGACAAGGTGATTGGAACTACCGAACCGCGCACGAAATTGGGAACGGTGGTGGCAACGGTTGCGCGGATATTGGTTCCAAACTGTTCTGCTGCCATGGTGATAAACAAAGCCCAATAACCGCAAAATACTCCCAGTGCGAAACATGACCAATAGAAGTCTTGGACTGCGGCACCTTTTAGGGTGTACATCCATATAACGCTAAAGAGTGATAAGAGTAAAAAGAAGGTAAACGCTTTTTTACGGCTTTTGAGTTTTTGAGAGAGGTAACCGCTGGCAAAATCACCGACTGAGAGACCGATGTAACAGTACATCAATGCTTGACCGGCGGTTACTTCGCCTGCGATTTCCAGTGATTTGGCAAATTCTGGGGAGAACATGACTAAGATACCTACAACATACCAAAGAGGTATTCCGATCGCGATGGCTTTGAGGTATTTTCCCAAAAGAGCACGATGTCTAAAGAGGGAAAAGAAATCACCGCGGTGGATATTTTCGCTCAAATTGTGTTCAAACATACCCGATTCACGTATTTTTAGACGAAGCAGTAAAAGGGAGAAACCTAAAAATCCGCCCAGCATATACGCGTTGCGCCAATCGAAATTTTGTGCGACGATATTGGCCGCTACAACGCCCAATACACCAACTCCTGCGATGGTCATTACACCGTACCCTCTGAGGTGTTTTGGGAGGATTTCCGCTACGAGGGTTACTCCTGCACCCAGCTCACCCGCCAAACCGATACCGGCAATAAAACGAAGTGCGGCGTATTGCTCTACATTGGTGACAAAAGCGTTGAGAAAATTGGCAACGGAGTAGAGGATAATGGAGGCAAAAAGAACTGAAAGACGCCCTTTTTTGTCTCCGAGGATTCCCCACAAAATTCCTCCGATGAGCATACCTCCCATTTGCATATTTAAAATGGTAGTTCCCCACGAGGTGATTTGTTCAGAGTTCAGACCAAGCTCGGTGAGGCTTTTAACACGGACAACGCCAAATAAGATGAGATCATAGATGTCCACAAAATACCCCATCGCGATGACGATGACAGGGAGAGTGAGTACTTGGCGAATAATAGTCAGAAATGAGGTCGGCATTAAAACTCCGTAAAAAATGTTTTTTATTATATAGGGTTTCTACTTAGGAGAGCTTATAAGTCGCGTTGTGTCATAGTTGCGCAACTACAAGGAGCTATTATGGCCGCGGGCTCAACGATTTTCAAAGCACAGCTTAGTATGGCGGACATGGATCGTAATTATTACGAAACACATGAAATAACTATCGCACAGCACCCCTCAGAAACCAAGCAGCGCCTTATGATACGGTTGGTAGCATTTGCACTTAATGGGGCGGATAGGTTGACCATTAGCAAGGGAATCGGCGGAGAGGATGAAGAGCCTGAACTGTGGGAGAAAAACTACGGCGGCGACATCAAGTTGTGGATTGATTTGGGACAAGTAGATGAAAAGCGACTTCGAAAAGCATGCGGCAGAGCGGATAAGGTGATCGTGTATACCTATAATCTCAAAAGTGCGGCAGCATGGTGGCGGCAAAACAGCGCCACGTACGCGCGATTTAAAAATCTTAGTGTTCGGCATTTATATGCAGAGGGGATCGAAAAACTCTGCGCCAGGACGATGCGGTTACAGTGTAATATCAGCGATGGCGAACTGACGTTGCACAGCAATCTCGGAGATGTAGAGATAACTCAA
>JAQTOQ010000008.1 GCA_028713245.1 Sulfuricurvum sp. | reverse complement strand
AGACATGATTGCAAGTAATATTGCAAATGCCGATACCCCTTTTTACCGACCTCGAGATGTACGTTTCGAAGAAGCACTTGCCAAAGAAAGCGCCACTATTTTCGCTCAAAAAGGACAAGAGTTACAGATGAGCCACACCAATAGTGCTCATTTGAATGGGTTTTCAGCATCTAATAATACCAAAGCGACTACCTTCTTCCGTGATGGCCACATGGCCCGTAATGACGGCAACAGCGTTGATTTAGATGTTGAAAGTTCGGAAATGGCTAAAAACTCCGTAATGTTCAATGCCCTAACTGCCGCACTCAAAAAAGACTCCATGTTGTTCAAAAGCGTCATAGACGCTTCGAGCAAAACGTCGTAAGGATTAAACAATGGCATTTTTAGACAGTTTTGATATCAGCGGTTACGGTCTTTCGGCTCAACGTGTTCGTGTCAACACCATAAGTTCCAACATTGCCAATGCCCAAACAACCCGCACAGCAGAAGGTGGGCCTTACCGCCGTCAAGAAGTGATTTTCAAAGCCATGGATTTCAACAGTGTTTACAATCAAGCGCTCGAGCGCCAAACCTCTTCTTTGGGCTACTCGGATCCTCTTAAAGAAGGGTTGCAAGGGCTTAAGCCCAATCCTGCGATCATGAGCGTTATCGTGGATAAAATTTCTCGTGACGACAAAGCACCAAACATGAAATACGATCCATCACATCCCGATGCGGATGCCAAAGGGTATGTTGCTTACCCAAATATTAATCCTGTCATCGAAATGGCCGATTTAGTAGAAGCAACACGCTCATATCAGGCAAACGTAGCAGCGTTTGAGAGCGCTAAAAATATGGCTAGCGGTGCAATCAGCATCTTGCAAGCATAACCTAAGGACGAACAATTATGCAAGATTTAGCCTCTATCAAATCTCTTTCCACTGCCGACTTATTCAAAACAAAGGGAACAGCCCCTGCTCAAGGTAGTTCTACCGATTTTGCGCAAGAGCTCAAAAATGCACTCGGAAATGTTAACGAGATGCAAGTTCAGAGCGAAAAAGCCATGAGCGATATTGCAACCGGCTCCGTCAAAGATCTTCATCAAGCTGCGATCGCCATCGATAAAGCTGAAATCAGTATGAAATTGATGCTTGAAGTACGCAATAAAGCTCTCAATGCATACAAAGAGATCACTCGAACGCAAATGTAAAGCGCAGCTTATCTCCAGTCATGCGCCACTCCAATAAATCCAAAAAAATATTAGCACTTTTTCTCGTCCTATTACTGGGGTTTGCTATTTTTTTAGCCGTGATGTTTTACACAGCCATACATGAGCGCGACATCCCCTCAATCTATTCCGAAGAAACCTCTAGAGCACAACGTGGGAATATCATAAGTGCCGATGGATTTCATATCACGGCCACTCAAAAACTCTACAAAGCAGTCGTAAATACCAAAAATATTGATCCCGACAAAAGTGAACTTTTTGTCCAACTCTTTAGTATTTACAGCGGTATCAATCCCAATGAAATACGTCAGCGCCTCCATACACGAAAAGGTTCCGTAACTCTGAGCTATCACATCGGACCAAAAGAGGCTATGTATCTCAAAACACTGGCATTTGAATTACGAAAACTCAAAGTTTTTATTGAGTATGAACTACCCAATGGTCAGCGTGTTCTACAGGGTTTAAATATCATTGAAAGCGGTGAAGCACGCCAATATCCATACCAAAAGCTCCTAACGCCTTTGATCGGTTATCCTAGAAAAATGGAAGACGATGGGTATACCCGTATCTATGGAATAAAAGGGCTTGAAAAGTACTTCGATCAAGAGCTAAATCCTCAACAAAACAAAACGCAAAAAGCAATGCGTGACGTCAATGGCTACTTGATTTTAAATAAACAAAGTTCTATTAAATCGCAGATTAATGGATTTGATGTAAAACTCAATATTCCTATTGCTCTTCAAACACGAGTAGAAGCGATCACTGACCGAATTAAAAACAACCTGCAAGCCGATGAAATCATCGCAACCGTAATGGAATCTAAAACCGGGAAAGTGATCGCCCTGGCAAGCTCCAATCGTTTTGATCCTGGTCATATTCGTATGCAAGACTATCCATCGCTCAATGCCAACGCTATCGAATACAGCTATGAACCCGGCTCCGTTATCAAGCCTGTGATCTTTTCACTTTTACTCGACCGTCATCTCATCAACCCTTATGACATGGTCAATGGGCACAATGGACGCTATCAGTTGGGTCGAAAAATGATCGTTGATGAACACGCGTTTCAAATGATCAGTGCCGAAGACGTTATCGTCTACTCCTCTAACATCGGTATTGCCCAACTGGGACAAAAGCTCAATGGTACTGAATTTACTGAAGGGTTAAAACGTTTTGGATTTACCCATTTCAGCGGAACCGATCTTCCCTATGAAAAACGAGGTTCCATTCCTAGTAGCACGCAACTCAATAATTACCTGTACAAAGCAATCACATCATATGGATACGGAATGCGGGCAAATGCCATGCAGTTAGTCAAAGCCTTTAATGTTTTTAATAATGGGGGCAAGCTTGTAAATCCAATGATTGTTGATTCACTCATTGATGAAAAAGGAGTTTCTAGACCTATGCAGGTTCAAGCACCGGTTCAAGTAATTGCTCCTGCAACTGCAGAGCAAATGAAGCTGATTTTAATCAAAACTGTTAATGAAGGGACTGCAACTTTTGCTAAGACTCCGGGATTAGAAGTAGGTGGAAAAACAGGAACAGCCCATATTGCAAAAAACGGCGGCTACCTCAATAGCTACCACACTTCATTTATTGGCTTTGCCAACGATACTAAACACACCTATACGATAGGAATCATGGTAATCGATCCGCGTACCGTTTATTTTGCTTCCGTCACAGCCGTCCCCGTTTTCAAAGCTATCGTGGATGTTATGGTCGAGGAGAAATACCTCCATCTTGATCCAAGAGTAGTTACTGCCGCTCAAAATACTCCTGCAGTTGAGCACCCTTAAATAATTTACCCTTTATTTACTCTTTCCATTGAGTGCTTTATTGATTAATAACGTCGCATCTTTACTAAACACATAGCGATATTCCATCCCCCACACCTCAATGATGGCTTCTCCATTGAGCGTCAATTTATTTTTTTCCTGCATAATGGTAATAACACGATTGAAAGTGATGTGCTTGGGATCGATTTCAATTGTAAGAGGAAGAACACGCTGCGTATTTGAGGCGACACTAAACCCACTTGGCCCATTGATACATGCAAAACCTGTCGCCAATGTTTGCTTACCTTCTGTAAGAGCATACGTGAATGATTTAAGCTTTAATTCGCTGTGCCACCGATTCGTTATGGTCACATCCGTACCGATACGTATTGCCTCCCGATCTGCAGGACCTCCTAGCAGGGACAATATCCCCAACACAACTTCACTTTTCGTGTTTTCCCACCGTAAATGACCCGAGGGCTCTATTAGGACATCTTTCCCCATCTTCGGAGCGCATCCGCTTAATAATCCCAAAATGACCGTTAACAACAAAAACTTTTTCATCTTACATCCATACATTATCGATTAAACGTGTCAATCCCACACGTGCCGCAACCAATACAATCGTATCCCCGATAATTACCTCAGGTATCGCTTCAAAACGACGGTTAACGACTGTCACATACTCAACACTCAAAGGTTGTAAAATTTCCAACATTATTTTTGTAATCTCATTACTTTCTCTCACCCCTTGCATCACGAGATGTGTAGCCCGCTTAAGCGAGGCAGAGAGCTTGAGCGCCTCAACGCGATCTTCTTGGCTCAAATAGACATTACGGCTCGAAAGGGCTAATCCATCACTCTCCCTTACCGTATCCACCGCAATAATCTCAACGCTCATAAAAAAATTCTGTCCCATTTGAGTAATGAGAGCCAGCTGCTGTGCATCTTTTTTCCCAAAATAGGCGCGCGTAGCCCGTACCATGTTAAGCAGTTTCATCACCACACTCAAGACCCCATCAAAATGCCCTGGACGTATAGCACCCTCAAGGATATACCCACGGACATCCGGTGCTTTGATACTGACTTCATCCTTCCCGTACATCGTACCAACCTCCGGATAAAACAATATGTCCACACCGCTAAGCTCACAAATTTTAAAATCTGCTTCTTCACGTCGGGGATATTTGCTCAAATCCTCACCCGGTAAAAACTGTGTCGGATTCACAAAAATTGATACCACAACCACATCATTCTCTACTCTCGCCTTCTCGATGAGCGTACGATGCCCAATATGCAGCGCCCCCATCGTAGGCACAAATCCAACCGATCCCGTTTTAGAATCCAAAGCAGCGCTTAATTCCACTGCCGTACGTGCGATAATCATCGTTTTAGCCTCTATGCAATATAATCACAATTATAATACAGTTAGAGGATATTCCTTTATGGATCACTACGAATACACCGAATTATTGAAAACTTTGACGATTAAAATGCAAAACGTCACGGATGTTGTCCGTCCAAAAGAGATAAACGCACGCTTGAGTGAAATTACCGCCCTTGAAAACTCCGATGGCTTTTGGAACGATGCGACCAATGCAGGGATCGTTCAAAAAGAAAAAACACAGCTAGAGCGTCGACTGGGCAGATACACCAAAACGTATAATATTCTAGGGGATGCTGTTGATTTATACGAAATGGCAAAAGACGAGAACGATGAAGAAACCATCCAATCTCTTTTCGATGATGCATCAAAGCTTGAAAATGAAGTCAAACTTATGGAAGTTGACGTTCTATTGAGCGGTGAGCATGATGGGCATAACGCCATCGTCACTATTCACCCGGGAGCCGGAGGAACAGAGTCACAGGACTGGGCTTCGATGTTACTGCGCATGTACACCCGTTGGGCAGAGCGCCATGATTTCACTGTTGAAATGCTCGACTATCAATCAGGTGAAGAAGCCGGTATCAAAGACGCCGCCATCCTCATCAAAGGGATAAATGTCTACGGCTATCTCAAAAATGAAAATGGTATTCACCGCCTTGTTCGTATCAGCCCGTATGATTCCGCGGCTAAACGCCATACCAGCTTTACTTCTGTTCTTGTTTCCCCTGAACTTGATGACGACATTGCCGTTGAAATTGAAGATCGCGATATCCGTATCGACACCTATCGTGCGTCGGGCGCAGGCGGTCAGCACGTCAATAAAACTGAGTCTGCTATTCGTATCACCCATATCCCGACAGGAATCGTTGTACAGTGTCAAAACGACCGTTCGCAGCATAAAAATAAAGCAACCGCGTTTAAAATGCTAAAATCGCGTATTTATGACCTCGAACTTGCGAAACAAAAAGCCGCCGTAGACGGTGTTGAAAAAAGTGACATCGGTTGGGGACATCAAATCCGTTCTTACGTCCTAGCGCCGTATCAACAAGTGAAAGATACCCGCTCAGGCATCCCTTATTCAAACATCAGCACCATCTTAGATGGCGATATTGACGAAATGATCGAGGGTGTCCTCATCTCCTTGAACCGAAAAGATGACAACGAGTAATCCAAACACAATTCTCAAAGAGTGCGCTTCACATGAAGCGTGTTCTTATATCCCAGGAAACACCCAAACTATCCATTATAAAGTTATTCAAGAATGCACAAAAGAACAATGTGAAGCTCTTATCTTGAGAGGGTGGCGTCGTTTTGGTGCGATGTATTTTCGCCCAATATGTCAAGATTGCCGCTCATGTGAAAGTCTTAAAATCGACGTAACTAACTACACTTTTAGCAAATCCGAACGACGTATTTTACGTAAAAACAGCAACCTTCACACCATCGTGCGTCACCCTACTATGACCACCGAACACTTAGAACTTTTCTATCGTTACCACGCCTACAAACATCGCACCCGTGATTGGGATTCCCCAAAAGTTGACCCAAAAAATTATTACTCTTCTTTTGTTCACGGTCACGGCGACTTTGGCTACGAAATTCTTTATTTTCAAGACGACAAGCTCATCGCTGTTGATTTGATCGATATACTCAACGATGGAATATCCTCACTATACTGTTACTACGACCCTCATCACCAATCCCTCTCTTTAGGAAAACATACCCTCTTGGAACAAATAGCCCTAGCAAAACGCTTAGGCCTCAAATGGATCTATCTTGGTTATTATGTCCAAGAGTGTCTCAGTCTGGCTTATAAAGCTAATTATGAACCATCCCTGCAACTTAAGGGTAGACCCGAAGAGAATGAAGCTCCGATATGGGAAACACTGAACACTTTACTTTTTAATGAAGGTAAAAAAATCTGAAGAATAATAAAGAGAGAAAAGTTTCCCCGTTAGGGGAAAAAGAGATAGATTAGCTGTTACGCTTTTTGATAATCTCTTCAGCAACGTTACGTGGAACTTCAGCATAGTGATCGAATTCCATAGAATAACTTGCACGCCCTTGTGTCGCAGAACGAAGGTCAGTTGAGTAACCAAACATTTCGGACAATGGTACAAATGCATCAACAATTTTGTTACCAGAACGGTCACCCATATTGTTAACTTGTCCACGACGACGGTTAAGGTCACCAATAACGTCACCCATGAAGTTTTCAGGTACTTCTACTTCAACTTTCATCATAGGCTCTAGAATCGCAGGGTTTGCCTTACGACAAGCCTCTTTGAATCCCATAGAAGCCGCGAGTTTAAATGCCATCTCAGATGAGTCAACCTCGTGGTATGAACCATCGTACAAGGTAACTTCGATATCCTCGATAGGATAACCCGCAAGAACACCTTTAGCCATTGCTTCTTTACACCCTTTTTCAACCGCAGGAACGTATTCTTTTGGAATAACACCACCCTTGATCTCATTATTAAAGGTATATCCTGTGCCTGGCTCACCTGGCTTAACGATTAAATAAACGTGACCAAATTGTCCGCGTCCACCTGATTGCTTAGCGTATTTGTACTCTTGTTTGACTTCCGCACGGATTGACTCACGATACGCAACTTGCGGAGCACCGACTTCTGCTTCGACTTTGAACTCACGGAACATACGGTCAACAAGGATTTCAAGATGAAGTTCACCCATACCTGAGATAATTGTTTGACCTGTCTCTTCGTCTGTGTGCACACGGAAAGATGGATCTTCCGCAGCCAATTTTGCTAAAGCAATACCCATTTTTTCTTGGTCAGGTTTGGTTTTTGGCTCAACCGCAACCGAAATAACTGGCTCAGGGAAGTGCATGCGTTCCAAAATTAAACGTTCTTTCTCATCACAAAGGGTATCACCAGTCGTTGTATCTTTAAGACCAACAACGGCACCGATTTCACCTGCATAGAGAGATTTAATCTCTTCACGTTTGTTCGCGTGCATTTTTACAATACGTCCAATACGCTCTTTTTTACCTTTAATAGTGTTATAAGCATACGTACCTGATTCAAGAACACCACGGTAAACACGTACAAAAGTAAGTTGTCCAACGAATGGATCGGTCATAATTTTAAATGCAAGACCGGCAAAAGGAGCATCATCACGTGATTCAACTTCTACTTCGATCTCTTCATCATCTTCCATAGTCCCTTTGATAGCCGCAACTTCAAGAGGAGATGGAAGATAGTCAATTACTGCATCCAAAAGAGTTTGAACCCCTTTGTTTTTAAACGCAGTACCGCATGTCATAGGAATAATTTCCATTTTAAGACATCCAGCTTTAATCCCGCGCATGATTTCTTCGTTGCTAAGCTCACCTTCTTCGAAGAATTTCTCCATCAAAGTATCGTCGCCCTCAGCAGCCGCTTCCATCATTTGTGCACGGTATTTGTTAGAAATTTCTACCATATCTAAAGGAATCTCTTCCTCATGGTAGCTTGAACCCATTGCAGCATCTTCATCCCAGAGGATTGCTTTCATCTTAACGAGGTCAACAATACCTTTGAAACCATCTTCAGCACCGATTGGCAGCTGAATAGCAATTGGATTAGCTTTAAGACGTAAACGAATTTGCTCTTCTACATTGTAGAAATCAGCACCTGTACGGTCCATTTTGTTAACAAAAACCATACGAGGCACACCGTAACGGTTTGCTTGACGCCATACCGTTTCAGATTGTGGCTGAACACCGCCTACCGCACAAAATACAGCAACTGCACCATCAAGTACACGCATTGAACGCTCAACTTCAATAGTAAAGTCTACGTGGCCTGGAGTATCGATGATATTGATTTGAGTGTCGCGCCATTCACAGGTTGTTGCAGCAGAAGTGATAGTAATACCACGCTCTTGCTCTTGCTCCATCCAGTCCATAGTTGCAGCACCTTCGTGTACTTCACCGATTTTGTGTGAAACACCCGTGTAGAACAAAATACGCTCTGTCGTGGTTGTTTTACCCGCATCAATGTGTGCAGCGATACCGATATTTCTAACGTCTTCTAGTTTATGGGATCTTGCCATGATAATAGCCTTAAAAGTAGTTTTTATTGGGAGAATGGTAACCCGAAAAGGTTACCGAAAGGTTATAGGTTAGCTTACCAGCGATAGTGAGCAAATGCTTTATTCGCTTCTGCCATACGGTAAGTGTCTTCTTTTTTCTTGAACGATGAGCCTTTATCGTTGGCAGCTTCTAGCAATTCATTTGCTAAACGCTCAGCCATAGTGCGCTCATTACGCTTACGTGCAGCATCCGTTAACCAACGGATTGCAAGTGAAAGCTGACGAACAGGGCGTACTTCTACTGGAACTTGGTAGGTCGCTCCACCCACACGGCGGCTTTTAACTTCGATTACCGGCTTGATGTTTTCGATAGCTGCATCAAAAACTTCAATACCTGTTTTTTCACCACGTGATGCAATAATATCCAATGCACTGTACATGATTTTTTCTGCAGTACTTTTCTTTCCATCCCACATAATTTTGTTGATGAATTTTGTTAAAATTTTACTACCATGAACCGGGTCAGGCATAATTTCGCGTACGGGCGCTTTTCTTCTTCTCATAATGTTTCCTTCAATTTTTAAAATTTACTCAAAATACGGCTATCAAGAACCGAATCTTGTCGGGTTAAATGATTATTTTTTAACCTTAGCTTTTTTCGTTCCGTATTTAGAACGAGATACTTTACGGTCTTTAACACCCGCAGCATCAAGAGCACCACGAACGATATGGTATTTTACCCCGGGTAAGTCTTTAACACGACCACCACGAACAAGAACGATTGAGTGCTCTTGCAAATTGTGACCCTCACCACCGATATAACTAATAACTTCAAACCCTGAAGTCAAACGAACTTTAGCAACTTTACGAAGTGCCGAGTTAGGTTTCTTTGGGGTTGTAGTATATACACGAGTACATACACCACGACGTTGTGGGCATGACACCAAAGCGGGTGATTTTGATTTTTTCACTACCGCTTGTCGCTCTTTACGAATAAGCTGGTTGATTGTTGGCATACAATCTCCTTGTTTTGAAATGTTCCAGTAGAATTTTAATCCACCCATAGGGGACTAATAAACGCGCAATTGTATCTGTTTTTTAATTAAATATAGCTTATTTTAAGGAAGGTTTAAATTGTAAGAGAGGAGAAAAATAGGATTGTATTTTTTGGCCGAAGCCAAAACTTATTCGCCGAATTGAATGGTTTGATCTTTATAAATACCCGTACCAACCGGGATTGTACGACCGATGATGACGTTTTCTTTAAGATCCGTCAAGTCATCAATTTTCGCAGCAACAGCAGCTTCTGTCAATACTTTAGTCGTATCTTGGAATGATGCAGCTGAGATGATAGAATCAGCACTTACCGATGCACGAGTAATACCAACAAGGTACGGCTCAGCAATCGCAGGCTCTCCGCCTAGACGAAGAATTTTTTCATTTTCAGTTTTGAACTGTACTTTAGATACAACATCACCCTCAATGAATTTTGTGTCACCTGAACGTAAGATCTTGATCTGACGTAGCATTTGAGTAAAGATAACCTCAATGTGCTTATCCGCAATGTTAACCCCTTGACGGCGATATACTTGCTGTACTTCACTAACAAGGAAGTGATAAAGTGCTTTAACACCCAGAATTCTAAGAATCTCATGTGAACTCAATACACCATCTGTCAAACGCTCACCGGCGTGAACAAATTCACCTGGATGTACCATTGCTGTAAGGTTTTTATCAACAAAGTACTCTTTGACCATTCCGTTTTCGCTTGTGATCAAGATACGCTCTTTTCCACGAAGTGGTTTACCGAAACTTACCACACCGTCAAGCTCAGCGATCAATGCAATCTCTTTAGGCTTACGCGCTTCAAACAACTCAGATACACGTGGGAGACCCCCTGTAATATCACGAGATTTTTGAAGCGCTTTTGGTGTACGTGCCAAGATATCAGCAACTTTAACTTCTGCTCTGTCTTGTGCAAAAATAGCCGTTTTAGGATCAACAGAATAACGTATAATTGTTCCATCAGCTGCTGCAAGAACGATAGCAGGTTTAAATTCAGGAGCAATATACTCGTTAATCATCAAACGTGTTTTACCTGTCAACTCGTCAAATTGCTCTGATGCAGTCACACCTGGAATAATATCTTCAAAGGTAATGACACCGTTTGCTTCAGAGATAATAGGATTTGAATACGGATCCCACTCAGCGATAACAACCGATTCTTCTTTAATAAGCGGTTTAGCAATTAATGTATCTGCTTTGACCGTTTCATCATCATTGATTTCAATAACAGAACCACGTGCGATGTAGTGACGGATCGCTTCACGGTCTTCGCTGTCAGCAACAACTGCGAAAAGGCCTTTCTCTTCGACATTGTAACCTTTTGCAATTTCATGGTGACGCTCTAAATAGTCACCTTTAAGAAGGTAATATTTAACCGTACCTTTCTCTTTTGCAAAAATCTTCTGCGTAATTGGTGCACCGTCTTTTACTAAAATTTCAGATGCATAGGGGATACGGTTAGGAACATTCCAGCCGTCTTTGATGGTTTCAACAACCGACTCATCGATTTTTACAACAGAACCATTTTCGTATGGAAGGTAGAATTTACCTTCGATTTTACCGCTGACACCTGCTAATTCATTTGGCTTAGCAACTTCATTTTTACGCAATGTGTAACGCTGTGTTTGAGCCTCACCTTTAATACTTACGATGATTTCATCATGGATCGTTTGAATCTCAACCGTACCTGCAAATGGTGCTTTTATTTTTGGTTCAACCAAAAGAATCGCAGCATTACGACGATTTGCAACAACTTGCTTGCCCTCTTTAGAAAGGTATGTTTTCATGTTGTAGTAACGTATGAAACCCTCTTTAGTAGCAAGAACTTGACGCTCTTCACGTGTACTAGATGCCGTTCCTCCAACGTGGAAGGTACGAAGCGTCAACTGCGTCCCTGGCTCACCAATAGACTGAGCAGCGATAATACCAACTGCTTCCCCGCGTCTAACAATTTCGCCTGTACCCAAGTTAAGCCCGTAACACAATGCACAAACGCCATCAACCGATTTACAGGTCGTAGGAGTACGAATGTGCGCTGCACGAATACCAGCCTCAACGATCTTAGACGCCATGATCTCATCAATCAATGTACCCTCAGAGTATAGGATTTCATTAGTGATAGGGTCAATAGCATCTTCCGCTAAAACACGACCATAAATACGGTCTTCAAGTGGTTCGATCAATTCGTTACCCACAGAGATGTCCGTTAATTCAATACCCTCGTGCGTCCCACAATCGTGTTCAACAATCTTAACGTTTTGAGCAACGTCAACGAGCTTACGTGTCAAATAACCCGCATTTGCGGTTTTAAGTGCCGTATCCGCAAGACCTTTACGCGCACCGTGAGTCGAAATAAAGTACTCAAGGACGTTCAAGCCTTCTTTAAAGTTTGAAATAATCGGTGTTTCAATAATAGAACCATCCGGTTTCGCCATTAGACCACGCATACCTGCAAGCTGACGAATCTGAGCCGCAGAACCACGTGCTCCAGAGTCCGCCATCATAAAGATAGAGTTGAAACCATCTTTATCCGCTTGGATCAAGTCCATCATTCCACTTGCAACAGTATTATTGGTATCCGTCCAAACGTCAATGATTTTATTGTAACGCTCTTGCTCCGTCAAAAGACCCGCTTCAAATTGCTTTTGGATCTCTTTTACACGGTTCTTGGAAGCTACAATAAGTGCCTCTTTTTCTTTAGGAATAATAATATCCGTGATAGAGATAGAAACGCCCGATTTGGTTGCGTATTTGAAACCAAGATCTTTCAAGTTATCCAAGAATTCAGCAGTGATACTAATACCGCCATGCTTGTTAACGTAATCAACAAGAATAGAAATATTTTTCTTTTTCATCATAACGTTCCACAATTCAACAGGAACGAAATCAGGCAAGATGTCTTTTAGAATCATACGTCCAGCCGTAGTGTGAATCATACGGCCATCAACACGTGTACGAACTTTTGCATGCAAATCAAGCGCATCGTGCTCTATAGCGATCATAATCTCATCAACACTGCTGAAGAGTTTATTCGATCCTTTGACCTCATTTTTACCCAACGTCAGATAATAAAGACCCAATACCATATCTTGAGATGGAGTGGCAATCGCTTTACCTGATGCAGGGAGCAAGATGTTCATAGAAGAAAGCATCAATACTTTACACTCAGCAATTGCTTCAGCACCTAGGGGTACGTGAACTGCCATTTGGTCACCGTCAAAGTCCGCATTAAAGGCGGCACAAACAAGAGGGTGTAATTGGATCGCTTTACCATCAATAAGCTTCGGATGAAACGCTTGAATAGAGAGTTTGTGAAGCGTAGGCGCACGGTTAAGCATGATTGGGTAGCCATCAACGATCTCCGCCAAACATTCCCAAACTTCATTGGTTTTCTCATCGATCATTTTCTTTGCAGCTTTAACGGTAGTTGCGTACCCTTTGTCTTCAAGCTTTGCAATCAAATGCGGTTTGAAAAGTTCCAGTGCCATAAGTTTTGGAAGACCACACTGATCCATACGAAGGCTTGGTCCTACAACGATAACCGAACGACCTGAGAAGTCAACACGCTTTCCAAGTAGATTCTGACGGAAACGTCCTTGCTTCCCTTTAATAATTTCTGAAAGAGATTTCAACGGACGCTTATTAGCACCTTTAACCGCATTTGCACGACGACCATTGTCAAACAATGCATCCACCGCTTCTTGCAACATACGCTTTTCATTACGTACGATAATCTCTGGTGCTTCAAGTTCGATCAAACGCTTCAAACGCTGATTACGGTTGATGACACGACGATAAAGGTCATTGACATCCGATACCGCAAATTTACCGCCATCAAGGCTTACCAAAGGGCGAAGTTCAGGAGGCAATACCGGAAGCGCTGTAAGCATCATCCATGCAGGGTTATTCCCTGAATTCAAGAACGACTCGATAACTTTTAGACGCTTGATGATTGTTTTACGTTTTGCTTCTGAGTTTGTTTTCTTTACATCTTCTTTCAATGCTGAAAAGAGATCCACAAGATCCAATTCATCCAAAAGATCACGAGCCGCTTGACCGCCCATTTCTGCCACAAAACCGCTATCTCCATAACGCTGTACCAATGTACGGTATTGCTCTTCATTCAATACATCGTATTTAAGTACCGGTGATGTTTGCGCACCGTCATAGTGTGCTTCTCCTCCGCTTTTTACGATGTATGCTTCATAATACAATACGCGCTCAAGGTCTTTCATCTTTACGCCAAGAAGCGTACCGATACGACTTGGAAGTGAGCTAACGTACCAAATGTGTGCAACAGGAGTCACCAAATCTATGTGTCCCATACGGTTACGACGAACTTTAGAGGAAGTTACTTCTACCCCACATTTTTCGCACACAACGCCTTTGTAACGCATTTTTTTGTATTTTCCGCACAAACATTCGTAATCACGAACCGGTCCGAAAATTTTTGCACAGAATAATCCGTCACGCTCAGGCTTAAGAGTACGGTAGTTGATCGTTTCCGGTTTTTTTACTTCACCATGGCTCCATGAGAGAATTTTCTCAGGGCTCGCAAGGCGAAATTGGATTTGTTTAATATCTGTTGGACGATTGTCTTCAGTTACTGCAATTGGTACTAGTTTACTCATTGTCATCTACCTCGTCAAAAATCTCAATGTCAAGCGCTAATGCTTGAAGCTCTTTGGTTAATACGAACAACGTCTCAGGGATGCCTGATGGCGGAACGCTTTCTCCTTTTGTAATCGCTTTATAAGCACGAACACGTCCGTCAACGTCATCGGACTTGATGGTTAACATTTCTTTTAGGACCGCTGAAGCACCGTATGCTTCAAGTGCCCAAACTTCCATCTCCCCAAAACGCTGTCCGCCGAAGAGTGCTTTACCACCAACGGGCTGTTGCGTAACGAGAGAGTAAGGTCCAGTTGAACGGGCGTGTACTTTTTCATCAACCAAGTGATGAAGTTTAAGGATGTACATGTAACCTACGTTAACACGCTCTTTGAGCTTGTCTCCGCTTTTACCGTCGTACAATTCCATCTTACCATCAGCGTCCAATTTAGCCAATTCGAACAAACGTCCAAACTCAGCAGGCGTAACACCCTCAAAAATCGGAGTCGCAAATTTAACACCTTTGCTCCAATCCTGTGCATAGCCAAGAAGTGTTTTATCGTCCATTGCGCCAATAGTATTGGCCGCATCCATCAGTCCTGCAACATCTGCAATCGTTACCATTTTAGTACGTAATTCACCGATAAATTCTTTTTGCTTACTCTCAAAAATGTCTTGAATTTGAAAACCAAGCTCACGCCCAGCCATACCAAGGTGCATCTCAAGAATTTGACCGATGTTCATACGTGATGGAACCCCGAGTGGATTCAAACATACGTCAACGGTGCGCCCGTTTGCCATGTACGGCATATCTACTTGTGGAACAATGATTGAAACGATACCTTTGTTCCCGTGACGACCCGCCATTTTATCACCGACTTTGAGCTTACGCTTTGTCGCTATATAAACTTTTACAAACTTAACAACACCATTTGGAAGAATGTCGTCTTTTTCCAAGATAGAAAGCTTTTCTTCATGTTCATCACGAAATTTTTTCTTCTCTTTTTGGAAGTGATTTTTAGTTTGGTTGTACTTCTCTTGAATATCGTCTGCAAATGCTTTAACGATGGTATTCATAGCAAATCGGTTAACCTCTTTGAGATCATCTGCATTAACATGATCGCCTGCTTTATAATCTTTACCGTTAACACTTACTGCACTTTGCAGTGGGTGCTTGGTCAACAAAGAAGCGATACGCAGCATCTCTTCTTTGTCAATCATCAAGAGACGGTCATAGTGCTCACGCTCTAATTCATCGCGTTCTGCTTTTTCAAGTTCTAAAGTACGTGGATCTTTATCGTATCCTTTTTTCGTAAATACTTTAACATCAACAATAACCCCTTCCATACTTGGAGTACAGTAGAGAGATTTATTGACAACGTGACCCGCTTTTTCACCAAAAATAGCACGTAATAAACGCTCTTCTGGAGTTGGCTTCACTTCGCCTTTTGGTGAAACTTTACCAACAAGAATCATACCACCTGTGATGTAAGTACCAATTTTTACAATACCACTCTCATCAAGGTGTGCCAATTCATCATCACGAACGTTTGGAATATCACGTGTGATTTCTTCAACACCATGCTTCAATTCACGTGCTTCCGCTTCTTTCTCATAGATATGCACCGATGTAAATGCGTCTTCACGGATCATACGCTCAGACATAACGATAGCATCTTCAAAGTTGTAACCGTTCCACGGCATAAACGCTACAAGCGCATTGATACCCAAAGCAAGTTCGCCTTGATCCATATTTGGGCCATCTGCAATAATTTGCCCTTTAACAACATTTTGTCCCGCTTTAACAATCGGCTTTTGCAAGAATGTTGTATTTTGGTTCGTACGAATATTTTTCTCTAATGGATAATAATCGATAAATGTTCCATCTTCATCTTCGCCCATTACATAGATATGTTTCGCATCTACTTTCTCAACAACACCACTACGCTCAACCTTGACACATTCCCATGAATCACGGGCAACGAGTTTTTCAACACCCGTTCCTACCATAGGAGCCTCCGGTTTCAATAATGGAACCGCTTGACGTTGCATATTTGAACCCATGAGTGCGCGGTTCGCGTCATCATGCTCCAAGAATGGAATCAAGCTCGCCGCAACACCGACAACCATGTGTGGCGTAAGGTCACGTAATTCACAATTTTTAGGTGATACCAATTGAATTTCGCCATCTTTACGAATCTCAATCAAATCGTCCAAGAAGTTACCCTTATCATCAAGACGCGAAGATGCCGCAGCAATTACTTTGCCTTCTTCTTGTGTCGCTGTTAAATACACAACTTCTTTAGTAACGACACCATCTGTAACAATGTTATAAGGTGCTTCAATAAAGCCGTGCTCATTTACTTTTGAATAGGTAGCCAAAGTATTGATCAAACCAATATTCTGACCCTCTGGCGTTTCAATAGGACAAATACGTCCGTAGTGAGTAGGGTGAACGTCACGCACTTCAAATCCGGCACGCTCTTTAACAAGACCGCCTTCACCAAGCGCAGAAAGACGACGCTTATGGGTAACTTCCGACAATGGATTTGTCTGATCCATAAACTGAGATAACTGTCCGCCGCTGAAAAACTCCATAATCGTAGACGTGATCATCTTAGAGTTAATCAAATCATGTGGCATCAACTCTGTTGTTTGACCGCTCATGGTTGAGAGCTTATCTTTGATCGCTTTTTGCATCTTTATCAAACCATTGTGCAACTCGTTACCCAAAAGCTCACCGATTGAACGAATACGACGATTACCAAGGTGGTCACGGTCATCAATACGGCCTTGTCCATTTTTAACTTTAATAACGTATTTAACGGTATTGATAATATCTTCATTTGTTAAAACAGTCACATATTCAGGAATATTCAACCCTAACTTGTGGTTCATTTTCATACGACCAACGCGTGTTAAATCATAACGCTCCGGATCAAAGAAAAGCTGATTAACAAAAATACGTGCCGCTTCTTTAGTAACCGGCTCACCTGGACGCATTACTTTATAAATACGGATCGCAGCAAGTGCGTTTTCATCTTCTATATCTTCCGTTTGCTTCAACAATTTAAGTGAATCAACATCCGCTATGAATGCATTGATGATAGAGCTATCATGCCCTTCAGCTATGTCATTGGCAACCACGAATTGTGTTACGCCAGCTTCTGCCATTTTTTTCAATTTTGTTTCATCAAGCTGAGTCATGGTATCAAACATAACTTCGCCCGTAGATGCATCAATAATTGGCTCTGCAAGATGACGCTCGATCATGATTTCTATTGGGTACTGTATTGAAGTAACGCCATCAGCAACCATTTTCTCCACTTTTTTAACAGAAAGACGTTTACCAGCAGCAACCAACAATTTGCCATCTACATCAATTAAGTCATACGCAAGACGTCCCCCAAAATGCTCAGGAGCAAAATCCAAAAGATATTTATTATCTTCTAAACGAATCTTCTGTAGTGGGTAGAACATTTTCAAGATGTCTTGTTTACTGTACCCAAGGGCGCGGAACATGATTGTTACAGGCACTTTACGACGCTTATTAATACGCATGTAAAGAATATCTTTTGGATCATACTCAAAATAGAGCCATGAACCGCGGTCAGGAATAATCTGACCCGTAAAGATCATTTTACTGCCCGCTGTTGAAGACTCTTCTTCTTTGAAAATAACTCCCGGACTACGGTGCAGCTGATTAACAACAACACGTTCAACACCATTAATGACAAAAGAGGTACGCTCTGTCATCAAAGGAATGTCACGGATAAAGATCGTTTGCTCTTTAATGTCCTTGACTGCTAGTTTTTCTTTTGTATTTTCATCACGATCCCATATAACAAGGCGTGTTTTAATACGAAGAGAAACCGAATAGGTTAAGCCACGTTCCATAGATTCACGGACGGTATATTTAGGACGACCGACCTCAGAACCTAGATATTCAAGAGAAAGACGATTTTGAGAATCGTGAATAGGAAATGCAGATTGGAAAACCCGCTCAATACCACTTTTTGAACGATCTTTTTGATCTATCATCAAAAATGAATCGTATGAACTTTGTTGAAGTTGTAATAAATTCGGTACTTCAATTTGTTGGGGAGTTTTCGCGAAATCAACGCGTAAGCGATTTCCAGAGTGAAGAGTGTTTAACATAGGCTACCTCAATCAAGTTTGTAATCCCAAAGGGATGGATAAATGCATGTCTATCAAGTTGAGTCTCCTCAACCGTATAACGACGTATGGGCACTTTTCCAAAGTGAAAAAAATCAATTCGGAAAAGTGCCCTGAAATTCAACGGAGGGAAAACCCTCCAATCATAAAATGATTATTTTATTTCTACTACTGCGCCAGCTTCTTCAAGCTCTTTTTTAGCAGCTTCAGCGTCTTCTTTGTTGATACCCTCTTTGATAGTTGTTGGAGCACCATCAACCGCATCTTTTGCCTCTTTAAGACCAAGGCCAGTAAGTGCACGTACTACTTTAATAACGTTGATTTTCTTTTCACCAGCCTCTTTAAGGATAACATCAAACTCAGTTTTTTCTTCTGCAGCTTCTGCAACTACAGCACCACCAGCAACCGCTACCGGTTGAGCAGATACTCCGAATTTTTCTTCGAATTCTTTTACAAGCTCAGAAAGCTCAAGTACAGATAGGTTTGAGATAAACTCAAGAACGTCTTGTTTTGTAACAGCCATTGTATTCTCCTAGATTTTTTTATTTTTTATGCCAAAATTAAATTCGGCATTACCACAAAGCAGTGATTAAGCTGCTTCTTCTTTTTTACGCTTAAGCGCATCGAGACCGATTGTGAAATTGCGTACTGGACCCATCCAAACAGATGCCAACATACCAAGCAATTCTTCGCGACCTGGCAGGGTTGCAAATGTACGCACTTTAGCTTCATCAGCAGCTTGGCCGTCGATGTAAGCAGTACGAATAATAAATTTATCCTTTGCTTTTGCAAACTCAACAACTGTTTTAGCAGCTGCAATTGAATCAGCTCCCCAAACAAAAATATTGGTGTCAGAAATAGCGATACCCGTCATATCTGCATTTGCTAAAGCAATCGAAGCAAGTGTATTCTTGATAACTTGTACTTTTGTCTCTTTAGCGCGTGCGATGCTACGCAATGACTCAAGTTCTGAAACAGTAAGACCACGATAATCACACATAACAACAGCAGCAGCTGATTTAAATTCTTGAGTAAGAGTATTAACAATTTCTGATTTTTGTGTTTTGTTCATAGTTTCTCCTTTCCAGACACAACTTCAAGCGGGGCAGAACAATCTGATTAAGGCTTTCGCCCCCTACTGTCTTAAGTCCATAAGATAAAATAGTCTAATTATTAACGAATGTCTAAAAGCTCTGCAATATCAAATTTAATGGCTGGGCTCATAGTCAATGAAAGTGCCGCATTTTTAATATAACGACCCTTTGCAGTTGAAGGTTTTGCACGGTTGATAGCACCAACGAATGCTCTAATATTTTCTTCAATATTTTTTGCATCAAAACTTACTTTACCAACACCAGCGTGGATATTTCCTTTTTTGTCAACACGGAAATTAACTTGTCCGCCCTTAACATTAGAAACAGCCTTAGCAATATCTGCAGTAACGGTACCTGTCTTAGGATTAGGCATCATACCTTTTGGCCCAAGGATACGACCGACTTGACCAACAAGCCCCATACAATCAGGGGCAGCAACAACGATATCGAAGTTGATATTTCCTGATTTGATTTGATCTACTAGATCTTCAGCACCAACAATGTCAGCACCGGCTGCTTTAGCTTCATCCGCTTTAGCACCTTTTGCAAATACTGCAACGCGAACCACTTTACCCGTACCGTGAGGAAGCACAACAGCGCCACGGATCATCTGGTCAGCGTGACGAGGATCAACATTTAGGTTAAGAGCAATTTCAACGGTTTCGTCAAATTTTGCTGATTTTAGTTCTTGTAAAAATACAGATGCGTCTTCTACACTGTAACTTTTTGCCAAGTCAATTTTTTCACTTAATAATTTGTAGCGTTTTCCTGCCATAATAATTCTCCATAAATAGAATCTGCCGCATAATTTAGTCTCTTTGCGGTCGAAGAGGTAGAACTTTAGTCGACGATGTCAACACCCATTGAACGTGCAGAACCAGTGATTGTTGCAATAGCAGCATCAACGTTATCTGTATTCATATCTTGTATTTTCTGCTTAACGATTTCCATCAATTGAGCTTTGGTGATTTTACCCACTTTGTTTTTCATCGGATTATCAGTCCCTTTTTTAAGACCAGCTGCTTTCATAATAAGAGCAGATGCGGGGGGCTGTTTTGTGATGAATGAAAACGTTTTATCTGCATATACAGTAATAACTACAGGGAGTTTAAATCCTGCTTTATCTTTTGTACGCTCGTTGAACGCCTTACAAAATTCCATGATATTAACACCACGTTGACCAAGAGCAGGACCAACCGGTGGAGCCGGATTAGCCGCGCCAGCTTGAACTTGTAACTTAATGTAACCTGTAATTTTCTTTGCCATTTGTGCTTCCTTTTTTTGAGATTAAATTATTTTTTCGACTTGCGTATACGCTATATCAACCGGTGTACTACGACCAAAAATAGAAACATTGAGTTTCAATGTTCCATGCTCAAGATCGTATTCATCAACGGTACCAGTGAAGTTTGCAAATGGACCATCTACGATACGAACCATTTCACCATTATCAAAATAAACTTTTGGTTTAGGCGCCGCACGATTAGCAATACGATCCAATATAACAGCAATATCATTATCGCTCAATGGTGTCGGCTTACTGCCCTCACCAATAAAGCCTGCAACTCTTGGAAGAGATTGTATTCTATGTTGTAAATCAACACTAAGTTCCATATTTGCAAATACATATCCAGAGTAAAGTGAACGCTCTGTTATTTTTTTCTTGCCATTTTTGACTTCGATAACATCTTCTGTAGGAACGATAACTTCCGTTATAACCTCTTCAAGACGATTTTCAGCAATAATATTTTCAATAGCTGCTTTTACGCTGCGTTCGCTACCTGCATAGGTTTGAATTGAGTACCAAAGATGTGCCATATTTTTTCCTTAACCCAAAATTGCCGATAATAATGATGACATAGTAAAGTCAACCAATGCCAAAAATAAAACCACAAAAGTTACTACCACTAAAACAGCAATAAAGGCCTGCTTTACTTGTGGCTTTGTTGGAAAAATAACTTTTGCCAGCTCAAGCTTTGCTGATCTGAAATAATTGTTAACACTGTTTTTCATACTATGATCCTTAGGACATTTCCAACGAATAAAGCCCGAAAGCATCATTAGTTTAAAATGCTTGTGGCAGGCCAGGGGGGATTCGAACCCGCAACCATCGGATTTGGAATCCGGCGCTCTACCATTGGAGCTACTGACCTATAAAATCCCCGAAGGGGACAACTTAAAGTTTTGCTTCTTTGTGAACAGTGTGCTCACGGCAGAATTTACAAAATTTATTTGCTGAGAATTTCTCAGTATGAGTTTTTTTATTCTTAGTAATGTGATAGTTACGACGTGTGCACTTTTCACAAGCTAAATGTATATTTTCGCGCATATTAGACCTTATGTTCCGACCCTAGGGTCGGGTAAAATTATGCAAGGATTTTAGAAACAACACCTGCACCGACAGTACGTCCACCCTCACGGATAGCAAAACGAGTTCCCTCTTCCATTGCGATCGGATGAATCAACTCAGCAACAATTTTAACATTATCGCCTGGCATAACCATTTCAGTACCTTCTTGCAAGGTGATAGCACCTGTACAGTCAGTTGTACGAACATAGAATTGTGGGCGGTATCCGTTAAAGAATGGAGTATGACGTCCACCCTCTTCTTTACTCAATACATAAATCTCAGCCTCAAATTTAGTGTGAGGATTGATTGATTTAGGCTTACAAAGAACTTGTCCACGCTCAACATCTTCTTTCTTAGTACCACGAAGCAAGATTCCGCAGTTATCACCAGCAAGGCCCTGTTCCATTTCTTTACGGAACATTTCAACACCTGTTACAGTTGTTGTTTGTGTGTCACGGATACCAACGATTTCAATTGTTTCACCGATTTTGATAGTACCACGCTCGATACGACCAGTAACAACTGTTCCGCGACCAGAGATAGAAAAAACGTCCTCTACTGGCATCAAGAAATCTTTATCCATTTCACGAACTGGCTGAGGAATATAACGATCCACTTCATCCATCAATTTCATGATTTTATCAGCCCAAACACCAAGAACACCTGATTTAGCTTCTTCAAGTGCTTTAAGCGCAGAACCAGCAACGATAGGAGTATCATCACCTGGGAAATCGTACATATCAAGAAGTTCACGAATTTCCATCTCTACGAGCTCAAGAAGTTCTTCATCATCAACCATATCTTCTTTGTTCATGAAAACAACGATGTATGGAACACCAACTTGACGTGAAAGCAAGATGTGCTCACGCGTTTGTGGCATTGGGCCATCTGCTGCAGAAACAACAAGAATCGCTCCGTCCATTTGAGCAGCACCAGTAATCATGTTCTTAACATAGTCTGCGTGACCAGGACAGTCAACGTGAGCATAGTGACGTGCTTCTGTTTCATACTCAACGTGTGAAGTAGCGATCGTAATTCCGCGCTCACGCTCTTCAGGAGCGTTGTCGATTTGATCGTAGTCCATAAATTTGGCACCAGTTTTAGTTGCCAAAACAGCGGTAATTGCTGCTGTCAATGTAGTTTTACCGTGGTCAACGTGACCGATAGTACCGATGTTACAGTGTGGTTTAGTACGTGTAAACTTTTCTTTTGCCATAGTGTCCTCCGACTGAATATTGTAAACGAAAATGGAATTATACCTAAAAACAGCTGAAATAGCTTTCAAGCTTTCAAAAAATTGCAAAATATTACTGGAGCTCACGAGCGGATTCGAACCGCCGACCTCTTCCTTACCAAGGAAGTGCTCTACCCCTGAGCCACGTAAGCATAAACAATAGATATATTTGTATTTGGAAGCTTAAAAACTATTTTACGGTTTTAGGTAATTATGAAGTAGTTTTATGAATTGTACTTCAGCTCCCAGTGGAGCGGGAAACGAGACTCGAACTCGCGACATTCAGCTTGGAAGGCTGACGCTCTAGCCAACTGAGCTATTCCCGCAGATGGTGGTGAGAGAAGGATTCGAACC
>JAQTOQ010000130.1 GCA_028713245.1 Sulfuricurvum sp. | reverse complement strand
GAGAAATCATAAAACCCTCTTTTTTATCATCGAATGCCGATAGTGAAGAAGTGACTACCAAACTTGCCAACAATATAGCTGACTTAAACTTTCTTTGCATGTAAATCCTTTAAATAACATTTTTTTCCATCCAAAATATGTCATAAAAGAATGAGTGAGAAATGAACAAGCCGATATTCATTTCTCACTCATTTTATTTCTATACGATAAGTTTTAATAAGTGATAGAGGAAAGAAGATGACGATTAATGGATATGGAAACAGCATATATACATCGTATGTAGCAAAAAATTCCAACAATACACAAGAAACAAGACATGTTACTCAGAAAGCAGATTTAGCAAAATCAGAAGAACTTGACCAAATCCAAAAATCTGGTGGTTTTGTGAATACAATGGCAGAACTCTCATTAGGAGAAAAAGCTTTGTATGATGAGTTCATTTCCAACGGTGAATCGGAAGCAGCACAAGGATTACTGCTTATAGGTATGTCTCGTATAGGAATGAAAGATCAACAGATACAATTACCGAATGGCGATATTTTTGACCCGATAAATACGGAAGTTACATCTAAAAACGTTCGAAACTTATTCAAATATGCTTTTATCGGTAACGATGGGCATACCGATCATGTATTTGATACTTTGGCATTAGCTTTGGATAAAAGAAACAAATAGATATTTACGACGTCGTTAGTCATCAACCTAATATAGGTATTTGACTAACGTCAAAAAAATTCTTTAATTAAAAAAGACCCGAGAGTGATTTCCCCAATGCGTCTTGCAATACAGGCTGAGCTTCCGCAAAATCGAGATTGACTTTATTCGCCGTACTCACAACACGTGTACGATACGTTTTCCAATCGACTTTACCACCCTGGATATCTTGATTGACATTGGTTGAACTGCCTTGCTTGATTTTGGCGTTTTGAGTTTGAGTTACAACTTCTCCGAGCATTGGACGCTCACGAATCTGTACATCGGTAATCATACTATAATAGGTATCATCCACAAGCGCATCGGCCACAACACCGACTGCAGCACCGATTAGACCGCCTGCCGCGGCATTTGAGTTGGAATTATGCATTGCATATCCGGCAGTCGCACCTACTACAGCACCGCCAAAACCGCCTTCCAGTGCACTTTGTGCTTCACGAAGATCCGTTTTACCCACTTGTAGTACATTTACCTGAAGCATGAAATACGCTTTTTGAGGACTAGTCGTAATCGAGTATCCACGACTTATCAATGCATTGGTAATAATATCTTTTACAGCAATATCTTTGTCGGAAGTATTTCGGACATCAACAAAAATTACCTTTTTTTCCGGTTCTGTAGGCTCTAAAAAAATTGTTTCGGAGATTTTCGTTTGAACATCCAAATTACGTTTTTTAATTGCGGTGTGGGCTGCACCGCATCCGGTAAATTGAATCGCGACCATACTGAACATCCCAGCCATCAAAAGCGATTTGGCAATAGTTTTTAACTCCATTTTCTTCCTCCATTATTAATCAGTAATGATTGTAAACAAACTAGGCTTAAAAATGCATAATAACAATAATTGTTCTTAAGCGGGATTTATCGTCTCAATAACATCCAAACCAAAGCCGCTCAGCCCTGCAAAATCAGAAACTTTTGTTTCAGCAATAAGACGCATATGCTTAACACCTAGAGATTTTAGGATTTGTGCCCCGATTCCGTACTCTTTCATATTGACCTGCTGATGATGCGGTTTATTGATAAAGAGCAATACACCGCTATTGTGTTTGAGATAGTTAATCGAATCAATCAGATGAGTATATTTACTTTGGTTAAGCAGTAAATCGATATCCGGAACTACGTTGTGAACTTTAACATTAGCTGTTTCTCCGGCTTTATAGAAAACTACTGCCGTATGACGATTATCCTGATGATCGGCAAACTCGTATTTTTTAACATGAACACCGAAAAACTCGATCTCCTCTTCAGATACCGCTTTTACCAACATCTCATTAGCTAGACGAAATTCAACAATATCGGAAATATAAACCGTTTTAAGGCTATGTTTTTCGGCAAAAATATCGAGATCATCACGGCGCGCCATCGTCCCGTCTTCTTTCATAATCTCACAAATAACTGCCGATTCAGCGAGACCAGAGAGACGGCACAAATCAACAGATCCTTCAGTATGACCGATACGAACCAACGTTCCCCCCTCTTTGGCGATAAGCGGGAAAATATGTCCTGGAGCTACAAGTTCAGAAGGATGAGATAGCGGATTAGCAAGGATTTTGATCGTCATATCCCGTTCTGCCGTCGAAATACCCGTAGTTGCAGCTGTAGCATCTACAGAGATCGTAAATGCCGTTTCATGCATTGAAGTATTCGATTTCACCATTGGTTCAAGGCTGAGACGCTTAGCGATTGCAGGATTAATCGCTACACAGATGAGACCTTTTGCATGTGTTGCCATAAAATTGACATGATCGGGAGTTGAAAAAACAGATGCGTAAACAAGATCTCCCTCATTTTCGCGATCCTCATCATCCACCATGATGACCATACGTCCTTTTTTAAATTCTTCGATAGCATCCAATACACGTTGTACAGCTGACATTCAATACTCTTTTGTTATTAATATAGTAAGCAATTATAGGACAAAAGGTTTAAAAAACTATCACATTCAAAAAATTGCCCTTTTTTAATCCCGTTATTATCGATACACTTGACAAATTTATTAAAAGTGTCTATAATTTCGGCCTCTTAACGAGAACATTGGGGTGTCGCCAAGCGGTAAGGCAACTGGTTTTGGTCCAGTCATTCGGGGGTTCGAATCCCTCCTCCCCATCCAACACTGTCAACATTTAACACCGCGGAATAGAGCAGCCCGGTAGCTCGTCGGGCTCATAACCCGAAGGTCGTAGGTTCAAATCCTGCTTCCGCAACCAATCCTAGATATTATCTCTTCTAATATTTAAAAACACTTATTTTTACAACCACTTTTATGTCGCGGAATAGAGCAGCACGGTAGCTCGCGAGGCTCATAACCTCGAGGTCATAGGTTCAAATCCTGTTTCCGCAACCAACTATGTTATACTTCTTTAATATGAATAATCTCTCAACTACTTCTTACATACTTTACATACTAAAATGCAATGATGAAACGCTTTATACAGGCATCACAACCAATCTGGAAAAACGACTCAAAGAGCACAATACTTCTGATAAAGGGGCTAAATATACCCGTTATCGCCGTCCTGTTGAAGTCGTGTATCAAGAATTGTGTGAAGATAGGAGTTCAGCACTGAAACGTGAGCTTACCATCAAAAAAATGAGCCGTCAACAAAAAAATGCTCTGTTTTAACTTACAATTCTTATAGGATATTCTATCACTGTTTCCATTTTGTGATTAAAACAGTGTACAATCCCTATTAACTTTTACCAACCAAAATTGAACCATCTCTGAGGATACCGAATGAACCTATCAGCACATCAAAAACAAACAATCGAAGACTCTACTATCCTCTACCGCTCAGAGATTAATCAAATCAACTCTTGGATATACAAAGAACCTGATGACGAGCGCTGTGAAAAGCTCTATCTTCTCCGAGCTCTCTCAACTATCGAGCACACAAATCGCATCGGATTGCTCAATGACGAAGAGGTTTCAGAAGAAATGCTTGAGTCTGTAGCGAATGAGGTAAACCTTTATTTTCCTGAAAAAGATGATGCCGAGCTTTTTGATGATATTGCAATCTTAGAAGATGATATCATAGATCATTTTTTTGACAATCCTGCCAAAGAGAAGCAAACCCTTTTAAATGAACTCGGATTGAGTTTTTAAATTTTAGGATACGCATTATGACTGTAACAACGAACGAAAACAATCAAAATATTTCAATTGATTACCCTAGGGGACGAACATACGGCGAATGTGTTTATGACGAGATCATGAGCATCCAAATGATCGAAGGTAAATTCATTACAACTATACATATCAAAGACAAGCCAAAGCGGATGAAGCGCTCAGATGCCCTCACCTATTACACTCATAAATTACGCCACGTCTGGGACAATCATACTCTCAGCAATAGAAATCCGCTATGAAAACACTTATTCTTATCCGTCATGCCAAATCAGACTGGAGCAATCCTTTTTTACATGATTTTGACAGAGAATTGAATGGACGGGGATTGAAAGATGCCCCTGTGATGGGGAAAATATTAGCCGATAAAAATATCCACCCCGATCTCATCCTCTCTAGCCCTGCACTCCGAGCCCAAACCACTGCTATCGAAATAGCCCGAAAGCTCTCTTTTCCGGAAGATGCGATCACCTATAACCCGTCATTGTATGAGAGTGATATCGAAACCGTCTTCGAAGTGATACGAAGCGTTTCAGACACATGCAAAACACTCATAGTCTTTGGACACAATCCAGAGTTAACCGAATGTGCTAATGCTCTGTGTGGTGCAGATATAGAAAACATCCCCACCTGCGGTGTCGTTGCAATGCTGTTAAAAGAAGATAGTTGGAAAAGTGTCGGATATGACTCGGCGGAATTACTCTTTTTCGATATACCAAAACAGCACAGATAATCTTATGTTTATTTCACCGCTTCAGCTTTGATCCACATCTTGATCTCTTTTTTTCCTTGGTAACTGATGTAGTACCACTCTTGTCCAGCTCCATCGGTTTTACTATCTAACAATATTACTTTGTCACCAGCGATAAGGTACATTTTGGATTGGGATGATTCGGAAAGTTCTTTATAAAGAGGAGATTTTGCTATAAGGGTTTTAATTGTCATAGTCGTAGACAAATTTGATGGATTACAATTGAAAAGTTTATTTTTAGTAATTTTTTCTATCGGTAAAAGCATACTTTTAGGTGCATAGAATTCACCATCCGCATTTTGTAATAATGTCCATTTTATAGAGCAATCATCATTTATTGTGATTTGTGCCTTAGCATTATGTCCTTCAAAACTACTATCAAACGTGAAGAGTAAATTTTTTTTATCTAAAATACCTGTAATATCATTTGGACCATCTATTTTACTTCCCCATCGCGTTACATATGTAAAACTACCGACAGTTTTATATTTTTCA
>JAQTOQ010000129.1 GCA_028713245.1 Sulfuricurvum sp. | reverse complement strand
GAGGGTTTGTAAAATGTTCCGTTTTCGTTTGAAGATTTAACATAGGTCTCTTTACGCGTCCAATGCCTGTTTCAAATCATTGATCAAATCCACCGTTGACTCTAAACCGATACTCAAACGAATGAGCCCCGGGAGAACACCGCAAGCGATCAAGGCTTCACTGCTGAGCTGTTGGTGCGTTGTAGAGGCTGGATGGGTAATAATCGATTTTGAATCGCCGATGTTAACAACCAACGAAAAAAGCTGTGTTGCATCCACCATTCGTTTTGCTTGCTCTAAGCTCTCTACTTCAAAACTCAACAATCCGCTGGACATTCCATCTTGAAAATAGCGCTGTGCATTCGCATAATTGCTATTACTTTTCAACCCAGGATAATTCACTTTTTGCACTTTTGGATGCGCTTCTAAAAACTCTGCAACCACTTGTGCATTACGAGAGTGTTCTCGCATACGCAACGATAAAGTCTCAATCCCTTGGATAAATAACCATGAATTAAATGGAGAAACCACTGCACCCAAATCACGTAAAAGCGACAAACGCGCACGTAGTGTATACAGAGGAAGAGGTACATCGACATAGACTAATCCGTGATAGCTCTCATCGCCTTCATTAAACTGCGGGTAACGAGCGTTTGAACGGATGAAATCCACCAAATCATGACGCTCAACCAAAATACCGCCAATGGCAAGTCCCTGTCCTGTCGTGTATTTACTCGCACTGTGGACCACAATGTCAGCGCCATGTTCAAACGGTCTGCACAATACAGGCGTCGCAACGGTATTATCAACGATCGTTAGAACACCGTGTCTCTTTGCTATCGTAGTAATCGCATTAATATCAGCAACATCGATACTCGGATTGGTCAAACTCTCAAAAAAGATCACTTTGGTCTTATCATCCACCAACGCATCAATTTCGCTAGGATTTTGTACATCAAAATAGCGCGCTTCGATTCCAAAACGCTTAAGTGTATAGGAGGCTTGCGTCAACGATCCGCCGTACATTTGTCGAGCACAAAGGATATTATCCCCAGCTTCTGCCGCATTGGCAATGGCGTAAAAAATAGCCGCCATACCGCTAGCAGTAGCAAGTGCTGCCACGCCACCCTCTAGTGTCGCAAAACGCTTTTCAAAAACATCCGTTGTCGGATTGTTCAAACGTGTATAAATATTACCTAGTTCTTTGAGCGCAAACAAATTAGCTGCATGTTCGACATCGCGAAACTCATAAGCAGTCGTTTGGTAGATGGGCACTGCCATCGTTCGCTGGCCATCTTTTTCATAACCGGCGTGAAGGGCTTCTGTTTGAAGTTGCATGGTTATCCTTTTACGTAAATTTATGCAATTGTATCGTCATCCCGTTATTTTTCCTGAGAATCCAAACTATTTTAATAGGGATTCTCTTCCCGGAAAATAATCTTATTAGACGTGGTAGTTCGGTGCTTCTTGTGTGATAATGACATCGTGTACGTGTGATTCTTTGAGCCCTGCGCTAGTTATTTCAACAAATTCTGCCTTATCCCAAAACGCTGCGATGCTCTCAGATCCGCAGTAACCCATAGACGAACGCAATCCGCCCATCATCTGATGAACCACTGCTGAGATCGTTCCGCGATACGGAACACGTCCCTCGATTCCCTCAGGCACGAGTTTGTCCGCCGCTGTTCCCTCTTGGAAATAACGATCCGTTGATCCTTTGGTCATAGCACCGATAGATCCCATACCGCGATACGATTTGTACTGACGCCCTTGGAACATAATCGTATCACCCGGTGATTCTTCGGTACCCGCGAGCAATGAACCCGCCATTATCGCACTTGCACCCACTGCCAATGCTTTGGCAATGTCACCTGAATAACGAATACCGCCATCAGCGATAATAGGTACCCCATGTTTACGCCCAATAGCGGCACATTCATCAATCGCAGAGATTTGAGGAACACCCACACCTGCAACGATACGCGTTGTACAAATTGACCCCGGTCCAATACCCACTTTTACCCCATCAGCACCCGCATCGATCAATGCTTGGGTCGCTTCTGCCGTTGCGACATTTCCGGCAATAACCTCAACAACCATCTGTTTTTTGATCGCTTTAACTGTGTCCAAAATCCCTTTAGAGTGACCGTGCGCAGAGTCAAGAACCAACACGTCAACACCTGCATCTACCAGCGCCTGTGCACGGTCAAGCTGACCTACACCGATCGCAGCCCCTACACGAAGACGGCCAAAATCATCTTTATTAGCATGTGGATATTCAATGCGCTTTTTGATATCTTTGATGGTTACAAGCCCTTTTAAGTGACCGTTTTCATCGATGATCGGTAATTTCTCAATCTTGTTTTTGTGCATAATCTGCGCCGCTTCTTCGAGTGTAATCCCGGCAATTGCAGTAATCAATGGCATTGCTGTCATCACCGCACTTGCTTTTTTAGTGAGATCTTTTTCAAAACGCATATCACGGTTTGTCAAAATCCCTAACAGTTTATTGTGCGCGTCCACAACAGGAACACCCGAAATGCGAAACTCATTCATCAATGACTCTGCTTCTTCAAGCGTAGCGTCAGGATGGACAACAATCGGATCGATAATGATACCGCTCTCTGATTTTTTCACTTTTTTAACTTGCTTAACCTGTGTTTCAATGTCCATATTTTTATGGATAATCCCAATACCGCCCAAATGTGCCATAGCGATTGCCGCTTGGTATTCCGTTACTGTGTCCATCGCCGCAGAAACCATAGGAATGTTCAGAGGGATGTTACGGGTTAACATCGTTTTGAGACTCACGTCCCTTGGGAGAACCTCAGAGTATTTTGGAATCAGAAGCACATCTTCAAACGTCAGTGCGCGTTTACGTATATTCATGGATTATCCTTTCAGGTGTTTTTCGAGACTTAACGCCCCGTTAAATAGAGTTTGTTCTGCATACGCAGCACCGATTAGCTGAAGTCCTACAGGCATGCCGTTTTCTGCCGTGTCGACAGGCAAAGAGATCGCGGGGAGACCCGCGAGATTGACTGAAATCGTATAAATATCGCTCAAATACATCTCAAGAGGATCATTCAAAGCCCCAAATTCGTACGCCGTGCGTGGAGCAACAGGAGTCAAAATAAGATCCACTTCTTCAAAAATCTTATTATACTCTTCTTGTATCAACGAACGTACTTTTTGTGCTTTAACATAATACGCATCGTAATATCCTGAGGAGAGAACGAAGTTCCCCAGCATTATACGGCGCTGTACTTCAGGACCGAAACCCTGTGAACGGGTTTGCAAAAAGGTATCTTTGAGATTATCCCCCTCAATACGGTTACCGTAACGGATACCGTCGTAACGGGCAAGATTGGTCGTTGCCTCCGCGGTTGCCGTGATGTAATACGCTGAAATATCGTATTTTGGGTCCATCAGTGCTTTTTCGATGATCGTGTGTCCTGCATTTTTCAGTGCTTCTACGGCTTTCGTATACGCCTTACGTACATCAGCCGATGCATCTTTGACATACTCTGGGACAACGGCGATTTTGAGCTTGACGTTGGCATCCAATTTATCACTGACCATGCCATCATTGCGATCCGCACTGGTTGAATCTCGTGGATCGTATCCTTGGATCATGTCATACAAAATTGCGGCATCTTCAACATTTTGCGTCATCGGTCCGATTTGATCGAGTGAACTCGCATACGCACCCAAGCCATAACGGCTTACACGCCCATAGGTTGGCTTCATCCCGACTATTCCGCAAAATGCGGCAGGCTGACGAATCGATCCACCCGTATCACTTCCCAACGCTGCAATTGCCAAACCAGCCGCAACCACCGCAGCTGATCCGCCCGAACTTCCACCAGGGACACAGTTATGATTACGAGGATTGAGCGTTTTGCCATAACAGCTACTCTCTGTCGTAGAACCCATCGCAAATTCGTCCATATTGGTACGGCCAAACGGACTCAATCCGTTTGCCATCAGTTTTTCAATGACCGTTGCATTGTACGGCGCGATATACCCTTTGAGAATATTCGATCCTGATGTGACTGACCACCCCTGCACTTGGATATTGTCTTTAATCGCGATGGGGATCCCCTCACCGACGTTTAGAACATCAATATAGCCGTTGAGCTCAGGATATTCGGCAATCTTAACCTTGAGTTCCTCTTTGAGTGAAACAATCTCCTCTTTGGAGAGCTTTAACGCTTCTTTTAGGGTAATCATCTATTCTCCTTTGTTCGTTTTGCTTTTATAACCAATAAAACACCGACTGCAATCATCGCAAAAATAGCACCAATCGTCTCAACAATAAAACTCATTGGTACACTTTGAGTTACGTCTATCACGCGCCAACCACCGAGGCACAACGCTCACACGCAGTCTCTTCATTCTCGCTGTGGTATTTCCAACAGCGTGGACATTTTGCTTTAGAGGCGCGCGCTATGTTAAACATGTCACCCTCAATTTCAAATGTTCCTAAAATATCATTCAATTCGCATGCACACCATTTAGAGATAACCAAAAACTCTTCAATATCTGCTTTTTTAGCAGGCTTTGCACAGGATGACTTCGTGGAAATCACCAATTCAAGTGTATTTTTAATTATTTTCTCTTTTTTCAATCCATCGACGACTTCATTGAATTTTTCACGAATTACACTCATCGTTGCATAATCCCAAGCGCTTTCGAGAGGATCAATCGAGCTGTAGAGGACATCAAAAATATCACTTGCATTTCCGCGTAAAATTGCAGGAGCATTGTCAAAGATCTCATCCGCCGTGTACGTCAAAATTGGTGCGATGAGACCCAACATAGAGCGAGCAATAATCGCCATTGCACTTTGAGAAGAACGACGCTCTATTGACTCTTTGCCATCACAGTACATACGGTCTTTGGTAATATCGATGTACACACCGCTGAGCTCATTGACGATGAAATAATTCAAACCGCTCATCCCGTGAACAAAGTTGTATTCACCAAATAAACGATGCGTTTCATCAAAAACTTCTTTGGCTTTAGAGACGATCCATTTATCGATCTCTCCCATTTCGCTGTATGGCACGATGGCTTCTAGTCCGTCAATATTGGCTAACATAATACGAAACGTATTGCGCAATTTACGGTACTGCTCTGATGTTT
>JAQTOQ010000128.1 GCA_028713245.1 Sulfuricurvum sp. | reverse complement strand
GAGCATCTCTTAGTCGCAACGCAAAATGGAGAACTCTTTGAGTTTGATCTTCAACCAGTCAGCCGGTTAGAAGCATTAATCGCATCCAACGCTTACGAGGAAGCCTATCGCTTTTGTGAAGAGGAACCATTGCTTCAAGAGAGTCAATCATACGCCCAACTAGAAAGCATCTTTCATGACACCATACAAAAAGTCAAACACGCTCTTGAAAAAGGGACAATGGATCACGTAAACGAGCTACTGAACCCTTTCAAAAATATAAAATCAAAAGAAATCGCACCCTTACTAAATGCATTTTCCTACGTGGAACGGCTAAAATTTCTGTATGAAAGCCGAAAGCTATCCCCTTTTTACGGATTAGCCGAGCATCTACCTCTACTGCAGTCGACTACCTTTTATAAACAAGCAGAAAAAACGTGGGCTGAATGTTTTACTAAAGCGCAAAAGCTTATGCTTCTCAGCAAAACAAAAGAGGCACAAAAGGAGCTTGAGGCGTTTGCCGCCGTAAACAGTAAGCGCCCTCTGATTCAACTGCTTATTCACCATTTTGACGTCATGAAAATCTATTCCAAAGCAATTCATGAGCGCGATTACTCTCTTTTAAATCAGCTAACACGGCAATATCCGATTTTACGTAAACTCCCTTCTTATACGCAACTGATTGAAGAAGCAGGGGAATTAGAAAATGCCATCATCGAAGCATTCAAAAATCAAGCTTTCGAGCATGCATCTTTATTGCTTCATGCACTGAGTGATATTGTTCAATACGAAGAGACATATGCTGCGGTAAAACATTTTTCTACTCAGGCTTCCAATCTTCATCATGCTATTTCAAATCAGCATTGGCGCAATGCCTATCATCTGATTGACTCACATCCTGAACTAATGATTCTGCCTTGGGCAGAGGAACTGGAACGACAATGGCAAGAAAAACTGCTCCTATGCGAGAAATATGCCACCCATGGCGACATTATTTCTATTAAAAAAACCCTTGAAAATCTTATGAATCTTCCTGAACGTTATGAACGCATCGGGAATATTTTACGGATGGCGTATCAAATACAGCTCAAAAATTTGCAATCTAAAAAACAAAAATCATTTTCATCAGGGGTCTCCAATTATTGCAAACTTTTTGGAATCGATACAGAGATCCGTCATCTCTTAAAAAAAGCAAAGCACGATGATTCAATTAATCCATCACAACTGCATCTTCAAAGACGGGATGAGTGGCTTCATAATCTGCAGAGCCTTCCCGATTATATTGTCTGATTTAATTTAAAGGAAATTGGCATCATTCTCTTTTTTTAGCTATTATAAATATTTCATATACATTGACAAAGGATAAGAGACTGAAAAAACGTATCGCAATCACTTTCTTATTGTTCTCTTTATCGATATTTGCCCAAAGTACTGCCGAATCGGTTGATTTATCGCTCAAATCGTTAGACAGTGATGAATCTATCCTCGATACCCCTGTCTTAGATAATACATTGGATCAATACAGAGGAACTATTGCACCTCTTTATAATCGCTATCTAGACACAAAAAAGGATCTGGCTCCCATAGAAGCCAGATTTAGAGAAGCAGGCATTCCCCTCTTTTTTACCATGATTCCTTACACTGAATCCAAATTTAATCCCAAAGCCCGAGGCTACAATACGGCAGGACTTTGGCAATTTAGTAAACAAAGCGCCAAAAATTTCGGTCTTTCGGTCAAAAAAGGGAACGATGGGAGACTCGATATCGACCGCTCTACCGAAGCGGTCATACGCTATATTAAAAGTCTCAAAAAGGAGTTCGGAAGCTGGTATTTAGCTGATTTTGCCTATGGAATGGGAGAAGGGACTCTTAAAAGACTCATTGAAAAGAATAAAAGCAAAAAGATATCGGTCTTAATGAAAGATCCCCATTTTCCATCAGGGACAAAGGCGCATTTTGCGAAAACACTGCTGTTAGATGCGAAGATACATTATTTAAAATCGGAAGAAAAAGTAGAAACAGATACTCCCCAAAAGGGAGAAAAATTAGCTGAAGAGAATTAACCGATATTGGTATAAACCGCTTGGACGTCATCGTCCTCTTCGAGTTTATCGATCAGTTTTTCGATATCTGCCATTTGCTCATCATTAAATTCCACAGGGGAATTTGCAATACGCTCTAATGCTGCACTATCAGGGGTAATACCCATTTTTTCTAACTCTGCAGATAATGCTCCGAATGAAGTATATTCACCGTAAACACTTACTTCGCCCTCTTCTTCTTCGATACTTTCCAATCCGGCATCGATAAGTGCAAACTCAAGTTCTTCTAAATCCATTGCCGGTGTCGGGAAACGGAACACCGCTTTGCGGCTGAACATAAATTCGAGTGAACCGTTGTTAAGCGTCTCCCCTTTGGCACGACCGAAAATGGTGCGGACATTAGAGATAGTTCGCGCATTGTTATCGGTAGCACACTCTACAAAAAACAATGCACCGTGAGGCCCTTTGCCTTCGATATTCATCTCCGCCAATGAAATAGCATCTTTACCGCTGGCACGTTTGATCGCCGCATCGATGTTGTCTTTCGGCATATTTTGCGCTTTGGCCGTCAAAATTGCGGTGCGGAGTTTCGGGTTCATATCGGGATCTTCACCCCCCTCTTTTGCCGCCATTGTGATAATTTTCCCTAACTTTGGAAATACTCGCGACATATTTCCCCAGCGCTTCATTTTTGCCGCTTTGCGATATTCAAACGCTCTTCCCATACGGTATGCTCCTGTAAAAATTACTTAAAAAATTAGTGCAATTATAGCCGTTTTAAGGGATTTAAACAACTACTGTTTTAGCATTTACGCTACACATTTATACAAAAAATAGACAATTATGCTATCATCATAGATGCATAGGTATATCTTATAAAAAGGGGTGATATGCCCTTGAAAAAATATTTTACATCCCAATTTACACGACATTTTTGGGAGAGCGTATTTGTATTTATACTTTTAAGTATCTCTTTTGTTATTTATGTTAATTCTGAAAAACAAATCGACCGAGCCAATGAGACCCGTTTACGCTCTTTTCTCCTCGCCGATGAATTACGCCACTCATCAGACGATTTGAGCCGAATGGTACGCACTTATGTCGTCACGGGCGATCCTATCTATAAAAAACACTATCAAGAAATTCTCGACATCCGTAACGGCAAAAAGCCTCGTCCTATTAATTATCAAAATATTTATTGGGATTTAGTCGGTACGGATGATCATCGTCCACGTCCATACAGTACGCAGATGATTTCATTGATCGAAATGATGCGTGAAGCAGGATTTACTCCAGCCGAATTGGCAAAACTCACCGAAGCTAAAAATAATTCGGATGCTCTGACAGAAACGGAGTTTGCCGCGATGAAACTGGCTGAATCAAAAGATTCGCCTGCAGAGAGAGATCTTCAATACCATAAGGCGTTAGAACTTTTGCATGATGAAATTTACCATCAAGCCAAAGCCTCTATTATGCGTCCGATTGACGAATTTTATGTTTTGATGAAACAACGGACAGATACCGCTGTTCATGATGCCGAACAAAGAGCATTAAACCTTCGGATTGTATTTATTTTAATAGGTATTTTATTCATCCTTATGCTTTATCGTCTAAAACAAACACTGCATACGACGCTAGGAAGTACAATAGATGACGTGCATTCTCATATTACCCGCATCGGCAAAGGAGATTTTTCTCATCCGATAGCTATAAAAGATGACAACAAAAACAGTATTTTAGGATGGCTCAGCGAGACACAAGAGAGGCTTAAACATCTCTTAGCAAACAATGAACGGCTCAAACAACTCTACGCTGCACTCAGCCAATGCAATCAAGCGATTGTCCGTTCTCACAATGAAGCAGAGTTATTTCCGATTATCTGTCGGGATGCTGTCAATTTCGGCGGTATGAAAATGGCATGGATTGGAATGAACAACGAGTTAACGCAAGAACTTGAAATAGTCAGCTATTACGGAGAAGGTACAGACTATCTCAACGAATTGCATATCTCAACCGATCCTTCGAATCCAAGAGCACACGGTCCTACCGGAGTCGCATTTCATGAAAACCGAAGCGTTTGGTGCCAGGATTTTCAGCATGATCCAGCAACACATTTATGGCATGAATACGGTAAAAAATTCGGATGGGGAGCATCTGCCGCTCTACCCCTGCACCGTAACGGCAAAGTAATCGGAATCTTTACTTTATATGCACAAGATATAAACGCCTTTGATGAACCGGCACAAAAACTGCTCGAAGAGATGGCTATGGATATCAACTATGCGCTGGAAAGTTTTGATCGAGATGCTGCTCGACAAAAAGCGGAAGATGCTTTGCAAAAAAATCAAAAACACTTATTGGCTATTATCGAAAATGAACCCGAATGTGTCAAACTGGTTGATGCTCGAGGAAACCTCTTGGAAATGAATCCTGCCGGACTTGCTATGCTCGAAGCAGAGTCGTTGGAAGAAGTCCAAAAATACAGCTTGATCGATTACCTTCTGCCCGAATGGCGAGCCGCATTCATAGCATTGCATAAAAAAGTCATGAATGGTGAGAATGCACTTTTGGAATTCGAGGTCAAAGGGCTGAAAGGGACAAAACGATGGCTTGAAACCCATGCGACACCGCTGCGTGACAACGATGGCAATGTCACCATGCTTCTGGGAATTACACGAGATACGACAGAGCGCAAACAGCAAGAAGAGAGAATTCGCTACTTAGCCAATTTTGACCATCTGACCGGACTTCCCAATCGAACACAGCTGGATAGCCAAATTAAAGATCTACTCAGTTTTTCAAAACGAAACCATACCCATTTTACAGTTATGTTCCTCGATCTTGACCGCTTTAAAGAGATCAACGACTCATTAGGACACAGTATCGGAGATACCTTATTGATCGAATCATCCGGACGGATTGCAGCACTGTTACGTTAAGAGGATACTGTTGCTCGCCTCGGCGGTGATGAATTTATTATCCTCCTTCCCAATACTCACATGGAAGGGGCAGCTCAGGTAGCACAAAAACTTTTGGATGCTTTTAAAACTCCATTTCATATTGAGAACCATGAGCTCAGCATCAGTACCTCTATCGGTATTTCACTCTACCCTAATGATGGGAACGATTTCGAAACGCTCT
>JAQTOQ010000127.1 GCA_028713245.1 Sulfuricurvum sp. | reverse complement strand
ATACCTATCGCAATAGTTTCTTTATGGATGTTGCCTACACCGTTCCAGATAACGATTGTGAGTGTGTCGTTTCCGGAAGCGATTTCGAATACAAACGCAAACCGATTGCCGCCATGAAAGTAAAATCTGTTATCGGCTATCCTGCGGAAAACAGCACGATTAAAAAAGGTTCACGTATCAAAATCAGCGGAGTTGCCTTCGATCAAGGCAAAGGGATAAGAGAGGTAATGATATCTCTTGACCACGGCAAAAGCTGGAGTGCAGCAAAACTCGGTCAAGATCTTGGTAAATTTGCTTTTAGAACATGGAATTTTGAATGGGATGCAAAAACCAAAGGGGACTACACCATTATGGTACGTGCCATTAACCGTATCGGCAATATTCAACCGATGCCGGATGAGATTGGTTGGAACGCAGGTGGATACCAGTATAACGCAGTTGATAGCGTTAATGTGAAAATTGTATAAGGGGTCACAATGAAAAAATTATTATTACTCAGCCTCATTACAGCCTCTACCCTTTTTGCCCAAGTAGATAAACCGATTGAGATGCCTTATGTCGAATATCCTATCGAAACAGGCGATCACGATGAAGTGGTTCAACAATACTGTCTTATCTGCCACTCATTCGGCTATATCCTAAATCAAGGGAAAAAAAGCCGTCCATACTGGAAAGGGACCGTACAAAAAATGGTTAATGAGTTCAAAGCACCTATCGAAAAAGAAGACCAACAAACAATTATTAACTATCTCGTAAAACACTACGGTTATGAAGTTCAAACTGGACAATCAGGACACTAAATCCTGATAGTTCAGGTTACAAAAACTCTCCCGTTTCGCACTTCAACAATTCCCCCTAACTCTGCTTCAAAAATTTCACTCGGAAATTTGGCAATAACCTCCTCATACGTCGGCATACTTCTACAATAAGCTACAAAGGGGGTATCGTTCATCGTATTAAGGGCTGATTTGCTAATCTGAGCTACAAATAGATCAATATCTTCAATCCCTTTTGCTTTGCCCTCGAGCAATAGTCTATGCGTCCCCTCACTTTCACGTATGTGGTGCGGTAAAACATAAATCTGTTTTCCCATCTCTAATGCAAACTCAACTGAGCGCATACTACCGCTACCCAAATCTGCTTCTGTGACAATCAAAACCTCTCCCAGAGCAACAACAATCTCGTTTCGTACCACGAAACTCCATTCTCGTGTCATAAAATCGGGTTCAAACTGAGAAAGAATGAGTCCTTGTTTTTCAATTGCCTCAATAAGCTTATCATTCGATCTAGGATAGCGTATATCAATACCGCTTGGTAATACCGCAATCGTGTTCTGAACACCTGCACCCTGATGCGCCGATGTATCCACACCCGATGCGGCACCACTAACGATTACCATTCCGGCAGCAGAGAGTTTTTTTGCGAGTTCCAGCGTCACACCACGAGTATAAACACTCGGATGACGTGTTCCCACTATTGATATTTTTGGGCGGGATAAAAGTTCTAAGGAGCCTTTATAATAGAGAGCATCAGGATATTTTTTCATGGCATTGAGTTCAGAGATAGAAAATGGGACGATAGAAGACATAATATTACTCGTATTTAATTTCCACCATCATAATAAATCTCTAAAGATGATTCAAATAATATTGCAAATTGTCAAATTTTATCGATTCCTACAAGCTTTACTTCACTCAAAACATCCTTGGACTCTTTCAGAGCTTGAAGCGTGTCCGGACGAGGATGACCTATGGCAATTGCACTGCCGTTACGTTTTGCAATTTCTACTGCTTCGCGTATCTGTTTTTTGATATTCTCAACACCGTCATGATGATCTAAGAATACATCTCTTCCAAGATAGCGCATACCATATTTTGTGTCCACCATTTTTGCTTTGCTTTGAGCCGTTGTTCGGCTGTCTACAAAGATTAACCCGTTTGCTTTCATAACCGATATCAAACGATCCATCGCCTCTTCATCAGCAGTAAACTTTGAGCCGGTATGATTGTTGATATAATGGACATTCGGATAGAGTTTTTTGATTTTTTGAATTTGAGCGGCTATTGTATCTTTAGAATCGCTTACCCTTAATGTTACATCCTCTTCACCCTCAAAATCGAGTGCTTCAAGAGGTAAATGGACCATATACCCATTCACATCATGTGCTAACGATGCAGATTCACTGTGGCGATGACTTGGAGGCAAAAAGGACATAACTAACGGTAAACCAACTGAACGTATTGCCTTGACGTCATGGGCATACGAAACATCATCCATAATAATGACAAGTTGGGCATTCCCTTGTTTTACAGAGTGTGGAGTTTTTGATTCTGCAACCGGCGGAACCGCTTTTTTGTCTTTAGGGGCATATTCATGTGATGCATTGAGCGATTCGCGGTCTAATATCTCTCGTAGCTCTTTTTGTAAGCGACGAATTTCACTCTCTTGCTTTTTAGACTCAACAATTGTACCCGTATCTTCTCCGTCAATTTTGGCTATCTCTTTGATTTGCTTCATCAATAATCGTGTTTGCTCATCTTTACGTTCAACTTCTGATCGTACCTGGCTAACACCGATCAAATAACCTATCAATACAGCGACCAGTACCATGACTAATAGTGCTAAAAACACAGCAAAATGTTTGAGAGAAAGTAAGGATTTAAAAGAGGAAGTGCGCTTATGCATTAAAAAACATTTATATTAAATTTGGAAGCAAATTTCGAATGTAAATTCTACCCCAAACGGGGTAAGCTTCAGTGCCATAGCGGCAAGCGAAGCCAAAAGGATGCATTCTTTTGGCGTTTAAATTAATTTGTCGCTTGGTTAACGATTTTGTTTTTAGCGATCCACGGCATCATAGCGCGGAGTTTAACACCCGTTTGCTCGATCAATGAGGCACGAGCGTTTGCACGCTCTGCGTTCATACGAGGATAGCCCGCTTGACCTTCAAGGATGAAATCTTTTGCAAAACGACCGTCTTGGATCTCTTTGAGGATATCTTTCATCGCCGCTTTTGATTCTGCATTGATAACACGTTTACCACTTACGTAGTCACCGTATTCCGCTGTGTTTGAGATAGAATAACGCATATCCGCGATTCCGCCCTCGAACATCAAGTCAACGATGAGTTTCAATTCGTGAAGACACTCGAAGTATGCCAATTCAGGTGCATAGCCCGCTTCTGTCAATGTTTCGAATCCTGCTTGTACAAGTGATGCAGCACCACCGCAAAGAACCGCTTGTTCTCCGAAAAGGTCAGTTTCTGTTTCGTCTTTAAATGTTGTTTCGATAATCGCTGTACGTCCGCCACCGATAGCCGATGCGTATGAAAGAGCTAATTCTTTGGTTGTACCGCTTGGGTTTTGCCCTACTGCAATAAGGTCAGGAATCCCGCCACCGCGAACGAATTCTGAACGAACAGTATGCCCCGGTGCTTTAGGAGCAATCATAGTTACGTTAATATCAGCTGCTGGTTTGATACGACCGAAATGAATGCTAAACCCGTGACCAAATGCGATAGTTGCACCTGATTTTAAGTTTGGAGCGATTTCGTTTTTATAGATTTCTGCTTGATTTTCATCCGGAAGAAGGATCATAACGACATCCGCGTATGCAGACGCTTCAGCTACCGTCATAACTTTGAATCCTTTAGCTTCCGCTTTGCCCCATGAGCTACCATCTTTACGAAGACCGATAACAACTTCTACACCGCTATCGCGTAGGTTTTCTGCGTGTGCGTGACCTTGTGAACCAAAACCGATCATTGCAACTTTTTTGCTTTTGATAAGTTCGATATTACAATCTTTATCGTAGTAGACGTTTAATGCCATGAGAATATCCTTAGAGTAAGCACTTGAGGCTTAAAATTTGGCGAATTATACCCCATTTTTTCCTAAAAAAACATTAGCCTCCCCTTATAGTAAAGAGGTAACTACACTTCTAAGGGTGCAAGGCAATTCTCATGCTACAATTCACCAAAAAAACAGAGGAATTTATTATGAAAAAATTTAACCTTTTTAAAGAGATTATTGTCGTTTCTAAAGCCAATTTTTTACACGCACTCAATTCATCCAAACGCTTTGCCATAAGTTATGACGGTGAAATCGTTTATGAGCCATTTTCCTCTAATCTAATCTCTATTTATGAGGGTTCAATTCCCCCTATTTCCCCCCTATCCACCAATCTATCACGTCCGATTTCTGAAATGTTAGGAAAAGAGTACCGTATTGTCGAAGATGACGATCGCATTTTAATCAAAGCCTCCGGTGCGTGGCAAAACATCATCGTCTACAACCAAAAACGTGCCCTCTACGATGACACTACGGGAGATGGAATTGCCGAATTTTCCGATAAAAAACTCGAAGATATAGGGTGGCATGCGACGGAATTTAATATCGGGTATCGGGAGATCGTAGAGCAGTTTGAGGAGGAATGCGAGGGGATATTACTCTGTATCGAGCAGGAAGAGCCCTATCAGTTCAGCGGATTAGGATTTGTCTTCGACATTGATCACGCACGTCAAATCGGATTTGAGTATTGTGTAGAAACTATAAAAGATAAACTGGAAAACGATGAAGATTTCACCACCCTTACCGATGATGAAGAGGAAGCTAAAGATTACTTTTTAAGCTGATTCAAATACCGCTGTAAAATAATCTTCGCTGAGAGCGAATCAATCCGCCCATCCCGTTTGTAGCGTATTTCCCCCTTCATCAGTTCTTCCGCTTCTTGGGAGCTGTGGGATTCGTCTTGGTAGGCGATTTCACCTGCAAATTCGACTAGATTCATAAAGTGGGCTACTCGTCGGCGCATCTCATCCTCCGTCGTGCTTCCCATCGGGATACCGACTACTACCGTCGTAGCCTCGTATTCGTTCAACACTTTTTTGACATCATTCGCTGCTTGGTTACGGTTTTTACGTTCAACTGCCGGAAGCGGAGTAACTAAACCGTTTCCGTAACTGAGAGCTAAACCTATACGTTTAAGTCCTAAATCGATAGCAATAGTAGCAGCCATTATTTCCCCAGACAAAATTGACCGAACATTTTGTCAAACATCTCATCGAGTTCATAAGGTCGGCTAATCGAAGAGATGGCACGTATCGCTGCATTGATATGAAACGAGAAGAATTCCAATTCACCGTCACGAAGCGGTTCATACGATTCATCGATAGCACGTACTGTCTCTCTCGTTGCAGTGATTTGTCGCTGCGAAATAAGCATCATCTCCTCAGAATCGTTGTCTCT
>JAQTOQ010000126.1 GCA_028713245.1 Sulfuricurvum sp. | reverse complement strand
AATACCAGCTGAAACTTCTTTTTCTGCTGTTTGAGCACCATTTGCAAATTTACATACAGCAACCTCAGACTGTGAATTTATTGCACTAATATAAGGACTCATACGCCATGCATTGGCAATGCTAAAAAGCATCACAACAATGCCAAGTACAAGTGGAATGGAAAAAAGTAACTCATAACCACGCTTCGTAATATTTTGAAATATTTTGAAATATATCCAGATTACGCCTATCCATCCCATATGATAGGTTGGAAAGTAGCGCGGTATATATAGCGGCCATGCGCCAGGTACAATTTCTCGAGTTCTAAATATGATTGCCCCAAGAAATACGAGCAGCATATAGATGATTAAAACCATTGGAATGATAGTGATTTTCCACATCCGTTCCTTGTAAAATGCGAAAATCGAGTACCCTACCAAAACCAAACAGCTAGCAGCAAAAATATCAAGCACGGTACTTGGATAAAAAACTCCCATTTTAATATTAAGGCCTGCCGCCAACCCAAATGCCACATCTTTTAAAATATCAAACCGATATTCCCAGAGTCCCAGTATGCTGGATGGATTGATATTAAAGGCATGGTTCTGCGGAAGATCCAGACTCGCAATAAAAAAGCTATGAAAAATCAAAGCCAGGCAAATAATGATCGTTGGCAGTGCAACATTAACGGTTACTCTGCGTTCAATTATCGCTACCATAAAAAGCGCAAATAAGCTTGCCAAGAAGAACAATTTTATCAATGTACCCATCAGCAGCAACGACACGATAGCAACGATGGCAAGTGTAATAGCTTTTATTCCTCTGGCATCGCCATTAGCCAAAAGTGCATCCAAAACTACCAATGCAACTAGCCCGCAAAAGAACGTCATGCTGCTTTCATAGGTAAGGAGCGGCCATACATATTCTACGACCTCGTTCATCCCAAAAAATAACAACACTATATAAAGAGGAAACAACATTGCTCGCCAGTTTGAACCTAATGGGAGCTCTTTGCGAAATAGCTGCCACAGGAGCAAAAGTCCTGCTAAAACTTTTACAGTTAAACCAAACCACGCCCCATATATCCGTTGCAAAGAGAAAAATTCTGCGTTGAAAATATATACAAGCGGGTGCAAAGCTATCGGATGACTATCTGCAAACAAATCCCTAAATTGAAACGTCCCATCCAACCATTTCTTATAGAAAATAAGTAAAAATCGCCAGTCATCACCTCTCAGCAAGTTAGTAGCTGTTTCTGTTGCAAACCAAAATACATTTATTGTGAATACCACAAACGCTACTAGTACTATTTGCGCTCCAATATCATGCTTATTCTTCATTAATCTTTACCATATTTAAACAATCAATCATCAAATTGTCTGTGTGATCAGACTTTGCTAACCACATCTTTCAATACATTTTGTGTAGTAGAGATTACCTGCTCGATCATCTCTTCCGTCATGCCATACCACAATGGTAACCGTACAATACAACGAGACAAATTATCGGTATGTATTAACTGGCCGCTCATTTTTGTGTAACGCATACCGCCCGGAGAAGAATGAAGGGGGATGTAATGAAAAATCGCCCCTACGCCATTTTGTTTTAATTTGCTGAGTGTGGCATCCCGAGCTTCTGCGCTTGGCAACAACAAATAGTACATATGTGCATTATGTTGGCATTCATTAGGAATAATCGGCCTGCGACATAGACCGTTATCTTCTAAATCAGAAAAGGCCATGTGGTAGCGGTTCCAAATATTCAAGCGACCCTTGGTAATGGTCTCGGCCTCTTCCATCTGCGCCCATAGAAAAGCGGTAGTTACCTCGCCAGGCAGGAACGACGAACCCACCGTCTGCCAAGTGTATTTATCTACCTCGCCGCGAAAAAACTGGCTTCTATCCGTACCCTTTTCCCAAACTATCTCTGCCTGATTTGCATACGCCGCATCTCTAACTAACAGTGCGCCCCCCTCACCCGAAATGATGTTCTTTGTCTCATGAAAGCTGTATGCGCCAAAGTGCCCTATACTGCCAAGGGCCTTACCTTTATAGGTTGACATCACTCCTTGAGCCGCATCCTCGATCACCCAAAGATTATGACGAGTAGCAATGTCCATAATTGTATCCATCTCGCAACTGACTCCTGCATAATGAACCGGCACGATGGCTTTAGTTTGCTTGGTGATCGCTTGCTCAATTAATTTTTCATCGATATTTAGTGTATCGGGACGAATATCTACAAAAACGGGAATCGCGCCACGCAACACCACCGCATTCGCGGTCGAAACAAAAGTGTATGACGGCATAATTACTTCATCGCCAGGTTGCAAATCCGCCAAAAGTGCAGCCATCTCCAAAGCCCCTGTGCAGGAGTGAGTAATTATACTTTTCACAACCCCAGTTCGAGTTGTGAGCCACTGCTCACATTTTTTTGTAAATTCGCCATTACCCGCTAAGACAGAATTGTTATGTGCTTGAGCAATGTACAAAAGTTCCTTACCCGTCATATACGGCTTATTGAATCGAATCATTCAGCACTGCCCTTTCTTGCAAGGACAAGTCGCGAACCACCCACGGGAAACGAAAGCCCAGCTTGTATCAAAAGTCGTTCAAGTCCTAATACAATTTCCATCAATCTATTAACAATTAGATTGTTACGTAACTCGTCAAAACCATCAAAATTGCTCTTATTCCGTCCACTCATACGCAAAGCAAGCATACCCGGTAGCAACAATGAAACAAATGAAGTAGTTCTTACAATCTTAAAGCCAGCACATTCAACTTTTTTATGGATTTCAGTTACCGTATAGCGTCGCACATGGCACCAATAATCATCCGCACCGCTCCACAATAAAGGATGCTGTGGTACTGTCAATAATACATACCCTCCAGGTTTTACAGCCTTATATATACCCGCAAGTACAGCCTCATCTTCGGGTATGTGTTCAATTACATCAAATGCGCCGACAACATCAAATTCATCCACAAAAGGAATGTGTGCTCCGTCCATCTGCATGAATTGTGCGTCCTTGACTCTACTGGCCGCAAAGGTCAACCCTTCACTGAATATCTCACTGCCGCTTATCTTCGCTTTCGGGAATGATGTAGCGACACCAGACAATACATATCCCGTGCCACAGCCAATTTCCAGGAATGATTGGAAATTTGGCGAATATTTTTTCAGCATCCATATGATTAAGGCGTTACGTGCACGAAACCAGAAGTGTGCCGCTTCTAACTTATATAGCTTCGCAAAGTATTCCAGTTTAAATCCACCGCCAGCATTGGCCATTTCTGGTGCCCACGCTGGGATGCCTGCTACTAATGCAGGAGTAAAACCGCAACTACTGCAAGATAAATTCTCAGAAGAGTACAGCTTCTGACACGATGGGCAACAAATCACAATTTCTCCCAAAATTTTTAATAGGAAATATATTTCGCTCTTACTTATTTCCTGCAAATGTCTACGATGGCCTCTTTACCGCTGATAGTGTGAGAAATGTTGTATCTTCCGCGTGAGATCTTTTCTAACGCCTCTATCAGGCTGTGTTCATTGAAACGGAAAAATTCTTCCCCTTGTCCTGCATTAGCAGAATTTCTGGCAATGCGGCCAAAAACGTCGTCTCTACTCGCCCAGTTTTTAATAGGCTCCGAGATAATAAACCTAGTGCAAGATGCCATCACTTTGTCGACCAACTCGCCCAAAATGTCATGGAAGTGATACAGCGACCCCATCATAATCGCCACGTCACCAGCAGGTATTGGCGTCTGATCTCGCAAGTCGGCCAAGTTAACGCAATAACCCTTCTTCTTGGCCACAGAAATGAAGTGTGGATTAATGTCGAACCCGATATAGTCCAACCCTTGCTTCTGACACCACTGCGCAATATAAATATCTCCAAAACACAGTTCGATGACCTTTTTTTCTTGCTTCGGATCTAAAAGAACAATAACCTTTTTAAATCGTTGTTTATAGCGCCCCAAGAACAAGATGTTCAATATCAGACGATATGCGAATAAATTTCGATAAACGAAGCTGTATTTCACTTTTTTTGCTGTAGGGGGAATATCCATAATTTGTACTTTTTTGAGTTGCTCAGTTTCTTCTCTAAGTGGAGCTGCCCCGTGCAACAGAAATAAATTGTGATTTACGAACGAGCGTTAGCAGTTATCAGCAAGATTACCCCAGAACAGATTAGAATATATGAAATGATTTTTTCCACAGTCATGGATTCGTTGAATATGTACCACCCAATCAAGCCACTCACTACCATCCCGAACGTATTGGAAAAAACCAGCACTGTGTAGTCAATCCTGGATGCAGCGACGATCCACATCACAAATGCAGCACCATACACCGCAACCGCCATGTATAGCCTTGGATCAACAGCAAGCCTCATAATCTCTCCGCGCGAATCTACCGAGATAATCTTGAAGAAAACCAAAGAAACCGCAGTAAGCAGCACTGAAGCAAGAAGCATTACGTGATATTTGGTCAAAATGTAGTCTTCCTCACAACAAACTGCGGACGTTTATTGGCCACCAGATAAATGCGACCTATGTATTCTCCAATCACACCCAGCGACATCAAAATGGCACCGCCGAGAGTTAATTGCAACAACACCAAGGTTGTCCATCCTTCAACGGCATTTCCTTTGAAATAGCTCCAAATGTAATACACCGCCAGGATTAACCCTAACGTGGTAATCAGGAATCCCATTACCGACGCGAGCCGCAAAGGTACAATGGAAAAACCAGTCATATGTTTTAAAAAGACTGATATTGACTTTCTCAAGTTGTAGTTGCTCACACTCGCATAACGCTCATGGTGCTCAACAGGAACTTGCGATATTGATTTCGTTACACGAAAAATCAGGCCATCAATATAAGGATAAGAGTTTTCGTACTCCAGCATTGAATCGACCACTACCCGACTGATCATTTTGAATGGCGACAAATAAATATTTTGCGGCTTGCCTATAAATAATTCCGCCTGTTTGCTGTTCAGGTAACTACCCAAATTCTTCCAAAAGGCCTGCCGTTTGTTCTCGCTATAGTCTGCATAACACACATCAAAACCCGACTCACATTTCTCGAGTAGTTTTGATATGTCATATGGCGAATGCTGTAAATCATCGTCCATGATAACAACATATTTCCCCCTAGCGTAATTCAACCCCGCCATAATTGCGTTGTCCTGCCCATAATTCCGGGTAAGACAAATCCCTCTTAATTCTGGATATTCCTGACTCAAGGACATAATGATTTCCCAGCTCTTATCTGGACTGCCATCATTTGCGAG
>JAQTOQ010000125.1 GCA_028713245.1 Sulfuricurvum sp. | reverse complement strand
ATTCATGGAGACAAAAAACATGGTGCGCGCGATAAAGCACTCAAAGATTTTAGATCAGGTGCAATTAAAATTCTCGTAGCGACGGATATCGCGGCACGTGGACTGGATATCGATGATTTAGGTGTGGTAATCAATTATGACATTCCCCATGTCAGCAGCGATTATATTCACCGTATAGGACGTACAGGGCGCGCAGGTAAAGCGGGTATCGCTATTACGCTTCTTTCCTCAAAAGAGCATATCTCATGGAAAAAAATCGAGACGATGCTGGGGAAAAAACCTGAACAGATCATTGTTGAAGGATTTATACCGCCAGTAGCCCTTGAGGGGAAAAAAACGCACGGTAAAAGCATGAGCAAAGACGGTGAGAAAAAAGGAAAAACGGCAGGAGCATTTGGGAATAAGCGCAAAAAAGAGCCTGTCCAGAGCAAGTTTGTAGGTAAACGTGGTCCAAGAGCCGTTCGTGAAGAGCCTGTATCTGAGAAAAAAGCTGCTCCAAAAAAATGGGGAAAGAAAAAATAACTAACTCGACCGATTGTCACTTTTCCGTTGCGGTCGGCTAAAATAATTATAGAACCCAGTTCCGACGAGTAAGAGAGTAACGCCAACGATTAGATAAAATGCATTAATGATTTTACTGTAATCATCAAGTACTATTTTGAAAACAGCCATAAGCGATTCGATAGACAAAGCAATTATAATTGATGTCAGGAACTTACTTAAAATTTTGCTTTGTACCTCATTGGAAGAATTGAGACTCTTGAATAGAACCTCGTTTTCAATCATGGTTTTAGATAAATCATAAATTGCCAATCCAATCGTAATAGAAATAACCGAGGTAAATACCTCATGCAAAATCATGTCACTGGTAAATGAGAGCAGTACCACTCTAGCAAAAATATAACCGCCATACAAAATCAAAAAGATTGAAACCAATCCCAGCAGAATACTTCCACTTCCCATAACGACTTTATTGACCTTGTCAAATTGACTGTTGTATTCAATCAATCGCAGTTCTTCTAGTAACTTAAGCATATCAAAGTCAACAACAATAAAATGATCTATCTCCTGTTTAATAGCAGTTACACAAGGCATACCAGTAATACCGTGTAAATATGGATTGGTTATATAAATGGGTTCTATATCAAAGAGTAAACCTTGAAAATAAAAAATTTTATTTTTTCCGATGCGATTGTTATCACAATAATACCGCCCGTAATCAGGTGTGATTTGTATAAAATCACGACTAATGGCATAAATAATTTCTGCTGCTTTTTCTGTATCAAAAAAACGTTGCAGATCTTTCGCCTCTATGGACGTTGCTGTAAAATTCTCGAGAGTATGCCGTAGATAGTAATGAATGCTATTTCTGTGTTCTGTAAAAAGAGTGACGACCCGTTTCATAACATCTCCTTTATACGAAGAGAGAGTAAGAAAATAATAAAGATTGATATCATCGCTCTATATGGATGAAAATAGTGTAATAAAAATGGATTAGTATAATAAATTTAAATAACTTATTTTATTGGCATAAGAATAGGATTGAAAGCCTTTGAAGCAATAATAGTTTTTTCGCCAATTTTTAATGATTGGGCTTCGAGGGAACTGACAACTGTTTTAACAACAGAATGACCAACTAAAAGAGTTATGACGTAAATTGGAGCATCGTATTGAATCGACAATATTTCTCCCACAAACTGAAGCTTTCCGCTGACTGCATGGGTACTAAAAAGCTCCAGCGGTTTTACGATACGAACGATTTTACCGGATTGGATTTGTGCGAGACGATTGGAGAGTTTAACAGTTTCAGCAATGTCATGGCTTACGAGCAGTGTAGTGACACCTAGGCGTGTATGGATCAATGCGAGCTCATCTTGCAGTTTTAAACGCATAGCAGAATCAAGAGCAGAAAGAGGCTCATCCAGAAGGAGAATTTTTGGTTTACGAACCAGTGCGCGCGCGAGAGCAACACGCTGTTTCTGTCCCCCTGACAGAGTGTCTGGACGACGATGTGCAAGATTGGTCAATTCGGTTAATTCGAGTAGTTCATCAAGAAAGAGTTTTGAAGAGTCAGTAGAAGCCGCAAAGAGAAGATTCTCGCGTACATTCATTGTTGGGAATAGAGCATAGTCTTGGAACACGAACCCGATACTTCGTTTTTGTGGAGAGAGATTTATTTTTTGTACGCTGTCAAACCATATTTCATCATCCACGCGAATAGTACCACTATCAGGTTTCTCCAGCCCCGCAATCATACGCAATAAGGTCGTCTTACCAGCACCGGATGGACCATAGAGCGTTATAAACTCACCGTTACTGATCTCAAGATCAAATGACGCATTGAGCGGTCCATCTGCACTTTCTAGATGTTTTGTGATATTAATCAATATCATCTTATGCTCATCAAAGATTTTTTATTGAGGGTGTAAACTAGCAATAAAATTACAAACGTTACGGCAAAGAGGGTAAGGGCGTATTGATGCGCCATAACATAGTTAAGCGATTCCACTTCATCATAGATGGCGATAGAGGCTACACGTGTTTCTCCTGGTATATTTCCACCGATCATGAGAATAACACCAAACTCCCCTACGGTATGAGCAAATGCTAAAACAATCCCAGAAATAAGTCCATGGCGTATAGAGGGTAAAACGACACGTATAGCTGTAATAAGTGGCGATTTTCCAAGAGTATAAGAAGCCTCTATGATAGAGCGTGGAACTTGAGAAAGAGCTGCTTGGATAGGGTGAACCATAAAGGGTAGACTGAAAAGCACTGAACCTACAACCAATCCTTCAAAACTAAACGCCAGACGTATATCATGGTCTATTAAAAAACTTCCGATAGTTGAAACGGGGCTAAAGGCGAGTAAAAGATAAAAGCCAAGCACAGAGGGAGGCAGGACAAGCGGCATGGAGACGATAGTCTCGACGATGCTTCTGAACCGTAAATTATTAAAAGCCAAGATCCAGGCTAAGGGAATAGCAATAAGTAGGAGAATGAGGGTTGTTATGGATGCGAGTTTAAATGTTAGCACCATTGTTGCTATGAATTCAGACTCCATCATGCCCCCTTAATAAAGATATTTCACTGGGTTGAACCATCCAGACGACTTCATCGCCGATCGTGAGCTCCAAGCGCTTATAAGTGTTTGTGGTGATGAGTGAGCCGATCGAAATTTCATGATAGGTTAGAGTTATTGATGTCAGCACGATTCCAGATTCGATAGCCTCTATAATCCCTTTTTGTGTATTTGCGGAGGATACTTGGAGAGAGGATTTTTGTAAAATAACTTCGGTTTCTTTGAATGCCAAAGTAGTGCTAGTGTTGAGTAATTCGTCTCTATTGGAGGTCTCAGCAAGGAGAAGATAAAAGGTATCTTCTCCCACCGCTACGGATATAGAGGAGATATGCTCGGACGTAGTAACGTCTGTGATAGTGGCAGGTAATATATTCATATCATCTCATTATATAATTGGCGGTATTGTACATCATTATTAATTTTAGGAGGGTTAAAATTGATAATTTGCTTCTAAGCGCATTTCTTGGTTAGAGGTCTCTTTCGTCGCTAAAGCTGTAGTATCATTGTTTTGATCCATAAATCTGGCTTTCAGTTCTGTCCCTTTAAAGCTGCCGGCAAGTTTATAAATCACATCAAGATTCCATTGACGGGTATCCCCATTTTGGAACCCACGATTGGTTGCTGAAGCATAAGGCATTTTGCTTGGATCACGGTCATAATAAGAATAACTGACAATTGAACTCAATCCAGCTACATTTTGATCAAAATTGTAATTTAGGAGTGCTTTGTAGCCTTTTGTATTGGCATTCCAATCGGTGATTGTCATACTACGTGTATATCCATCCGTCAAAAATCCACGCCATGGAGCGATCATATCCCCATCGTTACTTGTTCTAGACATTGATAACAAGAAACTAGCTGCACGATAATTGGCAGTTGTACGAACAGCCCAGAGGGATGAATCAATACTATTGTCATTATCTCCATTCGCTATAGGATTGATAAGATCTCCAGCTCCTTTGTCAAATTGTTTAATGTAACGACCACCAAATCCGAGAATCACATCGCCTGCTTCAATCGCATAATTAGCTTCAATAAGTGCTTGAGCTACAAGATCATTCCACTGCATTCCCCACGCTTGAAGTTCTAAGCCATCAATGGATTTGTTTTTAATACCGGCAATCATTACTCCTGGAGCATCATCATTTTTTTCTGCGCTGGATGCATTATAGTGAGTATCATAGTTTTTTCGGATAGCATTTGGAACATCCAATCCATCTGCCATATTTCCAAAATAGGTCATACCCCGTTCTTTGATTTTGTTGGCATAATCGAGCTGAATCGTGGTATTGGCGATATCATTCGAGACGAAATCAGCTCCCTCGATAGCAATAGGGATCATCTTGGTATCATTTGGGGTGATCCATGGATTGGTCATTAAAAATCGACCCCCTTTGATTTTGCTTTTCGCAATGCCGTATTCAAGATACGACTGAGCTAAAACTGCATATCCGGTACCGTATGGATCGGATACTTTAGTGGTTCCGTTATAGGTAGAATCACGTGAGAAAAGATCTAATGATGTACTCGCACCTGCCCCATTATTAGCCCCAGTAATGCCGCCTGGATTTTGGGTAGTGTAGAGTCCTGCACCAGCACTAAAGCCATATAGTGGAGCTGTTTTATAAATTAAGCTTCCCCCAACTGCCATGCCCGTACCGTTCGCTACACCTTTTCCAGTAGCGATACTGTTATCATCCCATGCAGTATCAAAATACTGTACTCGGATTCGTCCGTCAAATTTCCCATCTTTAAAAGCTGACGCTAAATCATCCTCTGCTGTTGCAAATACAGCCGTCCCTAAAAGTAATACCGTAGCAATGCTAAGTTTTGTCATAAAATATCCTTATTTTTTAACAGGCAAACCATAACCGCTTGCTTTTAATATTTCGAGTGATTTTGCCGATGACATAAAACGGATAAATTTTTTCGCCGCGATTTGATTCTCTGGTGAGCCATTTTTCAGTCCAACCATTGCCTGATCAATTGTGTTATACGATTTTGGATTGACTTCGACCCATTTACCGACATTTTTCATCTCAGGAGAGAGGACGATTGCTTTTGCCATAAAACCAACATCTACTGCTTTTGTAGTGACGTATGCACCTACTTGAGAAATCGATTCAGCGGAGATAATTTTAGACGCGGCATCGTTAGCAACTTTGTAATATTTCATTGAATTCATCGCTTCAACACCATAAGGAGCAGTTTTAGGGTTGGCGACAGCGATCTTTTTGATCGATGGATCGGCAACTACC
>JAQTOQ010000007.1 GCA_028713245.1 Sulfuricurvum sp. | reverse complement strand
CGCTTAACTTAATTTTAATTATCTTTAAGGTAACATTCTACCCTAAAAAAAATTCGACAAGGATAAATGCCATGGCAAACCATAAGTCAGCATTGAAACGTATCCGTCAAACTGAAAAACGCACAGAGCGTAACCGGTTTTATCGTACACGTATTAAAAATATCGTAAAAGCAGTCCGTGCCGCAGTTGATGCAGGTAACAAAGAAGAAGCACAAGCAGCACTCGTTATTGCAAACGCTAACCTTCACAAGTATGTTAGCAAAGGTGTCTTGAAAAAAGAGTCTGCTGGACGTAAAGTTAGCCGTCTACACCTTGCTGTAAACGCGCTACAAGCTTAAATAAAAAATTCACATTAAAGGGAATTCGTTCCTTTTGAGTGACCCCTTTTCTCCCAACGCCTTTCTTTAGGAATTACCGCAATGTTATCTAATAAATTAACCCCTTTTATTAATCGCTACAATGAACTCACAGAATTATTAAGTTCACCGGATATCGGCAATGATATTAAGCGTATGACTACTCTTTCTAAAGAGCAAGCTTCTCTTCAGGCAATTTTCACCAAAGCAACTGACTATAAAAAGCTTTTAGAGGATATAGAAGAAAATAAATCGCTTGCATTTGATGCCGAGCTTGGTGAGCTTGCCAAAGAAGAGCTCAAAACACTAGAGCCTCAAGTAGATGAGCTCGAAGAAGAGATTAAAAAACTGCTCATTCCAACAGACCCTAACGATAAGCGTAATATATTTATTGAATTACGCGCAGGAACAGGTGGAGATGAAGCGGCAATTTTTGTCGGTGATTTGTTCAATGCTTACGTTCGTTATGCGGATGTGCGCGGATGGAAAATCGAGCTTATGAGCAGCAGTCCCTCAGATGCGGGCGGATTTAAAGAAGTCATTGCTCTGATCAAAGGGGACCAAGTTTACTCAAGACTCAAACACGAAGCGGGAGTTCATCGCGTTCAGCGTGTTCCTGCTACGGAATCCCAAGGGCGTGTTCATACCTCCGCTATCACGGTTGCGGTTATGCCTGAAGTCGATGATGTCGAAGTAATAATCAATGAAAACGATCTCAAAATAGACGTTATGCGATCAAGCGGATGTGGTGGACAAAGCGTCAATACCACCGATTCTGCTGTTCGAATTACCCACATTCCTACGGGTATCGTCGTCAATAACCAAGATCAAAAATCACAGCACAAAAATAAAGACAAAGCGATGCAAATTCTCAAGGCCCGTATTTATGATCTGCAAATGCACGAGGCAAAAGAGAAAGAGATGAATGAGCGTAAAGATCAAGTGGGAACAGGTGACCGTTCGGGACGTATTCGTACCTACAACTATCCTCAAAACCGCATCTCTGATCACCGTATTACGCTGACCCTTTATCGACTTGAAGAGATTATGCAAGGGGGGTTGATGGACGACATCATCGATCCACTGATTGCGGATATGCAGTCAAAGCTTATGGAACAAAACGGGTTATAAAATTCCCGTTTATTCTACTCTCTCCAAATAGTTTCAAAAACCTCTTTAACTTCGCCTTTAAACGTAATTGTCCCCTCATCTAGTCCTAAATAGAGCGTTTCGCCACTTTTTGGATAGACACGGGCATTATCCGCAACAGAATTTTCTATCGATGCACGGTAAAAACATGCTGCCATCCCCGTACCACATGCCAGTGTTTCGTTTTCAACCCCACGCTCATACGTCCGAACGTTAATCGCGCCATTGCTTTGGACATGTGCGATATTGACGTTTGCGTTATATTTATGGCGAAGGGTGCGCGCCATTTCTATGTCAAAATTTTCCATATCGGCATCAAAAGTAACCAGATGTGGAACACCTGTATCAATCAGCCACCATTTCATCTCATACTCAACAATCTCATCATTGACAACATACGGAGGCGTTAAGTCACTTTGAACCATGTCACCCTCAACGCTTGCTTTTATCACACCGGCTCCGGTTAAAAATTCCATACTTGCCTGAGCCAAACCAAAGCGGTATGCATAGTGTGCGCACGCACGGCTTCCATTCCCGCACATGGAGGCCGTAGAACCATCGGCATTGTAAAACTCCCATTCAAAATCATGTTCTTCATGGGGCAGCAATACGATCAATCCATCTGCACCAATACCGTTTTGGCGATCACAAAGAGTCTTTGCAAGTCCGGAACGATCGGCTCCATTGAGGGTGTGAAAAAGTACAAAATCATTACCGCTTGCGCAGTATTTGGCGATTTGGAGCATGCCAAAATCCTTATATGGAAAGTTAATAGTGGTATTATAGCTTAGGGGTGGAATAGAGTGCTTTAATTGTTTCTACAAAGTTTTCGCACTCTTGCTGCAGATGCTTGAGGTTTGAGGAGTTATCAATCACCCATGTGGCACGAGAGCGCTTTTCATCGATATCCATCTGGCTATTTATACGCGCTAAGGTTTCTTCTTTTGAAAAACCATTACGTTTCATAAAGCGCTCCAATTGAACCTCGTTTGGGGTATAGACTACGACAGAATTTTCAATCGGATAAGAACCTGTTTCAAAAAATAAAGGGATATCAATGAGATACGGATATTCAAAGCGATCTTGTTTTTCACTTTCATCTTCGATCGCCGCGCGAATTTTCGGATGTAAAAAAGCTTCTAGTTCTTTTTTAGCCTTTGGATTGGCAAAAATCATTTTCCCTAATTGGGCACGAATAACTTTCCCGCCGCTTACATACCCAGTACCAAAATGCTCAGCTACCCAAGCGCTATTTTCATCCAAAATACGGTGAGAAATCGCATCAGCGTCAATAATACGCAAGCCATTTAGCCCTAGCAGTGATGCAACGGTACTTTTTCCTGTTGCTATCCCTCCTGTCAATGCGATGGCATACTTATACGCCATTAGTTACGAGCAAGTCCGCGGTAATTTTCTCGAACGTACTGCGGCATAGCAAATGCAGAAGGATGAATATCGCAGTTGTAATACTGATGGCCCTCAAGTAAATCAGTACGCTGCAGAATAATATCTGCGGTAGGATGATACCCTTTTGAACTCAACAGCAACGTTGAACCATCTTCAAGACGATATGGCATAACGATCTTGAAATAATTTCCCAAAGCTTCCATCAAAGGCTTGTTCGCGCTAACATCATCCAATGAGGGATGCTTCATAACCACCAAACCGTCGTCTTTTAGAATACGGTTGATATGAGCAATAACAGCACCATCGGACGTTAGTGCATCTACCATAATAACATCTGCACTGTTCTCTTCAACGTTACGAAACGACTCAAGCAGATCACTGCCTCCAACATTCGTCACGGTTGAGTCTTTATAACGAGCGAGCTCGGTATTCAAAAGAGCATCACTATCACTCGCAACCAAGACAGAAGTCGGCAATTTGTGCGTACACATGGACACATGGACCATCATTTCAGGGTAAACAAACGTTTTCATGGGCAAAAATCTCTTCTATGCGTAATTTATTAGCGATTGTATCACGCACAGATTAAACCGCATTGAAATTTGCCAAGAAGTGTGTCTGGCTTAAGTCTGTGCTAAATTAGTATTACTATAATTTCATAAAATAAATATTATATAAAAGAGGAATAGGTAATGTGTGCTGAAAAAATTCAACGTCTGCTTATGGCAATCGTATTAACACTCTCTATGGCGCTTACTGCATATGGGTATACCCAATATGGAATGGCCCTTCAAGGCTTTGTAATTCTTATGGTTCTCGTTTGGGCGATCAAAGACTTTTGTCCATCATTGTGGGTATTCACAAAACTCTTCGGAACTTGTCCGCAGAAATAAACTTTACCTAACACACTCTTCGTTATAATTGTGCCACTAAAACGGACGAGGAACTCCATGAGCCAAATCAGCTACAAAGATGCCGGTGTCGATATTGACGCAGGCAACAGTTTTGTCGAAAATATCAAACCGCTTGTCAAATCGACAGCCATCCCGGGCGTGCTGGGTGGCATTGGCTCATTTGCCGGAGCATTTGAACTGCCTAAGGGCTACAAAGAACCTGTTATGCTTGCAGCAACCGACGGCGTGGGTACCAAGCTCAAACTTGCTATTGATTCGGGTATTCACAATACTGTAGGTATCGATTTGGTTGCGATGTGCGTTAATGACCTCATCTGTAATTTCGGAACTCCCTCTTTTTTCCTTGACTATTACGCAACCGGAAAACTCGATGTGAACGCAGCAACCGCTGTTGTCAGTGGTATTGCGCAAGGGTGCCGTGAAGCTGAATGTGCCCTCATCGGCGGCGAAACGGCTGAAATGCCTGGAATGTATCACAGTGACGATTATGATCTTGCTGGGTTTGCTGTAGGTGTGGCAGAAAAAAGCGAACTGGACCGTACTTCTCACGTCCATGCGGGAGATATCCTCATCGCTCTTCCGAGCTCGGGACTGCACTCAAACGGTTTTTCTCTCGCACGCAAAGTGTTGTTGGAGAAAATGGGGATGAAATTCGAAGATGATTTTAACGGTAAGCCGTTAATTGAAACTCTTTTGACTCCTACGCGTATCTATGTCAAAACATTTAAAGCTCTCAAAGATAAGATCCAAGCATTGGGTCATATCACCGGCGGTGGAATTATTGAAAACCTTCCACGTGTTTTACCTGAAGGACTTCGTGCGGTTATCACAGAGTCTTCGATTCGTGTATTGCCTATTTTTGAACTGATCGGTCAGCATGTTGAGCGTAGTGAAATGTACCGTGCTTTCAATATGGGCGTGGGGATGATCCTCGTTGTCCGACCCGAAAATGTAGATCATATTTTATCAAATACCGATGGATACGTTATCGGGCATCTCGAAGAGGGAACGCGAGAAGCAATTCTCGTTTAATCTTCACACATGCCTTGAATAATCAAGACACCCTTCTTCTTTTTTTCCTTTTTCGATGTATAATAAAAAATATTGATTCCTAAAGGAAGTAAAATGAAAACTAAAATCCTTGCAGGGCTTGCTGTTGTTGCCATTGCTATTCAGTTTATCCCCTATGGCAAAGACCATACCAATCCACTTGTCATCAGTGAACCACAATGGGACTCACCGCGAACCAAAGAGCTTTTTACCAATGCGTGTGCCAATTGTCATTCCAATCAAACTACGTACCCATGGTACAGTGATATCGCACCACTCTCGTGGCTTATTGAATATGACGTTAAAGAAGGTCGTGAACTGTTAAATGTTTCGGTTTGGGGTGTTCAGAAGAAGAACGAGGGGAACGAAGCTGCTAAAGAAGTGCGTGAGGGAGAGATGCCTCCATTCTATTATCTGCCAACCCATCCTGAAGCAAAACTAACCGACGCGCAGAAGCAAGCGTTGATTACTGGATTGGAAAAAACATTTGGAAAAGAAAGCCCTGAGGAGAAAGAGAAGAATTAATCTTCTTCTTACTTTCCTTTTAACAAGTCTGCACGAGGGAAAGTGAAGACTGACTCTTTGTCAATAACTATCTTCTTTTTGTCATCCGTAGCATACGCATGTAGTGTGATAGGAATCACTGTGTCTTTGTCTTTATCATTTACTAAGGCTTCATCGGTGTACAAAACAATCACTTTTTTCTTAACAACACCCGGCTTAACCTTAAACGGCTTAGCAGGTTCCGCAATTTTGATTTTACCTTTCATTGTGGCAGGTGCTATAACGTCAAAATAATATTCGTGATCTTCGTTGAGAGTGTTTTGCAACAAAATCGTATAGGCATTATCGACTCTTGTCGTATTTTCGTCTATATGTTTGATACCGAAAAGACGATTTTCTTTATTGATGTTCAGAAGCATATACTCCTTTTCGCTTCCCATAACGATCATAATCGCTATTGTGATGAGCAAAATAACTGCATAGCCAATGACCTTAGGGCGCAAATACTGTGTTTTCCCTTTCATGAAGAGTGTCTCTTTCTCGCTGGACCACTCTACGAGACTTGGTTTACCAAGTTTGCCCATCACTTCTGTACATGCATCAACACATTCGAGACAGTTGATACACTCGAGCTGAAGCCCTTTTCGTATGTCAATATGTGTCGGACAAACCGTTACACAACTTTCACATGTGGTACACTCTGCTGTTGGATTAACACTCAAAAGACTTTTTTGCGTTGTAAAATTTTTGATATGCTGCTCATCATAAATCTCACCGCCGCGATTTGGATTGTATATCGCCATGATCGTATCATCGTCATATAATACCGATTGGATACGTGAATAGGGGCAGACATAGGCACAAAAATCTTCTTTCAGGAAAACAATATCGTACACTAAAAAAGTAGCAATACCGATAATCGTCCCAATCAACACAGGGTGTTCCGCAGGATTGTGCATGTATTGTAAAAAGTCTTCAGGAGGGACAAAAAACCACAATAAATCGGTTGCTGCCAGAAGCGCCAATACTACCGCAATTAAAAGCAGCGCAACACGCTTAGTCTTATTTTTTGTTGTGGAGTAATCCGGCTCTTGTTGTTTATTTTTAATCCGTTTTCGAAGCTTAAATACTTTTGTCTCGAGAAAATCACGGTAGGCTACACGAAAAATTGTCTGAGGACACATCCATCCGCAAAAAAAACGCCCCCCTAGTACGGTAATACCAAAGATACCTATAAAAAGAAACATCAACACAAACGGCATTAGATAAAGCTCTTGCATATCAAACTGCACAAACATCAAGTGCAACTTCAACTTATCAAAACTCAATAAAAAAAGATGATTCCCATCAATACGTACCCATGGAACCACCAAAGTAAATGCAGTAACAAGTGCAAAAAACCAATATCGTCTGATACGGTAAGGAATCCATCCTGCCAAATAAGCTTTTCCTTTTAAAGCTGATTCTTCCATTACACACTCTCCTCTATCATGGGATGTACCGTCGGACATTTAATCGTTTTGATTATCATCGCTTCGGCATCTTCATTGTTTCGCGTCAGTGTCATACCGTGCACTAGCTCTTTGAGCGCGCGTGACTCCACATAATCCTTTAGCGAACTGCGACTCACGTTGAGCAAGCGTGCAATATCACTGACATTTCGCCCCTGTTTTAGCTCACCAATAATTTGTTCAAGGAAAAGATCGAATTTTGACGAAGATTTTGATCCCTTCGGTCTTCCTATCTCTTTTTTCTCTTCATTTTGTATGGTTTGACGAAGCTGGTCTATCAAACCAAGGACAACCATTGTATCACTCTGACGATCAACTACAATACCTGACTTCACAAAATGAAGTTCAACTCCATTTCGTAGCAAACAACTCATCATTTGAATTACGTCTTCAATGTTGACACTTAGCACCCATGTATCGTAAACCAATAACGTATCATTGTGCAGAGATCTAAATAATTCTACAACCTCATTACGCTCTATGATCCGCTTATTCTGAACCGTTTGATCAATCAGTTCTTTATCAATAACTAAATTTTCACGATCGCAGTAAGCCCCAATGATTTTGAGCTGTTCAATTAGATTTTCAAAATTTTTATCCGAACGTATATAGCTGACTACCATCTATATTATTTCCTTGTCACTTAGCTGGTGCCATCATAGCTCAAAGTGACGTCTTAAGTCAATTATTATTTCTATTATTTCGTCATAATCGTATCACCTAGGACAACAACTTCACACTGTAAAGTGATCCCAAACATCTCCTGAATCTTTTGCTGTGCCTCATGAATCAAACTCATCGCATCTTCATAGGTTCCGCCACCATAGTTAACGAGAAAATTAGCATGCACTTCGCTAAATGCCATATTCCCGCGACGTAATCCCTTGAGCCCAACGGCTTCAATCAGACGACCGGCATAATCACCCGGAGGATTTTTAAAACAGCTCCCTGCACTTGGGTCATTGGGTTGATTGGAGCGCATCTTGGCAAACATCTCTAAGCGCTGGGATGAAAATCCGTCGTGCAGTTCAAAGGATGCTTCAAACACTACATCACTAATCGAGGTTTTACGATATCCGTACTCTATTTGTTCTTTGGAAATCCATCCCTTTTGTGTACGTACCGCGATAAGATAGTTAAAAATTTCAAACTCTTTAAGCCCTGCATTCATCTTAATCATTCCACCGATGGTCCCAGGCAATTTTGAAAAATACTCAAAATTTGCAATATCATTTTTTTTACAAAAGGAAACAACCCGTCCACCAGGAGTCGCCGCACCAATGATTAATTGGTTGTTTTGAACACGAATAAAATCATATTCCTTGGAAAGCATCATTAGGGGGGGAGGATTTGGAGCTATAAGGACATTGTTCGCAGATCCCACAATAGTGTAATCCTCAGGAACAATGTCTTCTTCGATAAGAGCCACTTCTACTATTGGGCCTATTCGAATCGAACTGAATTTAGAGAAATCGATGAGCTTGGTTTTCATCTAAGCGTTGCGCTATTGCATAAACGTCGGAATCATATTGAACATCCGAATCGTGAAATCCTGCATCGTATTCATCATCCACGGCATGGTCAAGATAATAACAATAACAATACCTATAATTTTGGGGATGAAGCTCAGTGTCATTTCATTGATTTGCGTCGTTGCTTGAAAAATACTCACGGCAAGTCCCAAAAACATACCCACTAAAAGGGCAGGCAATGATAAAACAAGGGCGATTTTAAACGTTTCGATACCCAGCCCTACTAGCTCTTCTTGCATCATGTTACGAATTCCTCAATGCGGTATATTCCAATGGGATACAATAGTCTCTCGCATCCATCTTTTGATCAAAAAAGCCGTGCACGTATCCAATCTCAAAAAGTTTGTTAATAGCATCAAACTGCAATTTGCTCACCGTGATCGACTCATCATTGGCATAAAGTTCGAGATATTGATCCAATGTTTTTGCATCAATGCGTACCAACGAACGCTCAATCAGCATTTTTGAAAGACGATCTTTGTGTTCACGCGCAATGCTAACAGCTTTTGTCAAGACATTCTCATACTCTATCGCTGCATTGAGGGGTAAAGAACGTCGTATTGCCATTCCACCAAGAGGCAGGGGCAGTTCTCCACCAGCGAGTTCACACCAAACATCCCACAACTCACGCTCGACTTCTAATGAATCGTCGAATCCCAAAATACTCTCATGGATCAAAACACCCGCATCAACGATCCCATCTAAAACTGCTTGCTCTATCTCCAAAAAGTTCATATAGACCACTTTGGCATTTGGATAGGCAACACGGAATAGCAAAGCGTTCGTAGTATATTTTCCACTTAAAGCAACGGTAAATTTCTTTTTAAGAACCGTCTCTTTTTTGCGGATAAGCTTGGGCCCATACCCTTGACCGAAACTCACCGCAGTGCGTAATAGTGCGTATTCATTTCGTATATGAGGATACAAACCGAAACTAATTGCACTGATATCATAAGTACCATTGAGCGATTCGATATTAAGTGTTTCTATATCCAGAGCAATATTCTCAAAAATAGTATCTTTTTTCCCCACCCAGCCAAACTTGATAGCGTAATACATAAAAATATCATCGGCATCCGGAGAGTGGGCTATCACCATTTTTTTCACTGAAAATTCCTCTTAACTTGTCAAATCAATAAGATTTTAACCAAATAACGCTAAAATATCTCTATTATATGTGTATTCTTAATATTGCAATTTGTCATATTTTTAAAATATATTTCAATGTGTCATATTATTGCTTAAAATTAGAATCAAACCCTTTCAGGAGAGAATAGACATGATGGATGCAAACAAATTAAAATCACTCGAATTAGCAATGAAGCAAATCGACAAGACGTTTGGTAAAGGGACATTGATGCGTCTTGGGGACAAAGTGATTGAACCAATTGGATCAATCAGTACCGGTTCGCTTGGCCTTGACCTAGCCCTTGGTATTGGCGGGATACCCGAGGGGCGTGTCGTTGAAATTTATGGACCAGAAAGCTCTGGAAAAACAACACTGACCCTTCATGTGATTGCAGAGTGTCAACGTAAAGGGGGCATTTGTGCCTTTATTGATGCGGAACATGCGCTGGACGTTGGATATGCCAAAAACTTGGGTGTAGATGTTGAAAATTTGCTTATCTCGCAGCCCGACTACGGCGAGCAGGCGCTTGATATCGTTGAAACCATCGCACGTAGCGGTGCTGTTGACTTGATCGTTATTGACTCCGTTGCCGCACTTACTCCAAAAGTGGAGATAGAGGGCGAAATGGGCGATATGCAAGTGGGAACGCAAGCACGTTTAATGTCTAAAGCACTGCGTAAATTAACAGGTGTTTTGCACAAGATGAACTGTACTATTATCTTTATCAATCAAATCCGTATGAAAATCGGGACAATGGGATATGGCTCACCTGAGACAACAACGGGCGGAAATGCGCTAAAATTCTATGCATCGGTTCGTATCGATATTCGTAAAATAGCAACACTCAAACAAGGTGAGAGCCAAATAGGTAACCGCGTAAAAGCAAAAGTCATTAAAAATAAAGTTGCACCCCCTTTCCGTCAAGCAGAGTTTGACATCATGTTTGGTGAAGGAATCTCAAAAGAGGGCGAACTCGTCGATTACGGCGTAAAACTTGATATAATTGACAAAAGCGGTGCATGGTTTAGTTTTGAAGATGTTAAACTAGGGCAAGGACGTGAAAACGTCAAACAAAAATTCAAAGACGAGCCGTTATTGGCAAAACAAATTGAAGAAAAAATCAAAGCAGCCATGGGTGTGAATAACATCATGATTATGGGTGAATCAGAAATGAATGAGGTGGATGAATGATATATATTGATGAAGTAAGTGCAATTGAAGTAATGGATTCTAGAGGAAATCCTACCGTTAAAGCAACCGTGCAATTAAGTGATGGAACAAGAGAAAGTGCTATCGTACCAAGCGGGGCAAGCACTGGAAAACGTGAAGCACTTGAACTACGTGATGGCGATAGCCGTTACATGGGCAAAGGCGTTCTAAAAGCAGTTGGTCACGTCAATAATGAAATAAATGACGCAATTATTGGATTAAGTCCTTTTAATCAAGCAATGATAGATGCCGTAATGAAAGAACTAGACGGAACTGAAAATTATGGAACCCTAGGAGCAAATGCTGTTTTAGGTGTTTCTATGGCGGTTGCACGCGCTGCAGCAAAAAGCCTCAATATCCCTCTTTACCGATACCTTGGCGGTGCAAATGCAATGCTCATTCCTGTGCCAATGCTCAACATTATTAATGGCGGAAGCCATGCAGACAACAGTGTCGACTTTCAAGAATATATGATTATGCCATTAGGATTTGAAGATTTTAGTGAAGGCCTCCGTGCATCTGCTGAAGTGTATCATACCCTTAAAAAAATACTCAAAGACCGTGGGGCCAATACAGCATTGGGTGATGAGGGCGGATTTGCCCCGGACCTTAGCAGCAATGAAGAGCCTATTCAAGTCATCATGGAAGCGATTACAAAAGCTGGCTATAAAGCAGGTGAGCAAATTGCCATCGCTCTTGATGTTGCAGCATCCGAATTAGTATGTGAAGGTGGATATAAGCTCGATTCTGAAAATAGAACTGTGACTTCTGCTCAACTTGTTGATTACTACGCAGATCTATGTTCTAAATATCCAATAGTTTCCATCGAAGACGGTTTGAGCGAAGATGACTGGGATGGATGGAAGATATTGACAGAAAAATTAGGATCAAAAATTCAGCTTGTTGGAGATGATCTTTTTGTAACTAACGCTAATATTTTGGCGGAAGGGATTCAAAAAGGGATCGCTAACTCAATTTTGATCAAGCCTAATCAGATCGGTTCTGTTTCTGAAACAATGTTAACAGTACGTCTTGCACAGCGCAATGGCTACAAATGTATTATGTCTCACCGTTCGGGTGAAAGCGAAGATGCATTCATTGCTGATTTTGCAGTAGCTCTCAATTGCGGAGAAATCAAAACAGGCTCAACCGCACGTGGCGAGCGCACTGCAAAATATAATCGTCTTTTAGAGATTGAAACAGAAGTTATGTACGGAGAATACCTCGGGAGAGCCTTGTTTAGCTAATGAGTCCGGAAGAGCATGAGCAAATACTCTACAATGAGCAACATTATCAAAGTTTCAGTGAGCGGCGATTTGGTCTCTCAACTTCGAAATTTTTGATTGCGTGCGTCTTTGTACTTGCCCTTTTTTTCTATCTGGGTGTTTTGATTTTCGGGAATAATTCGCTCTCTGTGTTGTTTCAACTCGAAGAGTATCAATCGTATCTCGCCGATGATATTGAGAGCCTTAAAACTCAAAATGCCGCATTGCAAAAGCAATATTTTGAGCTCAAAGAGCTTGATGCCGATACACTTCCAATTAAAAATGGAGCAAAGCCCAATGAATAAAGCACTTTTCCTGTCTGCTATCCTTTCTTGTACGTTAATAGCCCGCGAAAATCCTTTCTTTTCCACAGCCGAAAGTGCTACTATGCCCATATCTTCTAATCAAGTCACTCATCAACCGCCTCTTACGACTATGACGTATAATTTTCCTGATCAAGCGCGTGTTCTAAAAGAAGCCACGTTTACATTTCAAAATGTAGATGGCAGCCTCGAAAGACATAAGCTCCAGATAGATCAAAGTATTGACTGGCACAAGCCACTTATCCTTTCACAATATAGCACAGATAAGAGCACAGGGGCAGCAGCCTCTGGTATTGGAGAATCTCCTAGTGTTGATAGCGGATTTATCGAATTTAAACCATCAGGTAATCAGATCTCTTTAACAACTAAATATCCGATACTGCGTTCTTTTAGTCTCAGTGATCCCAGCAGCATCATCGTCGATTTTTCCCACGCTACTCCCTTTAGTCCCTACGAAAAAACTCTAGAATCCTCGCCTTTTACAAAAGTAAAGGTATCCAGTCATGGAAAATTTGCGCGAGCCACTATTACACTCGATGGACGTTATACATGTACAGTATCTAAAACGCTTCAAGGAGCAACCGTAGCCTGTAAATAAAACAAAGATTCGGTGAATAATTAAGTCATGATAAGATTAATGTTAATGGGGAAGAACTCTTCGGAAAAAATTCCGAAGAGGGAAAAAAGAATTAAGCTACTGCAGCCAATGCAGCATCGTAGTTAGGCTCTTCTGTGATTTCAGCAACGATCTCTTTGTAAGTAACAATACCATTAGCATCTACAGCAAAGATTGCGCGACATGTAACACCAGCAAGTACTGAACCACCAAGCAATACACCATAAGCGTTTGCGAAATCTTTGTTACGGAAGTCAGAGCATACTGTTAAGTTGTCGATACCTTCAGCTTGGCAAAAACGGCCAGCAGCAAATGGAAGGTCAAGCGATACGATAGTTACAGTAACATCAGAAAGTCCAGCAGCTTTTGCGTTGAAGTTGCGAGTTTCAGTAGCACATACACCTGTATCCAATGAAGGAACAACGATAATTAATTGTTTTTTACCAGTTGCGCCACCCACAGTAATGTCACCAAGACCTGCAGAGTTTACTACTGTAATTGCTGGTGCTTTATCTCCAACATTTACTGTATTTCCTAATAATTCTACGTCTGTACCTTTAAATTTTGTCGTTGCCATCTTGGGCTCCTGTGTTTGATTTTATGTCGGCATTGTACATTAAATGAATAATTAATCTCTGAATTATGAAAGAGATTTCTGTAATTAAGAATACTTACAGCTTACACCGTGCGTTAACCATTACATCGGTGTAATTTACAAAGTTATCTCTTGCATACTCTTCTACGGCAGCTCTACCAATCATTGCGGCATTGTCCGAACAAAACTCCAAGGCAGCCAAAAGAAGCGGTACCTTGTAGATTGCCAACAAAATTTCTATCTCGCGACGTAAATAGAGATTAGCACTAGCACCACCAACGATTGCAAAACGTTGCGGTTTTTGGAGTTTAAAATACTTTTTGAGTTTTTGAAGCAAGTGATCGGTAGCAGTTTTCTGAAATGCACACGCGATATCAGGATAATCTTCCGAAGTATTGGCTTCAACAGCTAAACGGACTTGATTTTTTAACCCTGAATAGCTAAAAGCGATCAAGGGAGACTGCCACAGCGGAACGGTAAACACAAAGCGGCTGCTATCTCCGTCAAGGGCAATCTTCTCAATGAGTGGTCCCCCTGGGTAACCTAAGTCCATCATTTTTGCGACCTTGTCAAAACTCTCACCATAGCTATCGTCCATAGTCGTGGCTACGGTTTCCATAACCTCATGTGATTTCACTTCTATGACTTGCGTGTGTCCACCCGACACCAATAAAACCGTGAGAGGGAGTTGAACTTCTTTTTCTATAAAGAGAGAATAAATATGGCCTTTGAGATGATTAATGGGAAGAATAGGAATATTAAGAGTAATGCTTAGCGCCTTTGCCATCACAACACCCTCTATGAGAGTTACAGACAAGCCCGGTTCATTGGTCACTGCGATTGCTTTCAGCTGTGAGAACCATGGAGTACACTCTTCTAAAATAGCAGGCAAGGCAATCGCATGTAAGCGACTGGCAAGCTCAGGAACAACTCCTCCGTATTTTGAGTGCTCTAACTCTTGCGAAATCTTTTTATGATAAATGAGTTTTTTGGTTTTTATCTCTGTAATAGCGATAGAGCTGTCATCACAGCTGCTCTCAATACTCAAAATCATCCTAAAACCCACTCTTTGACCCACGGCCATTCGCCATACCCGCTGTCGGCATTAATATGCCCTGCATCTTCCAGCACTTTCATCTCCACATCCAATACCTCTTGAAGCGCCAATGCTTCATCTAGACTCATATACGGATCATTATCAGAGGTCACGAGCAGGACTTCCTCGGCAAACAACAACTCAGGTGCAACAACCGGAAAGAAACTTTTTATCGTGTCGAGGTCTAAATCAAGACGCGGAGGAGCTACCAAAAGAAGGCGTTTAACAGGATCTATCTCACCTTCATTACACAAATGAAACCACAGAGTATTTCCTAAAGAGTGACAGATAACCACATCCGGCTCAAATTTAGCCAAGAGCTCTTTTACTTGCTTCATCCATCGGTTTTTGGTCGGGAAATGGGGGTTATCCAAAAGAGGGAAAGCAACAATGCCATAATCTTTGGCAATTTCTCCTGCCAGCCATGCTTGCCAATGAGGGTTATCACTTCCGCCCCATCCATGTAACAATAGGGTTTTCGCTCTCAAGCGTGCTTCCTAATATAGTGACGAACTTCACTATCAATGCAAAAAACGTCCTCAATGTTCTTCGGTTCTTCATCGAAATGTTCAAACGCATGAATAACCTGCTTTGAAATATCCTGAAAACCGATTTTACCCGCTACAAAAAGCTCAATCGCTGCTTCATTGGCGGCATTGACCACAACCCCACGTTTTGGATTGAGCAAGAGTTCTTTACGAATTTCCCAAATCGGGTAACGCTGTGCCGTAATTTCACGAAACTCCAATGAGCCCACTTCGAGTAGATTAACCGAAGGTAAAATTTTTGCTTGGGTCTGTCCCATCAAGGCGTAGGCAATAGGAAGCTGCATATCAGCGCGAGCAAAATGGGCCGTCGTAGAACCATCTTTGTAGTCAATAAGAGCGTGAATAATTGATTTTGTTTCAATGACCGCATCATATTCACCATCACCAAAAAGCCAGCGTGCTTCAAGCAGTTCAAACATCTTGTTCATCATTGAGGCACTGTCTATTGTGATTTTCTGTCCCATAGACCAATTGGGATGATTGAGGGTATCTTGGAGCGTTGCTTCTTGAATTTTTTCTATGGGCCAATCTCTAAAAGCACCGCCGCTAGCGGTAATGAGCATTCTCTCAATGGGACGAGAAGTGTTGTTGAGATACCATAGACCAAAATGTTCACTGTCGATGGGCTGTATTTTGGAAATATCCATAAATGCGCCAGCTGCAACAAGCGACTCTTTGTTTGCCAAGGCTACACGCTTGCCGGATTCAATCGCTTTAAGCGTAGGGCGCAACCCTGCAAAGCCAACAAGAGCATTAATCACCAAAGATGCGCTCGATGAAGCGATAACGTCAAGGATGGCAGCTTCGCCGTGAAGCACACATGGGTGATTGACACTCGAAATATTCACGCCATCTGCAACAATAACAATAGAAGGGTTATGAATGCGGATTTGCTGATTTAAAAGAGCGATATTGCGTCCAGCAACCAATACGTCCACTCGTAATCCAAATTGCCGGGCAATCGCCAGGGCATTAACCCCGATAGAGCCTGTCGATCCTAAAAGGATCAAGCAAGCCCTCGTAAAAGAACGAGCATAATGATCGAAGAGAATAAATAACCGTCAATACGGTCTAGAACACCGCCATGACCCGGGAGAATCGAACCACTATCCTTCACTCCCGCTTGACGCTTGAGATAACTTTCGAAAAGGTCCCCGAAAACTGACCCGATCGCCGCCATTAACGAAATAATAATCGCTTGAGGAATATCCTGAACAATGGTGATGCCGACAAAGAAACCAGCTCCCGTTGCCACAACGATTCCGCCGTAAACGCCCTCTCTTGTTTTGCTGGGAGAAGAGATACTAAAAGGGGTTTTACCAATGCTTTTACCAACAAAATAAGCACCCATATCTGCGGAAGCCACAACAACCACAAGCCACAATAATGCTGTGATATCGTAATTTTGATAGAGACTCAACGTAAACAGCATCCCCGCAGTAGGATACAAAAATGGTAAAAAGTTTTTAGGAGCAATATTTTGTGTGTACGCTAAAGCACCTGCAAAAATAATCCCAGCGATAATGACTAAATCTTCCCCGTACGGGTACAAAGCTGCCGCGATCCAAAGCATTGCCGCATACGCATACAATGAATTATTGTTTATACCAAAAAGCTGATTGGCTTCATGAAAAGCCAAAAGATACACAACCCCAAGAGCCATCCAAATTAGCCAAAAGTTATTGATTAATCCTAATGCGAGTACTCCCAGTCCTAAAAAAACGGCCGTAACAATTCGAGTTTGTAATCCACTGTTCGCAGCTTGCATCTAAATGTCCTATTTTTATACGTTAATTATGTCGCGAGTATAGCGTAATCACACTTTAATATCTAAAATATGAAGAGGCTTTGACTCTTCTTGCGTGGAAGATTCACTCTCATGATGCTGTGAGCGTCGTTCTTCTTGTTCCGCCTGCTCTTTGGTATGTTCACGATCAGGATCAACGGCCTGATTCTCCTCGGCGGGGCGAACTTCTTGAATCTCTTTTTCTTGCTCTTGCATGATTACTTGCGATGCCAATGCCTGAAGTTCAAAACGATTTAATTGAACATTTTTATCACTTGCTACGCTCGCCATTTGCTGATTTACATAGATTGTATTACCTATAGGACCTATTGCCATTGCACTCACCTCACCTTTAAAACGCTAGCCCTTGTCCACCATAATCGTTTTGGCGTCCGTATATAAAACATTGGCGCCATTTTGGATTTTCACACCACGGCGTGGAGTATAATCGACCAAATAACGTCCTTTTTCAAATACCGAAAAATCAACGCACAATTTAGCCGCCGCCTGCAATATCTTCTCATTGATCTGTTGCTTGTCAGTGGCGATTATTACATGCGCAGATGGACGGTCTTTGAGATGCATCCATATGTCTTTGGCGCGCGAATTTTGCAGTAGCTGGATGTTTCCTTTTTCGCTTTTTCCCAGCGATACTTTGTACCCCTCAACCCAAAAGTCGGCAACACTGTCTGAAAGCTTTGCCGTTGGTTTGGATTTAGTACCTATGGCTTTAGCTGGGAACAGAAGGGCTATCTCTTCAGGTGTTTTGGCCTCTTGAATCGTCTGCGTAAACAATGCTAGATGACGAATTTTTTCTTCCAAATTTTCGCGTTCTTTATACAGTCCGAGCGCTTTTTGCTTGGCTTTTTTGGAACGTTTAAAAAACAATTGCGCCATCGAGCTCGCATCTCTACACCCCGATGGTACTTCAAATTCGATAGGTATACCATCAAAATCATCAAGCCTGATCTTGGTTTCATAGCCTTTTATCCTGTGTAAATTTGCCAAAATAAGATGGCCAATGTATTGACATTCCGATGCCTCTTTCGCCAGCAGCTCCTCGTCTTCAAGTTCTAGCAAATGAATTTTTAATTGTCCTAAGCGTTTCCCGATCAAAGCTGATTTTTCACGTTTTAATCGCTCTAAAATTCCATTCGCGTATTGGACGTATGCATCTCTTAAAAAGCCTTCGACGTCATCAATTGGATACGATTTTGGGGTGAACGATGGCAATGGAGGATTAACAAGGCTCTGCCCGACACGTACCGTTCGCACCGATATGTCTGCGTCCACATGACGCAGTGCTTCAAGCACTTTTTCCTCTCGGTCCAACAAAATCGCGTTTGTATGCTTGCCTGTGAATTCCAGCTGAAGTATCGTTATTTCGCTTTTATACGCGCCGCTTTGACTCACCACAATACGGATAAGCTTGTCATTATTATGAAGCGTAATCGACTGTATCGTCGAACGCCCTAACCGCTTTGAGAGCAGTACATCAAAAGGGGCTTGATACATTTTCCCCCGATCAGACCTGAGGGAAAGAAAAATACTCGGATTATCACGCCTCATTTCAAACATTATGACGGTGTCATTATCAAATACTAAGCGAATCTGCGTATCGCTAAGGCGATAGGCCATGTTGATTTGTTTGTACCGCTGTAAAAAATTGACGATTTGCTCTAGATGTGAAAATTTCATGATTCTATACTGTTATCCTTGTTTCAGAAGCGCTTTATCTAAAGAGAACTACAATAGGGCAATAGAATTGTAATAAACTTCAATTTATACAATAAAACTTACCAAAAAGGCGGGATCTTCTTTCATGGCAATATTCAATACCATCAAATCTAAATTCATCTTCAATCTGGCAGCTGCTGTGGGCGCTGTGTTGGTCAGTGTCATTGTAGCATACTTCATTGCTACGAGCTCGATTAAAGACATCATGACCAACGACTTGATCACCGTTGCCGATGCATTGGAGAAAAATGTCAACTACATTGCGAAAATCGAGCCCAATGCCTACAAAGAAGAGGATTTCAAAAACGGGATCAAAAGCATCAAGATTGGAGCAAGCGGATATGTTTACTTTATCAATGCTGATGGAATAATGACCATCCATCCAAAGCCTGAAGATGAGGGTAAGAATAAGTCAGGGCACGATTACATCGACCATATCCGTGCCGATAAAGCCGGTGGCATTTACGAATATGTGTCTGCTACGACGGGACAAGATAAAATTGCTGCATACCGCTACATCAAAGCATGGGACATGTGGGTTATTCCTGGAATCAATAAAGCCGATTATTTTGATGCCCTCAAAGCAAGCTTTTTCAAATGGTTTCTCTTTTTAGGCACTATTTTAGCAACACTCCTCATTTCAATAAACTATCTCTCAGGCAGAAGTATTTTAGGGCCTATTGAAGATCTTGATCATGTTTCTGCGGATCTTGCACATGGAAATGGGGATTTGACGAAACGTCTTCCTATCTTAAATAAAGATGATGAAATCGGTATTGTCAGTGGATATGTCAATACGTTCATTGAAAAAATTCAAGTAACGATCAACGATACCAAAGAGATCACTCGTTCAGCAGTACAATCAACATCGGCTCTCAACTCTGCAGCATCCAATTTATCCCAACAATCTGAAAAAGCCAATGTTCTTGCCCATAACACCAACGATACCGCTTCTCAAATCGGTCGCGCACTAGACCAAAGCGTTGAGATGGCACGAGACACGCTGGAAAATACGCAAGGCAGCGCTAAAGAGCTCGAAAGTGTTCGTACCATTGCCCTTATGATCACCAATCAGATTCATCATGCTACACAAATGAGTAACGATTTAGGAGAGCGCTTTGCACAGCTATCTAGTGAAGCATCCAGCGTTAGTGGTGTTTTAAGTATCATCTCCGACATCGCGGATCAAACGAATCTTCTTGCACTTAACGCCGCGATTGAAGCTGCTCGCGCAGGTGAGCATGGACGAGGCTTCGCCGTTGTTGCGGATGAAGTGCGTAAACTGGCCGAACGTACTCAAAAAAGTTTGACTGAAATCAACTCCATCATCTCCGTTGTAATCCAGTCTATTTCTGACTCCTCGGATATGATGAATGCAAATAGCGAAAATATTGAAAAATTGGGAGAGCACTCTCAAGCAATCGATGCTAAAATTAATTCTACTAGCAATACAATGAACACCAATGTAGAAACCAGTCGTAAAAGTGTTCAGACCTCTGAAGATATGGCCGTGAAGCTCAATGAAATCATTGCTAAAGTATCCGAAATGTCTACTCTTTCTGAACACAATCAAAATGAAATCAAACAAGTCACTGATATTGCCAATGAACTTTATCTTGCAGCTACAAGTCTTAATACGCAACTTGAGCATTTTAAATCCTAAAAATATTGCTATAATTCGCTAAATATTTTAAAGGCGGATGATGCAAGCACCCAAAGGGTTTGGTAAAACATACTTTTCCCTTGCTGCTATTCAGGCATACGCTTCGGCTGTGAGTATGCTTAAAAGCTTCACTCGTATCCAGTGGATTTGTCCTACGCATCCCATCCATACCTATTCTACCGTCTCCCCTCCCAAGAGCGTCCTTCTCTCATCCATTATTACTATTATTCAAGGACACTCATGTTTAAACACACCCTATCCATCGTTGCATCTGCAACGCTTGTTGCCTCATTGGGGGCTCAAACACTCACGATAGAGCCTATTACTGTTACGGCTGGCGCACATGAAAATAATGAACTGAATGCTCCCTATGCGATAGAAGTCTATACAAAAGAGGACATTCAAAAATCACATGTTCAAAATATCTATGAATTTCTAAATCAATCAACATCTATCATTACAATACCTGGCTACGGCAATCCGTTTGCCCAAAAAATCGATATGCATGGATATGGGGCAGATGGGTATCAAAACATCGTCGTTTTACTCAATGGACGCCGCTTAAACAACATCGATATGACATCTCCATTGCTTAGCTCTATCCCCCTCAACGCGATTGAACGTATCGAGATTACCAAAGGCAGTGGAAGTGTCACAGCCGGGGATGGTGCTAATGCGGGAGTAATAAATATTCTTACATCAGCTACCGGAGCCAACGCATTGTCACTTTATGGCGGAACCTATGGGACCAAAGATGGGACTTTCAATATCAATAAAAATACCGACACGATACGTCTCAATGTAGCGGGAGAAGCGTATAACACAAATGGAACACGCAGAATCGATGCTGATGGCAATAAAGACGAAAAATCTCTCGTCAACGGTACATTTAATCTTGCTTATACTCCGAATAATGATTTAGAAATACGCTTGGGTGGAGATTTTAGTAATATGGACACCATTTATGGAGGATCCCTTACCCTTGCCCAATATAACGATGATCCTAGCCAAAGTAGTGTTTCAAATACCCATCAAAAATTTTCCACACGTGCTGTAAATACTGGATTTAGTTATGATTTTTCCCAAAATCTTACCTTAAATGCTGACTTATCCCACGAGAAAAAAACATCCAACTATATTACCTACTCTTCTGTTTCGCACTACACCTATGATTCGGCTAAAGCGAATACGGATTACAAAAACAATGATTTCACATTACGTACCGGTGTCGATGGGTTCAAAGGAGAACGGCAAGGTAATGTAAATTTAGAAAAGAACAGTGTTGCTGCTTTCGTGACAGGCGCTCTAGCTTTGGGCAAAGATACTTTGCAATTAGGATACCGATTTGAAAAGGTTAGCTATGACAATAAAAAAGACTGGAATAAGAATGAAGACCTTCATGGTGCTGATGTAGGATTCAATCATTTTTTAACCCAAGAACAATCCGTATTTTTTAACTATTCTCACTCCTATCAAAGTGCCGATATTGACAGACTATTTAGCTATTCTACTGGAAATTTCACGGGATATGTCGATCCGATGCAAGCTCATAATTTTACTGTAGGCTATAACTTTATTCAGCCGAATAATAAATTAAAGGTTTCTGCTTATTATACTGATTTGAAAAATGAAATTTATTACTATGCTGCTCCTCTATGGATAAATACAAATATTGATAAATCGCATAAATATGGACTAGACTTCTATGATCAGTTGATTATAAATGATCAATGGAATGCTCTTATTAACTATAATTATGTTCAAGCGATTATTGACGAAGAAATACAATCTACTACAAACTACGCTAATAAAAAGCTTCCTGGTGTATCCGATCACAATGTTAAAGTGGCATTGACCTATCTTCCAAATCCGGCAACGGCGTTATCCATTACACAGCTGTATCGTTCTAAGGCGTATGCAGCTAATGATTTTAATAATAACTTCAGTCAAAAACAAGAAGCCTATACCAGCACCAACATCGGCGTGACCTATACACAAAAAGATTATGAATTGTTCGTTAAAATCAACAATCTGTTTAACCAAAGTAATGGAATCTGGATCAGAGATAATGCCATTTATCCTGTAGATTTTACAATAACCGCCATCGCTGGTGTTAAATTCATTTTTTAATATAAAGGGGCTTATTTGAAAATACTCTTGTGGCTATTTATCACGCTATCACTCTATGCGCAGGATAGGATTATTGCCCTTTCTCCAGCTATCAATGAAACCCTCTACGCCCTTGGCGCAGGGGAGAGTATAGTAGCCAATACCGAGTATTGCAATTACCCGCCTGAAGCCAAAAATAAACCCAAGGTTGGGGGATATTTTGCCCCCTCGTTAGAAAAAATACTCTCTCTTAACCCCTCAATAGTGATCATGCAGGAGAATAACGCCCATTTTGCACAGAAGCTCGAGCAGCTAGGTATCAAGACCATGGTCATCAAAATCGATTCCTATCCATCTATCCGTCAATCTATCTACTCTATTGCCAAGTATGTACATAAAGAAAACCGAGGAAAAACAATCGTAAGCGAGCTCGATCAAAAACTTCATTCCCTCAAAGGGATCGTCAAAAATCAGAAGATTTTGATGGTGTTCGGCCACAATACGGATCTCTCAAAACCTCTCTATGTTTCAGGACAAAACCTCTATTTTGAAGATATTATTCAAGAAAGCGGAAATCGCAATGCTTTGCAAAGCAAACACAAGGGACAGCCGGTTTTAAATCTGGAAAACATCATCGCCATTAACCCTGATATCGTTATCCTTCTCGCCCCCAATACCCACGAGCTTGGGCTGACCAAAGAGGCCCTGATCAATCCGTGGATGACATTACCGATCAATGCCGTCAAAAATAAAAAGATATACGTCGAAGACAAAGGCTACTCTAGCAATCCAAGCCAACGCTTGGGTCTATTTTTAAACGATATGAGAGGATTTTTGACCGATGCTGCACGTCGATAATCTCTCTTGTCAGATCTTAAAAGGGATTAGCTTTAGCCTTGAAAAGAATAATAATTTAACGATTTTAGGCAGTAATGGAAGCGGAAAAACAACGCTTGCCAAAGCAATCTGCCATCTTATCTACAATGACAGCGTTAAAATAGAGGGTAAAAATGTCGCCCATCTTAGCGCAAAGCAACGCGCACAATACCTCAATTTTATCCCTGCCAAACTGAGCATTTACGACGAATATTTCACTGTATGGGATTATCTCAAACTCAACATCTACAAAGAGGAACAAGCCAATCATTTGGATACCGTTTTAAAGTTGTTAAAAATAGCCCATCTCAAAAACAGCCGATGTCACAAGCTCAGCAGCGGAGAGTCCGCATTACTGCTCACAGGGGGAGCAATGATCCATCAAGCACTCTATACTATTCTCGATGAACCCACGGCAAATCTCGATCAGGCAAAAAAAGTAACCGTTTATCAACTCCTCAAAAATAGTCTCTATTTTCGAAATAAAATTATCATTACCCATGATCTCAATCTGGCGTACAAACTGGGGTATAACATCTTGTTTTTAGAAGAGGGGGAAGTTCACTACCACGGTGCGTGCGAACCGTTTTTTGAGCAGAATCATCTGGAGTGCTGTTTTGGAAACTCCATCAAAAATGTTGACGGAAATTTTGTGGTGAATTACGATGAAACACTTTAGTATCCTCCTCGCGCTTGTCCTAATCGCCATCGCCCCATTTTTTGGACAAATTGATCTGCATTTTCAGGATATGTTCAACAGTGCCTCGTCTTCACATATGCTGTTCTGGCAACTGCGAGTCCCTAGGGTTGTGCTCGCTTTTTTTAGCGGTGCCATCTTGAGTCTGGCGGGGCTGGTGTTTCAAAGTCTATTTCGCAATCCACTCACCACCCCCTTTACTCTGGGTGTTGCCAGCGGTGCGACGTTGGGAACCGCCATTGCCATCGTCTTTTTTGCAGAAGCCGTATTTTGGCAGTACCTATTTAGTTTTAGTGGAGCATTACTCACGGTTTTTGTTTTATTCTTAATCTCCCGATCACTGAAAACGACCCAAACAAATTCGTTATTGCTCGTAGGAGTCGCTCTCTCTTTTTTCTATTCAGCGGCACTTATGATCCTGTTTTTTCTCAGTGATTTTTCGCAAAGCTACTCCATTGTCCGCTTCACGATGGGAAGTTTGAATATCATCGGCTTTGATTTCGTCTATCCTGTCGCCGGCGTTTCGCTTTTACTGTTGGCAACGATCCATGGGTATCGCAAGGAGCTAAAACTGCTGCTCGCATCACTCGATTTCGCTTTTCTTAAAGGGATAGAAGTAGGGAAAATTACGATGCTGCTCCTGTTGCTCACCTCGCTTGCCATTGCCGTGTGTGTCAGCGTCGTAGGGCCGATTGGATTTGTGGGGCTAATCGTTCCCCACATCATCAAAACCCTGTATCAAAAAAGTAGCGATCAGCTCATCTTCCCTACCTTTTTTTATGGCGGAGTCTTTTTAGTTTTATGTGATCTAGTCGCCCGAAATTTGGGGGCCTCTTCCGATATTCCTATCGGTGTGATCACCTCGCTGCTGGGCGGACCATTTTTCATCTATTTGATCTTGCACCGTAATCGGGGACACTGATGGGAATCAAAACACTAATTACCTTGGAAGAAGTCT